>JBGAMO010000029.1:0-34456 GCA_044222845.1 Phycisphaerales bacterium
ACACCATCCCCGTGGGCCATGTGTTCTGGCACGGTTATGCGTCGGTCCGGTGGACCAGCGCGCACTTCCGCGGTTCTGTCCATCTCGACGCCAACTTCTCGCAGGTGCTTACCGGTCAACCCATGGTCTTCATCAAGAAGAACGGCACGCTGCTCTGGCAGCGACAGGTAGTCGGCAGCAACAATCGATACACCGGAACATTTGAAGTCGTTCAAGACGACCAATTCACATTCGAGCTAGCGAGCGTCACCGATGGAATCGTCGACACGACCATCGTGATCAACGGAACACCGTGCGAGGTTCCGACTTCCGCGTGGAGCGGCGCCGCCGGCAACGGTGAATGGGATTCCGCCGGCAACTGGAGCCCGTCGGGTCGGCCCACGGACAACGCCGGGGCGGTGTTCAATCTCGCCGCGCCGACCACAGTCCGCGTGCCTGCGGGACGCATGGTCGGCGCGATCGGCGCGTACTCGGGCCTGCTCAACCTGATCGTCTCCGACGGCACGCTCTCCTCGCCGACCGACCAATGCGTGCCCATCGGCGGCTCGCTGCTCATCGGTGACACCAGCATGACCGCCGGGTTCTCGCTCTTCGGCAACATGCTCTGCGACCGGGTGGTAGCCGTCGGCTTCGGCACCAACAGCCAGGCCACGCTTGCCGTCGACACCTTCGGCACGCTGCGGACCCAGAGCGGCCTCGTAGTCGCTTACGCCAGCGGCTCTACCGGGATCGTCAACGTCGACGGTCACGGGCAACTGCTCCAGACCAGCGGCCCCAGCATCAGCCTCGCACGCGGCGACGACAGCTTCGGCACCATCAACCTCACCAACGGCGGCACCCTGCAATACTCCGCCGCCACGCCCCTCAAGGTCGGCAACGGCCCCGGCGCTCAGGGCACCATCAATCTCACCGGCAGCTTCGAGGGCGTGAGTTCTCTCACTCCGTCCGGGTCGAGTTCGCAGATTCTCCTTGGCGCACAGAGCCCGCCACCCGGCGGCACCACCACCCTCGGCACCATCAATCTCCACGACCGCGGGCTCGTCCGCGCCACCGAGATCCGCCTCGGGGCCGAACCCCGCACCCGCGGCACGATCACGATGGACGGCGGCACCCTCGACGTTGAGTCACTCGTCATCGCCGACAAGGGCGACGGCTCCCTCGACTGGTCCGGCGGCACAATCACGGGCCTGCGCCAGATCACTATCGGCAACGGGACGGGCAACTCCGGCCGACTGGACCTCGACGGGCCGGGCCGATCGCTCACCCTCGCGACACCGCTCGGCGGGGAGACACAGAACCTCTACGCCGGCAAGACCGGCCGCGGCCGCATCTTTGTCACCAACGGCGCGTCGATCGACCTCTCGTCGTCCTCCCTGGGCGGACTGTCGATCGGAGCGACCGACCCCGCCGGAGCCGGTGGCGTCCAGATCGTCGGGCACGAGCCCGGCAACCCGCTCTTCCGATCGCGCATCGTCGGCAGCGCCGGGAGTGTCCTCAACGTCGGCCGCACCTACACCGTCCCGCTGACCATCCCCGCGCTCCTCATCGACGACGGCGCCCGCGCGACGTTTGGCTCGGTCCACGTCGGACGCGAGAACTGGATGGACGGCGAGGTCCACGTCAAGAACAGGGCCATCCTCCAGCAGATCCGCCCCGGCGCCGACGCCTTCGCGTCCAACGACGGCCTGGAGATCCGCGGCACCCCCACAGGCGCTCGCCTGCTCGTGGATTCCGGCGGCCAGGTCCAGTGTACCAGCGGCATCGCCTTCAACACGTACCTCGGCGATCCGGTGATCAAGCTCACGGGCACAGGCAGCACGCTCGACTGTTCGGGCAGGTTCTACGTCGCCGGCGACCCGCCCGCGGGCGGCAAGATGTTGATCGAGGCCGGGGCCCGGATGACCAGCCGCGACGTCTCGATCGCCGTCGGCGGGGGCGGGGGGCTGTCGGGCGAACTCACGCTCTCGGGGCCCGGCGAGGTGCTCAACGTCAGCGGCACCCTCACCGTCGGCGTCGACGGTGACCCCGCCGCCGCCGGACGACTCATTCTGCAAAACAGCGCGAAAGTACGCACGCACCGCCTCGCTCTGGGAGACAACTACTTCATCAACAGTACATCCGGCCCCCCGGCCATCCTCGTCGGCGGCACGCCTCTGCTCGCGCCCGACATCCAGTGCGACACGCTCATGTCCAGCGGCACATTCAACCCGCCGGGGCTCGACATCTCGTTCGGCGTCACCGCCGGTATCGGCGGCCACGGCACCTGGGCGGGATCGTTCGACTCGCTCGGCGAGATCGTCGTGCCCGACGCCGTCATCGCCAACGGCAACAGCCCCATGCCACGCCTCACCATCGACGGCAACCTCGTCCAACATCCGTCATCTGTGCTGGAGGTGGCCGCAACGTGCGCAGTGTGGGCCGTCGGTGAAGCAATCGGGCCGATCGGGTCGCTCCTGAGCGTGACCGGCAATGCTCACCTCGCCGGCACGCTCCGCCTGACGGAGTGGACGATCGGCATGAGCGAGGAGTACTCGTCTCTCCAGCCGCCGTGGATTGTCGGTCGAACGCTGCCCGTCCTTTCCGCCGCATCGGTCTCCGGCACGTTCAACGCCGTCGAGTTCGGCCCCGGCTTCCCCACCAACCGCGTCCAACTCACCTACGAACCCACGCAAGTACTCGTCACGTTTCTGCCGCCCGTCTGCGATACCACCATCCAGACGCAGCCGACGAGCCAGACAGCCTGCACTGATGGCGCCGTCGCTTTCACAGTTGCCGCGACAGCACCCGACGCCTTCGGTCTCCCCACCGGCTATCAGTGGCAGGAGTTCCGCCACAGCGACGGTCTGGTATGGGGGCCCATCAACGACGGGTTCAACGGTGATCAACTGGGATCCCACTACACCGCCGAAGGCGCCACGACCCCGAACCTCACGCTCACCATCGACCCGGCCTTCTTCTACGAGGACGACAACCCCAACATCCCGATCCGCTGCGTCCTGACCAACGCCTGCGGCGAACAGATCATCAGCGACGCCGCGATCCTCACAGTCCACTCACCGCCGCAGTTCTCGATGCAGCCCGAGAATGCCCTCGCGTGTACATCCAACGATGTCTTTCTCACAGTCACCGCCTCCGAAGGCGTCGCGTATCAATGGCGCAAGGGCGGCCTGCCGATCGACACCGCCGCCAACCCCACGGCCGCCACCGCAACGCTCTCGCTCACCAATGTCCAGTTCTCCGATGCCGATGTCTACGACTGCACCATCACGAACCCCTGCGCGAGCGTGACCTCCGACCCCGCCACCCTCACCATCTGCATCGGAGACTTCAACTGCGATGGCGGGATCGACGGCTCGGATGTCAGCGCGTTCTTTGGTGATTGGGAAGCGGGGAACGCCGCGGCGGACCTTAACCAGGATGGCGGCGTGGATGGCGCCGATGTGGGCGCGTTCTTTGAGCGGTGGGAGGCGGGTTGCTGAGTATCGGTGGGCGGAGCCTTCGGTTGGAACTTCATATTGGGCACATCATCATCAGTCTGCGCGCGGCCTGACCGCCGACTCATAATACAGGAGATACGCATGTTGCAGGATTGGAACGCTCGAAAGGACTTTAGTTTGGCTTCGATGAATCGGCGGGCAATGTTGACCGCGGCGGGGGCGGCGGTCTGCTTCGTCGTGGCGGGCGAGTCGGCGGCCCAGACCCGCTGCGCCCGGATCGTGCAGGCGCCGGCGGAGGTGGTGCAGGCGATCATCACGCCCGCGCCCGCAGTCGTCACCCCCGATGTGCTCAGGAGCCGGGTTCAGCCGCTGACGGCGGCGCTGAGCGGCGCGGGCGGTGACGGGGTGCGGTTCCCGCGGTGGACGCACCATCCGGTGCATTTGAGCCTCGTGACGTTCGAATGGAAGACGTGGTCGCCGCTGACGGGGTCCGCTCAACTTACGAACCGGGCGACTTACAACTGTCCGGGGAACTATCAACCATGTGGGTACCCCCAAACCCCTTGGGGCCAGCCGGTGGATGCGGTTTCGGTGGTCGGAATTGCTTACTGCAACGTGTTCACCAGTTGCGGTTTGGAAGACGAGTGTCGACACTGGGATGGTAACACCGGATGTACGCTCATTGGAGGACCGGGAAGTGGGTTGTGCTTCTGCTGCGGCAATGGCTGCAACTACCGCCACGAGGTTCGACTCGACGGACCCGCCGGGTCGTGGGTTTATGACCGTCTTGCCAATTATCATGTGCTGTTCTTGGCCCCCGGCGGTCGTGCCGTACAACTCTTCGAACCACCCTACCCCGAGCCGCGCTATGTCGCGTTTCGCGGCTCGTTCTCCGGCGCGGTAGACCGGCCGGTGGGTTCGGAGAGCGCCAACTGGATTTTCGGCGCGACGCGAGCCGCCGGCGATCCCATCGTCATCAACTGGCAGGGCGGGGAACCTGGCTTCCGCGCGGCGACGTATGGCCCTGCCCCATCCGGCACGACGATGACCGTGCTGTCTCCTCTGGCGGGCACAACAACCTCCTTCGCGTACCTGGCGCACAGGACCACGCACCCCGGTCCGTTCCCAGTCGGCTCCGAAGTCACCTACGGCGGCAGCGACAACACACCGACGCGGTGGGTGAACGGGGTCGGCCAGGCTGTGCCTTCGCTCGAAGGATTCACCGCGTGGTACGCCTCGGGTGATGCCAACTTTCTGCTGGGCAGCACCAGCACCGACGGCACAGGCACCGTCATGGTCTGGACCCCCGGCAGCGGCGCGGTGCCGCTGACGCAGGTGCTCGCCAACGACTACGGCATCGACACGAGCCAGATGACCTTCACGCTGCCACTGGGCATGGCGCCCGTGGGTGAAGTCGGCGGCGTCGGCGGTGGGCAGGTCATCGCCGATGAGGTCTTCGTCCTGGGCACGCTCGCGGGTCAGCCCGCCGCGTGGTGGATCCGGCTCTGGCGCATCCCCATCGGGGTCGAGGGCACCGAGAACCGCTGGATGAACCCTGCCAGCGGCAACTGGTCGAGCGGCTCCAACTGGGTCTCGGGCACAGCGCCCAACGGGGCAACCGCGATCCCTGTCTTTGATCAGACCGGCACCTACACCGTGACCGTGGATCAATCGCTCGACCTGGCCGGGCTGGTGACGGTGGGGTCACTCTCGCGGCCCACGCTGGTGCTCAATCACCCGATGTCTCTGCACGCGGTGCAGACGCCCGGGTGCGACGGGTACTCGATGCGCGTCGCCGGGACACAGGACAGTTCTTCGACCCTGACCGTCCGCGGCGGCACGCTCGCCATCGAGACCGAGGCGTGGATCGGCGCCGGAATCGACTCTTCCGGCACGCTCACCGTCGGGGAGGGCGGGATCATCGACAACGACAGTTCGGGCGGCGGGTCATCGCGTGAAGTGATCTCGGTCGGCTACGGCGCGGGCTCGATGGGCACACTCCAAGTGGCGCAGGGCGGCGAGGTCCAGGGCACGGGGCTGACGCTCGCGCCGGGTGCAGGCTCATCGGCAACGATGACGATCTTGGGCCAGAGCCAGTCGGGCATCCACAGCCGAGGCCAGTTTCTGCTGACCAAGGTCGGCGATAAGGGGAGCGCCACCGTGACGATCGGTTCGGGCGCGACCCTCACCACCGACCAGTTTTCGCTCGGCGTCCTGCCCGGCTCCAGCGGCACGATCGCCATCACGGCACCGGATCAGCACCTGTCCATCGACAACACCGCGACCCTGCCCGTCGAGATCGGCGTGCAGGGGACCGGGTCGCTCACGCTCTCGGGCGGTGGCACCATCAACTTCACCAACCCCGCCGACGGACCCGGCACCGAGTACATCGGCGTCGGCACCAGCGATGGGGGCACGGGCACCTTGACCGTCCACGGCCCGTCGGTACTCATCGGCGACAACATGGTGCTCACCGTCGCGTCCGGCTCGAACGCCAACGGCAGTCTCACCGTGGACGGCGGCGGGATCGTTCGAGCCTCGCTCATCGAGCTCTTCCGCGGGGGGGGCAACGCGTCGCAGGTCTCGGTCCTCGGGACGGGTAGTCTCGTCGAGGCGCGCGAGGACCTCGGCGGCGGGCTGGTCGCCGCGGCCCTCAACATCGGCCGCGGCGGCGACGGCAATGTCTCCGTCGGGTCCGGCGGCACGCTCGCATCCCTCTTTGACTGCACGATCGGCACGAGTGCGCCGAACGTCGTCATCTCGGGCACGGGGTCTCGCTTCACGGTGGCACGCGAACTGCGCGTGGATGGGTACTCAGACTCGATCCCCCGCCAGGCGACGCTGCTCGTGAACGATGGCGGTCTGATGACGACCGGCTCGTGCGAACTGGGCGAAGCGCACATCACCATCGACGGCGCGGCCACCCGGTGGAACAACGCCGGGCATCTGCGTCTTCGAGGGTCCAACTCAAGCAGCCGGGGCACGACGCTGCGGGTTCTGAATGGGGCCAAGGTACGCACGCAGACCTTCGATGCGGGCCGCCCAAATAACGTTGTCGATGCTACACAAATCACCGTCGGCAGCGGCTCGTTCGATGAGCCCGAAGGCATTCACACCGATCAGATCTTCGCCGACGATGTCGCCACCATCGCCGCGATTCCCAACCTCGTCTTCCTTTCCGATGCGGGCTTCGGCGGCGCAGGCACGTGGCCGGGCAGTTTCACGAACTACTCGGTGGTGTCGCCGGGTGGCGGCGCCGACTCGAGCCGGGCCTTCCACCCGATCACGATCAGCGGGAGTTACACCCAGTCGCCCCAGGCCCGGCTGGAGGTTCAACTGGCGACAAGCCAGAACATCCAGAGCGACCGGCTGATCGTGAACGGCGCGGCATTCCTCGCCGGCACGCTGCGGATCACGGGGTATTCCACGCCGGACGCGCTGGGGCAGATGTTGCCGGGCTCGACCGCCATCGTGCTGACTTCGCCGGACATCGTCGGCGAGTTCGAGTCCTTCGAGTACCCGCCGCTACCGCCGGGCCTTGGCCTCGACCTTGTCTACGACCACGACAACGCGCAAGTGCTTATCGTCGTAGTCTCCGTCCCGATCTGTACCGCCGACTACAACCAGGATGGCGGCATCGATGGCGCGGATGTCAGCGCGTTCTTTGGGGATTGGGAAGCGGGGAACGCCGCCGCGGACTTTAACCAGGATGGGGGCGTTGATGGGGCCGATGTGGGCGCGTTCTTTGAGCGGTGGGAGGCGGGTTGCTGAGTATCGGCGGGTCACACTCGTGGTTGGAACTCCATGTTGGGCGCTTCACATCGTCATCGGTCAGCACGGCCTGCCTGACGGCTCGGGAAAAGGGAAACAGACATGTCAGAGGATTGGAACTCTCGAACGGTCGTTGGCTTGGGCTCGGCGAATCGGCGGACGGCTTCGCGGGCGGGACGAGAATTCGCGCGGTCATGCGCGTTGCTCGCCGCGGCGGGGGCGGCAATGTCGATCGGCGCGGCCGCGCATGGGCAGAGTGCGATCGCGCTCGAGTCGCTCGGGTGGGATTTCCCGGGGTGGAACGTGTATCAAAACACGATTTCTCGCGATGGCACCAAGGTTGCAATCACAAGGGTCACCGGGCGCGATCTGGAATGGCCAGCAAACGCGGCACCCTATATCGAAAACCGCTTGTGGCAGCGCGGCGGGCCTTTGGTCACACTGCCCACGGTGATCCTTGGGTCCAGCCACGCTTCGGGCTCCGGTTCCTGGGTGAACTTGCTTGCTGGCGGCGGCCAAGCGGCCTTTATATCTTCTTACTGGTATGGACACGTGATTGACTCGGAGGTTAGCTCGACCGGAGTCTGGAAGCCCTCAACCGGCTACACCGAGTTGTCGCACTACCGGAGCAATGACCCCTTTGGGCCTCACGTTGTTTCATTGTGCTCCGACAGTGGCGATGCATACCTGTACGGACGATTCTCCGTCAGCCTTAATGCGAATGAGCAGTTTGTGCATGCTGCTGACGGGACCGACCATTTGGTAGCAACGTCGGGGTCCACGTACCCGGTCTTCGACCCAGTGAAAATGTCTGCCGATGGCACCATGGTTGTGGGGAACACCCGCAGCGACGGAAATCAAAGGTATGCTTGGCGATGGTCGGCACCGGGACCGATCACACCCCTTCCGCAGCTCGATTTCCCGCAGGCATTCGGGAGCGACCTCTCCGCCGATGGCAGCATCATCGTCGGAGTTGTGAATCGCAATGGAGTGACTCAAGCAGTTCGATGGGTCAACGGAGTGCTGGAACTGCTTCCGGTGCCGCCAACAGGTGCCCTTTCTGTCCAATCGGTTCGAGTCTCCTCCGATGGCCAACTGATTGTTGTGGCCGGGTACTCATCCAACGGCTACAAGTTACTCACTTGGAGTCTTGGCGGCGGCTGGCGCGATGTCGACGAGTTGATGGTCGCGGCGGGGCTCAGCCCGATTACTACTGGTCAGTCTACTTACGAGTTGACCCATTCCGTCATCCCAGGCCCTGATCCCGGAACATACGCCCTGATCCTGCGGACTGGTCAGAAAGTCATCCTCGGCCAACCCTGCACCGGCACAACCGAGAACACATGGATCGGCCCCTCGGGCGGGAACTACTCCGACCCGGCGAACTGGCAGGGCGGGACGCCGGGGATCGGCGACAACATCTACGCGCGGTTCGTGACGCCCGACATCTACGCCGTGCACGTGGACCCCGCCTCGCTGTATGTCGAGGCGTACTCCGTCTCCGCCGGCGATGTGACGTTCGACCTCCAGGGGAACACCGGCCAACTCAACGCCGGCAACACCGTCTGCGGCGGGTACTCGCTCGAAGTCGCCCGCAACCCCAACGAACAGGCAACCGCTCGCATCACCAACGGCGTGATGAACACCGCCCAGAGCGTCTGGCTCGGCAACAACACCGGCACCAACGCCACGCTCGATGTGCAGAGCGGCTCGACGCTACGAGCCGGCGCGCCCAACGCCGGCCACGGCTTGCACGTAGCCCGGAGCGACCAATCCAGCGCGAGCGTGAACGTGAACCAGAACGCCATCGTGCGGACCGACACCCTGCGCGTCGCCAGCGGCGCGAACAGTTCCGGCACGGTCACCGCCAACCCGGGCGCGAAGCTCACCGTCGGCTCGTCGGGCCCTACCGGAACGTCCGGCTCAACCTCGCTCGCCGCGGCACCCATGACCACCGCCACGATCACGGCGACGGGCAACCCCATCCTGCCGCCGGGTGATCAGACCGTCGTCGAACTCGGCGCCCTGCGCATCGGTGACGGCGCCACCCAGGGTGGCCAGGGCCACGTCCACATCAACAACGCCTCGATCCTCCGCACCCTGGTCGTCGATCTCGGCGTCACGCACGACTCGGTCGGCACGATCGACATCACCGGCCCGGATTCCCTCTGGGACCACTACGGCTCGGGCAACATCACCATCGGCAAGTTCGGCACCGGCAACGTCACCATCGACCGCGGCTCCGTCATCGGCGGCACCGCCACGCTCAACATGACCGACTTTGCCAGCAGCCTCATCATCGGTGGCAACACCGGCGGCAACGGCACCCTGACCGTCCGCGGCGAGGGCGCCCGCATCAACGCCTCCGGGCACGTCGCCGGCATCGCCAACGACTTCATCAGCGCCGGCACGATGCGGATCGAGAACGGCGCGGATGTCAGGCTCGGATCGCTCACCATTGGCAACCTCGGGTCGACCGCTTCCCTCGTGCTCACAGGACAAGGCTCCACGCTCGCCTGCGACCTGCCCGGTGATCTCCAGGGGCTCACGGGGTTCTTCCTCAACTTCAGCACCGCGACCGTTGCCGACGGCGCGACCCTCAACACCACGCTTGCGGCGATCGCCGAACCGACTCCCGTGACCCAGGTCACCATGTCGGTGACCGGGCCCAATACCACCTGGACCAACAGCGGACACTTGTACGTCGGATGGGGCCGCGCCGGTCCGGGCACGGGCGGGCATGGCACGCTCGCGGTCAGCGGCGGGGCCAGCGTGCAGACGGGCACGCTGTGCGTGGGCGACAACGGCCGCGTCACCGGCAACGTCCTGCAGGTCGGCGGCACCAACTTCGCCCCCGTGGACATCTACACAGACGCCCTGTTCATCTCACCCGGCTCGGTGCTCGATGTCCGGCAGACCATCATCGCCGCCGATGCCACGCTGGGCGGCGGCGGCACGTGGCCCGCCCCGTTCGCCAACAGCGGGTTCGTTATTCCCGGCACGCCCGGGATCAGCGGGGCCGCCTCGACGCTCACGATGGCGCAAGGCTTCACGCAGACCGCCGGGGGCACGCTGAGTGTCGGCGTTGGCTCTCGGAAGTGGGATGTGTACGACGACGGCGGGTGCGACGACCTCCAGCCCCGCGCCCAGAAGCTCGATGTGCTCGGGACCGCGGTGCTCGGCGGCACGCTCAGGGTCCGGTTCTTCCAGCCCGCCGACAGTTGCCAAGCGCTTCCCCCCGCGACGCTGATGACGCTCGGCCCCATCGAGGTGCTCTCGGCGACGACGCTGCAGGGGGCCTTCGAGTCGGTCGTCGTCGACGAGTCGCTCGCCCCGTATCGCGCGGCGGTGTCGTATGACGATGCGCAGGGCAAAGTCTTCGTCAACGTGCTCGAACCCCCGCCCCCCTGCCCCGCCGACTTCAACCAGGACGGCGGCATCGATGGCACGGATGTCTCATCCTTCTTCGCCTCCTGGGAAAACGGCGACCCCTCCGCCGATGTCAACGCCGACGGCGGTGTCGACGGCGCCGACGTCACCACCTTCTTCGCCGCTTGGGAAGCCGGCGGCTGCGGCTGATCCGCCGCGCCAACACACTCAGGCTCGAAGCGTCCATCATCAACGCGCGTCCTCCAATCCCACCGGGATTGCACAACGCCGCCATGACCGCCGCGCAGCCCGCGCCGCGGCGTGCGGAGCAACCGCCCAACAGCCACTCCGCCCCCCAAACTCCAACTGTTCGCCTCTCGCCTGGCGCCTTCCGCCTTTTATGCCGATCGCCGCTGGTGCCCGGGAATCACTCGCCCCCTGTAACCACGACCGAAGCCCACCGACGCCTGAATCGTGCGATAAATTTCGACGGCGCCACCAGCCCCGGGCAACTGCAAGGAATGTCTCCCCGATGCCCGATGCCCGATGCCTGATGCCTGATGCCTGATGCCTCCCGGAATCATTCTCCACTTTCCCCTCCCCCTCATACCCTCCCCCATGCGCCTGCTCTCCCGTGCGATCCTGCTGATCCTTCTCGCCCTCGCCCGACCCGCCATCGCCGACACCGACCGCTGGTACATCGTCGAGATGTTCGGCAAGCGCGCCGGCCACATGCACGCGTTCGATAAAGAAGCCGACGGCAAGATCACCTCCTCCAGTTCCGTCCTCTTTGAGATGAAACGCGGCGATGTCGGCGTCTCCATCTCCATGAGCGGCGAGTTTGTCGAAACCACCGACGGCAAGCCCATCTCCATGAAGAGCATCCAAAAGATGGGCCAGACCGAGGTCGTCCAGGAATACACATTCAGCGACACCGGCGTCGCCGTCAAAACCTCCCAGTCCGGCCAGGTCACCAACGCCACCAAGCCCAGGCCCGAGGGAATCTGGCTCACCCCCGCCGCGGCGGACAAATACGTCGTCCAGCGCTTCAAGAGCGGCGCCAAGGAAATCGTCGTCCGCTCCATCGATCCCACCTCCGGCCTCAAGATCGAAACCACCACCCACACCATCGGCGACAAAGCAGTCATCGAAGCGATGGGCAAGAAGATCGAAGCCACCAAGTGCGCCACCGTCTCCTCCGCCGCCCCCGGCGTCACCTCCACCGAGTACTTGGACCCCGAGGGCGTCATGGTCCGCACCGAGACCATGATGGGCGGCATGTCGATGCTCATGGTCGCCGCCACCAAGGAAGAAGCCCTCGGAAAAATCGAGGACGCCGCGCCCGAAGTCTTCGTCAAGACCTTCGTCAAGCCCGACCGCCCCATCGAACACGCCCGCACTCTCCAGCACGCCGCGTTCATCGTCAGCGTCCCCGACGGTGACCTGCCCAACTTCCCCGACACCGGCGCGCAAAAGGTCGAACGCCTCTCCCCCACCGCCGCGAAACTCACCATCAACGCGGCGACCTCTGTCCCCGCCCCCAAGACCGACGCCGCCGACAAGGCCCTGCTCGCCTCCACCACCGCCGTCAACACCGGCGACGACATGATCAAGGACCTCGCCGCCCGCGCCGTCAAGGGCCTCAAGCCCGACGCCACCGCCGCGGAGAAGGCCGAGGCCTGCCGCAAGTTCACCTACCGCTACATCAAGAAGAAGAACCTGGGCGTGGGCATGGGCACCGCCACCGAGGTGGCCCGCACCCGCGAGGGCGACTGCACCGAGCACGGCGTCTTCCTCGTCGCCCTGCTCCGCGCCAACGGCATCCCCGCCCGCGCCGCCTCCGGCCTCATCTACGCCGACGCCTTCGTCGGCCAGGAGGCGATCTTCGGCTACCACATGTGGGCCCAGGCCCTGCTCGAGATCGACGGCGCCCCGCGCTGGATCGACCTCGACGGCACGCTCAACGAAACGCCCTTCGACGCCACCCACATCTGCCTGGCCTATTCCGACCTCAACGACGATGACGGCTTCAAGTCCATGATCAGCATCGCCCAGGTCCTCGGCCGCCTCCAGATCAAGAGCGACGACAAACCCTGACCCGCATGTCCACCCCACTGCCACGCCTCCCGCACCGCGCGACCAACGGCCACAAGGGCACGTTCGGCACCGTCGCCATCGTCGGCGGATGCGCCTCCACCGATCGCCGCATGATCGGCGCACCCTCGCTCGCCGCGCTGGGCGCGCTCCGCGCGGGAGTGGGCCTCGCCAAGCTCGTCGTGCCCGGCCCGATCATCAACACCGCCATCGCCATCGCCCCGTCCGCCACCGGCATCGTCCTGCCCACCGACGCCTCCGGCGAACCCCTCGCCGCCGAGGCCCCGCAGGTCTTCGATGAAGTCGTCGCCTCCTGCAACGCCCTGGTCATCGGCCCGGGCCTGGGCGATTCAACCGGCGCCGAGCACCTCACCCTCCGCGCCGTGCAGCAGGATTCCGTCGCCACCGTCATCGACGCCGACGCCCTCACCTGCCTCGCCCGCATCCGCGACCTCTTCCGAGACTTCCGCGCTCGCGCCGTCCTCACGCCCCACCCCGGCGAGTTCCAGCGCCTCGCCGCCGCTCTCAAGATCACCGCCAGCCCCACCGACCCCGCCCAACGCCCCGCCGCCGCCGCCGCGCTCGCCCAGCGCCTGGGCTGCATCGTCGTCCTCAAGGGCTCCGGCACCGTCGTCAGTAGCGGCCTGGAAACCTGGGTCTGCGAGCACGGCCACCCGTGCATGGGCACCGCCGGCACCGGCGATGTCCTGAGCGGCATCATCGCCTCGCTCGCCGCGCAGTTTTCCCGCGTCGGCGACAGCCCCCTCTCCCTCTACAACGTCGCCCGCATCGCCGTCCTCGCGCACGCCCTCGCCGGTGAACGCTGGGCCCAGCGCGCCGGCGCCAGCGCGGGCATGCTCGCCTCCGAACTCGCCGACCAACTCCCCCCGGTGCTCGAGTCCCTGCGCTGACCCTCCCCGATTCCGGGACCAGGGCCCCCCGCCAATCTCCACCCTTCCCCCGCCCTTGGCCGATCTGCTCTGCGTATGCCCGCCACCGCAGAACGCGTCAGCCCGCTCGATGCCATCCAGCGCGCCCTCCTCCTCGCCGACTTCCCCCGGGCGGAGGAACTGGCCGTGAAGCACCTGCGCCGCTGCCCCAACGACATCGCCGCCGCGTACATGCTCGGCCTCACCCTCGCCCGCCGCGGCCGCCTTCCCGAAGCCCTCCCGCACCTCAAGCGCGCCGCCGACCTCAATCCCCCACAGCGCGACTGCCTCATCGAATACGCCCAGGTCCTCCACGATCTCGGCCGCGGCGATGAAGCCCTCCTCCTCTTTGAACGCGCCGCTCACGTCGACCCATCCTCCGCCCTCGCCCGCGAACGCCTCGCCAAGTGCCTCCTCTCCGCCGGCCGTCTCGCGCAGGCCATCGGCGCCGCCCAGCAGGCCGTCGAGATCGAACCCCACCGCGCCAGTTCCTGGTCCATCATCGGCTCCGCCTGGGCCGGCCTGGGCATCGCCGACGAAGCCGCCCGCGCCTACGGCCAGGCCGTCCGCCTCGCGCCCAACGATGCCGACCGCGCCGCCGCGTGGGCCTTCCTCCTCAACTACATCGACGCCTCCCCCGCCGACATCGCCGAGGCCCACCGCCGCTTCGGCGAGATCTGCACCAACCGCGCGCCCAAACTCCCCGCGCCCCGCCCGCGCCCGGACGCCAGGCAACTCCGCGTCGGTTTCCTTTCACCCGACCTGCGCGACCACCCCGTCGCCCGCTTCATCGCCCCGCTCCTGCGCCACCACGACCCCAAACTCACCGCGATCTATCTCTACTCCGCCCACCCCGCGCAGGACGCCACCAGCAACGCCCTCGCCTCGCTCGTCAAGGGCTGGCGCTGCGTCGCGGGCCTCAACGACGAAGCCCTCGCCCGCGCCATCCGCGCCGACGGCATCGATGTCCTCATCGACCTCGCCGGCCTGACCGGCGGCACCCGCGTTCACGCCATGGCCGCCCGCATCGCCCCCGTGCAAGCCACGTACCTGGGCTACCCCAACACCACCGGCATCCCCGCCATCGACGCCCGCATCGTCGACGCCATCACCGACCCCCCGCTCGCAGCGCCGCTGGGCCCCGAACCGCTCGAACGTATCGAGGGCTCTATGCTCTGCTGGGAACCCCCCGCCGATGCCCCGCCGCCCTCGCCCCCACCCTTTGAAAACAACGGCTTCATCACCTTCGGCAGTTTCAACTACCCCGGCAAACTCACCGCTCGCTGCCTGAGCACCTGGGCCGCCCTGCTCGCCGCCATCCCCAACTCGCGGCTGCTCATCAAGGGCAAAGGCCTCGCCGACGAGTTCTCCCGGAGGCTCTTCGAGAAGCACACCGACCGTTTCCAACTGCCCCGCGACCGCGTCAACCTCGTCCCCCAAACGCTCGACTACACCGAGCACCTCGCTTCGTACGCGCAGATCGACATCGCCCTGGACCCCATGCCGTACTGCGGCGTCACCACCACCTGCGAAGCACTCTGGATGGGCGTGCCCGTCATCTCCCTCCGCGGCAACACCCACGCCGCCCGCTCCGGCGCCACGATCCTCACCGCCGCCAACCTCCCCGGCCTCATCGCCGACTTACCCGAATCCTACATCTCCCTCGCCGCCAGACTCGCCGCTGACACCCAGCGCCTCGGCGGCCTGCGCAGCCAACTCCGCGCCCACGTCGCCTCCTCGCCGCTCACCGACGGCGCCTCGTTCGCCCCGCGCTTCGAGAAACTGATCCGGAGCCTCCACGCTCGGGGATGCCGATGTCCTCATCCCACAACTCCGGCCGCTTCTTGATGAACTCGCGCATCATCGCGATGCACCGCGTGTCGTTCGCCAGCACGATCGCAGCCCCCGACGCCGCGAGCCAGTCCTCGCGCCCCATGAACGTCGTGTGCTCCCCGATCACGATCCGCGGGATCCGGTGCAGCACCGCCGTGCCGCTGCACATCGCGCACGGGCTCAGCGTGCTCGCCAGCGTCAGCGTGTGCCAGTCCCGCCGCCGGCCCGCGTTGCGGATGCACACTGTCTCCGCGTGCGCCGTCGGGTCCCCCGACTGCACCCGCAGGTTGTGCCCCAGCGCCACCACCACGCCCTCGCCCGTCACCAGCGCGCTGCCGATGGGGATGCCCCCCTCACGCAGCGACTTGCGGGCCTGCTCGATCGCCGCTTCCAGCGCCAACTGATCGATCTGTGCTTGCGTCATCCAGAGAGCATAGCGGTCCATCAAATGCCGCTAGCTGCGGAGTCAATCCCGCGGCCGCAGCGCGTGTGGGGTGGTGTGTTCTGTTCCTGCCCGCGGCGTCACCTCCGCGACAGCCGCCGCCCCAGCACCGTCTTGAGCCGGCGGGCCGCCGCGCCCACCGCCCCGTAGTAATCCGCCGCCGCGTGCGTCACCATCACCGCGCTCCCCCCCGGAACGATGGCGTAGATCGCGCACACCTTGTCGATGCCCCCCTTGGGGCCGTTGGCATCACTCACGTGCACCCGCACGCGATCAATCTTCCCGACAAACCGTGCAATGGACCCGCCCACCTTCTCGCGCACGAACCGCGAGAACGCGGGGCTGGACTTGATAGGACCGTCAACAAGCGTGATATTCATGAGGTACTCCTCCGAGCCGCGCCGCACACCGGCGCGTCGCCTGCCGTACGCGAACGCCGCACGCAGGTTCGCTGAAATTCGCCCGGTTTTTTGAGCCCCCCGCCCCGGTTCCTGCCTGGCAGTCGCCGCTGCGGCCCGACAAGAACCACCACCCGTGATAACCCCGATGGGCAGCGCCCGTATCCTTCCGCCCCACCGCCGATGACCCCCAGATGACCCCCCAAGACCGCCTCATCATGGAGCAGCAGCCCTACGTCAGGGCACTCGCGCGCAACATCGCCAAGACCCTCCCCGCGCACGCCGACTACGAGGAACTCGTCGCCTTCGGTCAACTCGGCCTCGTCGAAGCCGCCAAGCAGTTCGACGCCTCCCGCGGCGTCTCCTTCACCACCTTCGCCCACTACCGCATCCGCGGCGCCATCTTCGACGGCCTGCGCAAAATGACCTGGCTCCCCCCCGCCGCCCGCCGCGCCGTCACCGAGCAGGCCAACGCCAACGAAGTCTTGGAAGCCAACGTCGCCCGCACCAGCGCCAGCGACGACCCCGAGTACCTCGCCAAGCAGTTCGCCGAAGCCGTCGACCGCCTGGGCGCTGTCTACCTGCTCAGCAGCCTCCGCGACCAGGACTCCCCCCGCGAAGACCCCGCCGACCGCCGCCCCCCCGCCGCCTCCAGCTTCGAAGACAAGGAAATCCGCGCCCGCCTCAAGTCCGCCCTGAGCGCCCTGGGCCCCGACCACGCCGCCCTGGTCCGCATGCTCTATCTCGAAGGCAAGTCCATGTCCGAAGTCGGCGCCGCCCTCGGCAAAAACAAATCCACCGTCTCCCGCCGCCACGCCGAAGCCATCGACGCCCTCCGCGATCTGCTCGGCGAGAAGCACAAGAAGTAGCCCCGCTCTCGGTGCGGGCCACGGGCACTACACTCGGGCGACGGTCACGCTCCACAGCCTTTCCCCCACCGCGGCCAATTTTCGGTCGTTCCATCCGGGTCCACCCATGTCCTACCGCTTCGCCACCAACTGCATCCACGCCGGCCAATCGCCCGACCCCACCACCGGCGCCATCATGACGCCGATCTACATGACCAGCACCTTCGTGCAGTCCTCCCCCGGGGTCTTCAAGGACGGTTACGACTACGCCCGCAGCAAGAACCCCACCCGCACCGCCCTGGAATCCAACATCGCCGCCCTCGAAGGCGCATCCACCGGCATGGCCTTCAGCAGCGGCCTGGCCGCGATGGACTGCGTGCTCCACCAGCTGCGCTGCGGCGACCACATCGTCCTGAGCGACGATGTCTACGGCGGCACCTTCCGCCAGTTGGACAAGGTCTTCCGCCACCTGGGCCTGGAAACAACCCGCGTGGACATGACCAACGTCAACGAGGTGCGCGCCGCCATGCGCACCACCACCCGCCTGATGTGGCTGGAAACCCCCAGCAACCCCATGCTCAAGATCATCGACATCGCCGCCATCCGCGCCGTCGCCGATGAGTGGGCCAAGCGCGCCGGCCCCGGCCACGGCGTGCGCGACGACGCCCTGGGCCCCCTGGGCCAGCCCATCGAGCGCCCCGTCCTCCTCGTGGACAACACCTTCGCCAGCCCCTACCTCCAGAACCCCATCGCGCAGGGAGCTCACATCGTCCTGCACTCCTGCACCAAGTACATCGGCGGCCACAGCGATCTCGTCGCCGGCGCCCTGGCCACCAGCGACGCCGAACTCGCCGAGCGCCTCAAGTACGTGCAGAACGCCGTGGGCGCTGTCCCCAGCGCCACCGATTGCTTCCTCATGCTCCGCAGCACCAAGACCCTGCACGTGCGCATGCAGCGCCACTGCGAGAACGCCCTGGCCATCGCCCGCCACCTCTCCACCCACCCCAAGGTCGAGAAGGTCATCTACCCCGGCCTGGAGAACCACCCCCAGCACGCCCTGGCCAAGAAGCAGATGCGCGCCTTCGGCGGCATGATCTCCGTCGTCATCAAGGGCGGCCTGGATGAATCACGCAAGATGCTCGAACGCGTCCACCTCTTCTCCCTCGCCGAATCCCTCGGCGGCGTCGAGAGCCTCATCGAGCACCCCGCCATCATGACCCACGCCAGCATCCCCCCCGCGGCACGCGCCAAGCTCGGCATCGCCGACGGCCTGGTCCGCCTCTCCGTGGGCATCGAAGACGCCGGCGACCTCATCGCCGACCTCGACGAAGCGCTCTCGTAAGCCCCGCCCGCGCGGGGCCTACCGCACCAGAAACAGCACGATCAGCGCCAGCGCGATCACCCCCATCACGATGATCCACACCGGCCGCGCCTGCGGCTGGTTGCTCAACGCGTGCCCGCACTTCCAGCATAGCTCCGCGTCGTCGTACAACTCCGCCTTGCACACCGGGCACGGGCGCGTCACACCGCCGAAGCGCTCGACATCCTCGGCGCTCGGCCCCTCGTCAAACTCGTCGCGATCCATCGGCGGCTGCACGCGCTTGGCCATATCCACAGCATATGTCCCCGCCGCCCCGCCCGACTCGCACCACTTCCTCCTCCCAACTCCCCAGTCCCTCCCCTCCCTACGCCGCCTTGGCGATCGTCGCCTGCTTGTGCACCCCCATCTGCTTCATCATGCTCTGGGCCTGCGTCGACAGCCCCGCCAGGATCAGGCCTCCGCCCTTGGCCTTGCACCGCTTCGCCACCGCCAGGATCACGTTGATCCACGCGCACGAGAACGCCGCGACGCCCGACAGATCCAGCGTCACCCGTCCGTTGCTCCGGTCGGCCAGCGAGCAGAGCGGATCCGTGAGCGCGAACGCCTGTCGCTCCCGCACCGCGGGACAGTCAATCCGAACGAACTGCATGCCGTTGATGTCCTCGATGGTCATCATCGACTTGGGAAGCGGAGGGATATCGATGGGCGCCGAAGCGCCGTGATCGGTCAGTTGAGTAGTGCTCAAGGTGGTGACTCCTGTGCGTTGAACGCAGAGCGCGTAAGGGAACCCTGGAGATTGAGAGAACCGGCGATGGGTACGACATCCGCCGCGTCACGCCGCCGCGGGGAAACCCCGCCGCGTCGCGAACCCCGTCCGGCCGTAAGTCGCCTGCTGCCCGCTGAACGGCAACAGTTCCGACGACGCGGGTTGGTGCTGCCGGCCCGCCGCGAACCGCGGCGTGCGCAGCGTCTTGTTCGCCCTGAACTTGCCCTCCCCTTCGGTGTTCATCCCCTCCAAGCACAACGCGCCCCCAAGGTCGCTGCAATAAGAGGACAGATCCAGCAGCGCCTTGATCCAGGTCCAGGAGTACTCCTCCACCACCGTCAGATCCAGGCACAGCCGGCCCCGCGCCTTGCCCGCGATATCGTGCAGCCGCGCGGCGAGCGTCTGCACGTGCTCGTCCCGCACCGGCGGAACATCGATGCGCACGTGCGGGCTCGGCCCGCTTTCAAAGAGCCGGTACCAGCGGTCCGGCGAGTTCAATGGGTCGTCAGTTCGGTCGGCCATGAGAGGGCTCCGTTCTCCGGGAAGAGAGTGTCCCGGGCCCATCAACCATCCAATTCCCGCCGCCGAACGCCAACCCCCGTCGTGTGAAATACCTTGGCCCCCGCGCCGCCCCCGCGGCACGGACGCTACACACCTATCAATCCCTTCACTTTCCCAACGCTCGGTCTATAAATGATTCCCCTCGATCAAGCCCCGGCGCTTCGATTCGTTCCCTACCCTAGGTCCGAGATGGTTTTTGACCAAGTTTGATCGGCTGGAGCGTACATCTTGCAAACATTCATCGAACTAAAACAGCTCACCAAGTGGTTCGGATCCCCCAACTCGGGCGGAATCAAGGCCGTCGACTCCATCTCCTTCAAGGTCGAGACCGGCGAGGTGCTGGGCTTCCTCGGGCCCAACGGCGCCGGCAAGAGCACGACCATGAAGATGGTGACCGGCTTCCTCGCCCCCACCTCCGGGTCCGCCACCGTCTGCGGCCACGACGTGCAGGCCGAGCCCCTCGCCGTCAAGAAGCGCATCGGCTACCTCCCCGAAGGCGCCCCCGCCTACATGGACATGACCCCCGAGGCCTTCCTGGAGTTCTGCGCCCAGGTCCGCGGCCTCAAGGGTGAAGCCAAGAAGCAAGCCATCAAAAAGGCCGTCGACCGCACCCACATCGGCGGCGTCCTGCGTCAACCCGTCGAAACCCTCTCCAAGGGCTTCAAGCGCCGCGTCGGTCTGGCGCAGGCCATCCTCCACGAGCCCGATGTGCTCATCATGGACGAGCCCACAGACGGCCTGGACCCCAACCAGAAGCACGAAGTCCGCCTCCTCATCCGCGAAATGGCCAAGGCCCACGCCGAAGGCAAGGGCGGCCGCGCCGTCGTCCTCAGCACCCACATCTTGGAGGAAGTCGAGGCCGTCTGCTCGCGCGTCGTCCTCATCGCCCGCGGCAGGATCGTCGCCGACTGCACCCCCGCCGAGTTCATGTCCAAGAGCAAGTACCACAACGCCGTCACTCTCGCCCTCATCCCGCCCCCGGGCGTGATGGTCTTCGAAGAACTCAAGCGCATCCCCAGCGTCGAGTCCGTCGAGGACAACGGCACCAACAAGACCGCCGACGGCACCCAGGTGCGCTGCACCGTCATCGCCCGCCACGGCAAGGCGATCGCCCATGAGGTCAGCCACCTCGTGAAGGCCAAGGGCTGGCAGGTGGACATGATGCGCGTCGAGGCCGGCCGCCTCGACGACGTCTTCCGCGAACTCACCACATCATCACGCTAAACGCGAGCCCCGCCGCCCGCGGCGGCCCAACAGCACTCCGACAGGATTCTCACCCATGCACGGATTAGGACCAGTCTTTCGACGCGAACTCGCGGGGTACTTCGTCACCCCCGTCGCGTACGTCTTCATCGTCATCTTCCTGATCCTCACCGGGATCTTCACGTTCGAACTGGGCGGCTTCTTCGAACGCAACCAGTCCGACCTGCGCGCGTTCTTTGACTTCCACCCCTGGCTCTACCTCTTCCTCATCCCCGCCGTCTCCATGCGGCTCTGGGCCGAGGAGCGCAAGACCGGCACGCTCGAACTGCTCATGACCCTGCCCGTGAGCCGCGCCGCCGCCGTCGCGGGTAAGTTCCTGGCCGCCTGGGCCTTCACCGGCGTCGCCCTGCTCCTGACCTTCCCCATCTGGATCACCGTCAACTACCTCGGCCGCCCCGACAACGGCGCCATCTTCTTCGGCTACATCGGCAGCCTCCTGATGGCCGGCGGTTTCCTCGCCATCGGCGCCTGCATCTCGGCCTGCACCAAGAGCCAGGTCATCGCCTTCATCCTCACCGTCGTGGTCTGCTTCCTCTTCCTGCTCGCCGGCTTCAGCCCCGTGACCAACTTCCTGCAGGGCTGGGCGCCCCCGATCATCGTGGACACCATCCAGTCCTTCAGCTTCCTGACGCGCTTCGACTCGATCGCCAAGGGCGTCATCGACGCCCGCGACATGGTCTTCTTCGCCTCCCTCATCGTGGTGTGCCTCTTCATCAACGGCGTTGTCCTCGAGTCCAAGAAATCCTGAACCGGTGCAACCCATGAACAACCGCGCCACTCTCTTCGGTTCCGTCCTGCTGCTCATCGCGCTCTTCGTCGCGGTCAACATGCTCTGCGGCTTCGGCCTGCGGGGCGCCCGCCTCGACGCCACCCAGGGCAGCATCTACACGCTCACCAAGGGCTCCCGCAACATCGCGCAGAGCCCCGAGGAGCCCATCAAGCTCACCTTCTATTACTCCGGCAAGCTCGCCCAGGGCCAGGGGCAGATCGCCACGTACGCCCAGCGCGTCCGCGAGACCCTCGAGGAATACGCCCGCGTCAGCAACGGCAAGATCCTCCTGAAGGTCGTCGACCCCGAACCCTTCACAGAGTCAGAGGACGAGGCCGTCAAGGCCGGCGTCCAGGGCGTCCCCGTCTCCGCCGCCGGCGAGAACCTCTACTTCGGCCTGGTCGGCACCAACACCGCCGACGGCAAGGAAACGATCCCCTTCTTCGACTCCCGGAAGGAGAAGTTCCTCGAGTACGACCTCTCCAAGCTCATCAACTCCCTCGCCAGCCCCAAGAAGAAGGTCGTCGGCCTCATCTCGACGCTCCAGTTGGAGGGCGGGTTCACCATGGACCCCCAGAGCCGCCAGCCGGTCCAGACCAAGCCGTGGTACATCGCCAACGAGATCAAGGCGGCGTTCGAGCTCCGCTCCCTCGGCAAGGACTGCAAGGCCGTCCCCGACGACGTCTCGGTCCTGATGGTCGTGCACCCCAAGGGCCTCTCCGACGCCACCCTATACGCCATCGACCAGTTCGTCATGAAGGGCGGCCGCGCCGTCTTCTTCGTTGACCCCAACGCCGACCCGGACCGTGAGCCGTCCCCCGGCGGCATGCCCCCCAACCACTCCAGCAACCTCGACAAGCTCCTTAACGCCTGGGGCGTGGAGATCGTGCCCGACGTCTTCGCCGCGGACTTCGCGAACTCCGTACGCGTCACCTCCGGCCGCAGTTCCGAGCCTGTCCTGTACCTCGCCTACCTCCAGCTCAAGCCCCCCTTCATCACCAAGGACGATCCCATCACCGGCCAGGCCGAGATGATCAACTTCGCCACCCCCGGCGTCATCAAGGCCAAGCCCATCGAGGCCTCCAAGAAGGACGGCAAGGAACCCAACGCCGCCGCCGACGCCCCCACCCCCGGCCTCGCCGCCACTATCACGCCCCTGGCCAAAACCAGCGACCGCGCCATGATGATGCCCACCGCCATGATCATGGGCGTGCCCGACCCCAAGGCCCTCCTCAAGGAATACGTCCCCGGCTCCGAAGCCCTGACCATCGCCGCACGCCTGGGCGGCCGCGTCCGCAGCGCGTTCCCCGCCGGACGCCCCGCCGTCGAGGGCGAGAAGCCCGAAGACGCCGCCAAGGCCTCCGCCGGATTCCTCAGCGAGAGCAAGGAACCCATCAACGTCGTCCTCTTCGCCGACGTCGACGTCGCCGCGGACTTCATGTGGGTCCGTCTCCAGGAGTTCCTGGGCCGCCAGCTCGCCCAGAAATTCGGCGACAACGGCGACGTCATCATGAACACGCTGGACAACCTCAGCGGCAGCAACGACCTGATCGCCGTCCGCGCCCGCCAGGAATCCTCCCGCCCCTTCACCCGCGTCGAGCAGATGCAGAAGGAAGCCGACCAGAAGTTCCAGAAGGAGCAGCAGGAACTGGAGAAGAAGGTCGAGGAGACCCAGCGCAAGATCGGCGAGCTCCAGGCCAACAAGCAGGGCCAGGACGCCTTCGTCCTCACGCCCGAGCAGAAGGCCGAGATCGAGAAACTCCAGCGCGAGTACGCCGAGACCCGCAAGCAGCTGCGCGTCGTCAAGAGCAGCCTCCGCCACGACATCGAGATGATGGGCACCCGCCTCAAGTTCATCAACATCGGCCTCCTCCCGCTGCTGGTCTCCGTCGCCGCCGTCGGCCTGGGCGCGTACCGCGTCTCGCGCCGACGCGTCAAGACCGCCGACTGATCACCCCGAATACACCGACGATTTTTTTTCGGAGCCCACCATGACCGGCAAGCACCTCGTCATCCTCGCCGCGGCCACCGCCGCCCTCGCGGGCGCCGCGTACTTCATCGCGACCAGCCGAACACCCACCTCCACCGTTGAAGCCGCGGCCCAGACGCCTCTCTTCGCCGGGCTCGACGCCAAGGCCGGCGACATCGCCAGGATCGTCCTCCAGAAGGGCAAGCAGCAGGCCGTCTTCGTCCGTGACGCGTCCGGCAAGAACTGGGTCGTGGAGAACAAAGGCAACTTCCCCGCCAAGTTCGATCAACTCCGTCCCATCGTCTCGGGAATGGTCGAAGCCCGGATCATCGAGCCCAAGACCGCCAAGCCCGACCTCTACGACAAGCTCGAGATCGGCGACCCCGCCAAGGACGACGCCAAGAGCACGCTCGTCACCCTCAAGACCGCCGACGGCAAGGACCTGGCGAGCCTGATCATCGGCAAGCGCGACACGGGCGGCGTGACCGACCCGTTCTCGCCCCCGCCCGAGGGCAAAGCCAAACGCTACGTGCGCCGCAACGGCGAAGCCCAGTCGTACCTCGCCGAGGCCGAGCTCGAACTGCAGGCCGACCCGATGGCCTTCGTCGACAAGAGCGTCCTTGAACTCCCCAACGACAAGGTGAAGAACGCGACCATCAAGCGCCCCGGCGGCGAGGTGATCCACGTCTACCGCGAAAAGCCGACCGACGGCGAGTACCTCATCAAGGACATCCCCGCCGGCCGGACCCCCAAGGACAAGTACGCCGCGACCCGCACCGCGCAGCAGTTGGCCTTCGTCGCTCTCGACGATGTCCGCCCCGCATCCGAGATCGACTTTAACTCACCCGACGCCACCGTCTACGAGGTGCGCTGTTTCGACGGCACCGTCATCACGACCAGGCTCGTGAAGAAGGACGACAAGACCTGGGCCTCCCTCTCCGCACGCTACGAAGACGACGCCCCCGCACCCGCCGCGACCACCCCCTCCGCCGCGCCCCCGGCCGCGAACGCCACCGCCGATGTCACCAAGCCCAAGGGCGACGGCGATGAAGGCGACGCCAGCAAGAAGGGCCCCCAGCCCGAAGCCAAGCCCGAGTCCGGCCCCGACGCCGCCAAGACCGACCCCGCCGCCGACGCCGCCGCAAAGGCCGCCGCGGCCAAGGCCGATGAAGACGCCCGCAAGGCCACCGCCGCCACGGTCAAGAAGCAAGCCGAAGAATGGAACGCCAAGTGGAGCCCTTGGGCCTACGCCCTGCCCTCCTACAAGGTCGATGTGCTCACCGGCGACATGGAATACCTCCTGGCGCCCAAGACCGGCGAGCAGAACCCTCAGAGCAACCCCGTCCCCCCCAAGAACCCGACGATGACCCCCGTCCTTCCCAGCGGCGGCAGTTCACTCACCGGTCCCGGCTGATCACTCCCGACAACTACGACTCGTACCCGTTCGGATTCGCCGAGAACCACCGCCACGCCGTGCCGATGATCTCGTCCAGATCCGTGTGCTTGGGCGACCATCCCAGCTCGCGCCGGATCTTCTCCGGGTTGTTGTAGAGCTTCGCCGCGTCCCCGGCGCGCCGCGGCCCATCGTGGCTCGGGATCGCGTGCTTGGTCACGCGCCGCGCCGCCTCGATGATCTGCCGCACCGAATACCCCTGGCCGATCCCCACGTTGTACGCGCCGCCCTCGCCGTCGCGCATCTTCTCCATCGCCAGCACGTGCGCGTCGATCAGGTCCTCCACGTGAACGTAATCCCGCACGCACGTGCCGTCCGGCGTCGGGTAGTCAGTGCCGTGGATATCCACGCGCTCTCGCTTGCCCAGCGCCACCTCCAGCAGGATCGGCACCAGGTGCGTCTCGGGCTCGTGATCCTCGCCCAGCAGCCCCGTGGTGTCGCACCCGCACACGTTGAAGTACCGCAGGAACGCGTACGCGAACGGCTTGCCCGCCCGCCGGCGTGACTCCGCGAAATCCCGGATCAGCCACTCCCCCGCCAGCTTGGTCCGACCGTACGGGCTCACCGGGTTCTGCGGACAATCCTCGTCCACCGGAATCCGCCCCTCCGGCGGATCGCCGTACGTCGAGCAGCTCGATGAAAACACCAGCCGCCGCACGTTGAACTTCTCGCACGCCTGCAGGATGCGCAGCAGCCCCGTGGTATTGGCGTCGTAGTACCGCAGCGGGTGGTCCACGCTCTCGCCCACGTACGCCAGCGCCGCGAAGTGCATCACGCAGTCGAACGGCAGTTGCCGGAACGCCCGCGTGATCGCGGTGGGCTTGGTCACCTCGCCCTCGATGAACCGCAGCCGATCGTTCGTGCCCAGCCCGATCGCGCGCAGCGCCTTGCGGTGCCCGCGCACCAGGTTGTCCAGCACGAAGACAGTGTGACCGTCGCGCAGCAGCCGCTGCACGGCGTGAGAACCGATATATCCGGCGCCGCCGGTGACAAGAACGTTCATGCGAGAAACGAGGGTACGCAGGACCCGCGGCTCACACGGGCGGGGGATGAGAGAGCCCGCCCGCCGCGTCATATTGTTCCCGATGCGGATCGTCGTCAGCCCCTACCACCTCACCACGCGCGAAGCCCCCGCGATGGCGGCGCTGCTCTTCGCGCGCGAGGCGGTCACTCTCCTGCCCGCGCCCCTCGACGGCGCGGGCGACGCCAGGAGCGCGCTCGCCGCCGCCGGCCGCGTCGCCACCTACCGCGCCTTCATGGAGAGCTGGGCCTGGCTGCAGCCCCTCTGGCGCGCGGGCGTCCTCGTCAGCGGCGTCCAGGGCGAGACGCCCGTGGGCGATATGTGGGACGTGGGAGAACGCATCGCCCGCGAAGAAGCCCTCTCCGCCCTGCGCAGCTTCTCCCACGATCGGATGTACGAAGACGAGAAGCAGTACTTGGGAGCCCTCGCCGCGGACCTCCTCAAGGGCGGCCCCGACCCCGGCATCAGCGTCCCTCTCGCCGCCGCGCTCGACCGCTTCGCCTCCCGCCACGCCTCCATCGTCGCAAGGTCCGAGGCCCGCAGCGTCGCACAACGCGCCGAACTCAAACTCGGCGTCGTCGCCGTCTCCGCCATCGTGCCCATGCTCGTGCAGGCCAGCGCGCCCCGCCTCATGCACGCCCGCGAAGTACTCGCCGACGTCCTCTCCCGCCTCCACGAGCAGCCCAACGCCGCGGCGTGGGCCGCGTACGCCGAAACCTTCGAACGCCGCCGCGAGGAAGTGCTCGAAGGTTGCCCCGACGATGAAGTCCGCGCCATCGAGGGCGCCGCCTCAATCTCGATCATCACCCTCCCCGGCGACGCCGTCCTGCGCTCCAGCCTCGAAGCCCTCGCCGCCCTGGGCCCCCGCCGCGCTCGCGCCGCCGCCGAACCCACGACCCTCCCCGTGCTCGTCGATCCGCTCGACGCCGCCCCCATCACCGCGATGGTCGTGCGCGTCCTGGGCGGCCGCAAGTAGCCGCATCCTTCAGCACGCGCCCGTCTCCCAGATGCGGAAGAACGTCTCCACGTCCGCGCCGTCCACACCGCCGTCGAAGTTCACGTCCGCGCAGTTCTCCGCGCTCTCCCAATCCACGAAGAACGCCGACATGTCGCTCCCGTCCACGCCCCCGTCCTGGTTGTAGTCCGCAGGGCACACCGCGCACCGCGGCGGCGCTGCCGGCCGTCTGTGAATCCCCGTCGCGTACCTGGACGCCTCCTGAATATCGAGCGGCCTGTTGATCCGCGTGTGGCACGCCATGCACGCGTAGTCCAGCGTCACCACCGCCTGATTCCGCGCGTCATACCGCCAGAACGTCCCCGCCGCCGTCGTGAGCGTGTTCTGCGCCGCCATCAGCGGCGACGTCGTGATCCGCCAGATGTGCCCGCGCACATCGCCCTGGAACGCGCCCGCCGATTCCGCGCTCTTGCCCATCTTGGGCATATGGCAGTCAACGCACGCCACCGCCGGCATCGACGACACCACGTAGTGATTGTTCGCGTCGCTGCCCGCGTGGCAGTCGGTGCACTGCCTGCGGATCGCGTTCGCGTGCGCCGTCGGCGACCGGTGCGGCTCGTGGCACGTGGCGCACGACGTCTGCCCGCAGTGCGGCGAGTGCGCCGTCTCCTGCCCCTGCTGGCCGTCCTCCATGAACCCGTCCTTCCACGCCATGCGGAACTCCGTGTTGCTCGCGTGACACTCGGTGCAACTCTTCCCGCCCGCCGTGCGCATCCGCGTCGGGTGCGCCGCGTGATCCGCGCCCGGCCCGTGGCACGATTCGCACCGCACCCCGTCCTGCCGCCACGTGCCGATCAGCCCCGGCAGATTGTGCTGGTTGCCCTGCGTGCTGTACCCCGTCGTGTGGCACGCCCCGCAGTCAAACGGCTTGCTCATCGTCCCCGCGTTGTACCCCGCCCACCGGTGCGTCGACAGATTCCACTGCGTCGCGTCGTTCGCCGCGCCCGTGTACACATACCCGGCGCGATCGATGAACGCCGCTTTCCACTTGTAGTTGCCGCTCACGTACTCAACGTCCGACCATCCCAGTTGCCGACCGCCCACGCTCGGCAAAGGTGGCGCCGCGACCTGCCGCCACTCATCCCCCGCCGGCGCCGCACCACCCGTGCGCACCAGCTTACCCGGGTGCCCCGTCTGCTTGTACGACTCAAAGAACCCCGGCCACGGGTTGTCCGCGTGGCACGCCGCGCACGCCTGATCGCCCACATACGCAGGCCCCGGCAGCCCCGCCTGCACATACCGCCCGATCGCCGCGGCGGACCCCGCCGTGCCGCCCGCCAACAGCCAACTCGTCATCGGCCCGTGCTCGCCCCCCTCCACCCCGAACCTCACCTTGTGCAGAAACTGCCACGGATCTCTCTGCGCCGTCCGGACGATGTCCGCCGCGTCGCTCCCGTGACAGTGCTCGCACGTGTACGCGTTGTTCCCCGCCTTGTAGTAATACCGCCCATCATCGGTGCTCCCTACGAACTGACCCGAAGCGTCAATCTGCCCCGACGTATCCGATGCAAATCCCTTGATGAAATCAACCAGGTACCCCACATCGCTGTCCGACATGCCCACCGCCTGATACCCGTGCCCGACCTTGATCAGATCGATCATCTGCTGCCGCGACTTCGTGGACCCCAGCACTCCGCGAATCCCCGTGAAATGTTCGCCCGATCCGTACGCCCCATCCACGCCCTTGTAATCCCACCCATGACACTCCACGCACCTCCACGTGGCCGAACCACTCTGCAATCCCGTGGAGGGATAGAGAGGATGGGTGCCCTGGGGCTCCGCCAACCCGGCGCTCCGCCACCAGTTGTCGTACCGCATACCGCCCAGCGCCCCGTTGAGATTCTGGGCAAACCCCGGTGCCGCCGCGGCAATCGCACTCACAACAAACGCAGCCCGCAGCAACTTCGCAGTAGCCATGTGTTCGCACTCCGGTAGTTCTCATCAACGCTGAGCGATGAACGCGCCCAGCAAACTCAATGCCCAATCCAGGGGCATCCACGGCGCCCGCAATTCCGCATTGGTTGAGCAAAGCTCACATCGGCCACACCGGCATTTCTCGATTCAAAGAACCCCCCCGCGCGCACCCCACCCCCAGCAGAGCGCGAAAATGGGTCGCCCCCCATACTGACAAGGCAATCGCCGGCCGAGTGCGTCCAGTCCGGTCTACCGCCCGAAACAATTTGTTGAAACTCCCTGCAAGGTCCCCCGCCGCGCCACGCATCCCAGGTGCTGCGAGTTTCAGCCCGCGTCATTCAGAGCGTGTGCTCTGACGCGGGCTCAGCCCCGCACACACGCGTGCCGACCGGGCAAGGCGATCCTCCGTGCGACCCACCGCCCGGCCGGCGCCTTGTTGGCCCCCGCGGCCCGTTCCCAGCCCTCCCCGCACCCACAAGCGGGCGTATCCATGCAGCTCGCGTCCCCACGCAGAGCGCGGGTCGCCCGCTGTCCGCACATCACTGCAGCGGCCCGTAATACTCGCGGATGCTGTACCCCGAATACGTGAACGGCCGATCCCGGTACTCCGACACCTCGCGAAAGTTCCGAGGCGGCTCGTCCCACGCATCCATGTACATCCGGATCATCCCCGCATCCGCCTTCACCCACCGCGCGTGCCCGTCCGCGAACGCCGCGTTGTACCCCTCCAGCGCGTGGTTGTTCCACGTGTCCGGCCAGTTGTTGATCCCGTCGCGCCGCCCGATCAGGTCCGAGATCGACTCATCGTTGTCGCTGTCCACAAACAGCATCGCCCGATCCGGGAACAGCGTCGTCGTCACCGTCTTGAGCACGTTCTGCGTCTGCATCGTCTGCAGGTCCGGCGCATCGCTCGGCGACCACCCCAGTTGCACGCCCACCGTCCCCTTCTCGTACCCCCACACCACCTGCCCGTCCGGATACTTGCCCACGCTGAACCACCCCCGCACCTCGTACGAATGCCCGCCGCCGTCGTCGTTGCGATCGCGCGCCGACCAGAACGTGTCGCGGATGAACTCCCGCCCGTACGTCGCGCTCACATCCTCGCCCGTCTCCTGGCTCAGCGTCAGGTTCGGTCGGATCACGTTCCGCGTCGACGGACAGATCGCCACCGCGTACGAATCAATGTAATCCGGGAAGAACCACCCGATGTTGTCCTCCCAGTCAAACAGCGTCGGCACGAACACGCCCCGCTTCGTGTCGTTCGCGTACGCCCCGCTCGCCAGCGACAACTGCCGGATGTTCGCCAGGCACTTGCTCCGCCGCGCCCCCTCCCGCGCCCTCCCCAGCGCCGGCAGCAACAGCCCGATCATCACCGCGATCACCGCGATGACCACCAGCAGCTCGATCAGCGTGAAGCCGCGGCGTGTTGTCCTGCGGACATCCATGGGCCAAATAGCATATGTCCGCACCGGTACCATCCCCCCCATGCCCGCCTACCTGCACGACAAAACCGCCGCCGTCACCGGTTGGGCCGCGCGCCGCATGGGCGTCGCGTAACCCGCTCACGGCGCCTTCACCGCCGGCATGATCTGGATGTACACCCGCCCCGTCGCCGCGTGGCACCCGTTGCACGTCATCGCCGCCCCGCGATACCCGCTCATGAAGTCCGCTTTGTTCTGCGTCTTCACCGCCGCGTACATCCCCGCCAGCGGGCCCTTCACGAACGCGCCGGTCACATCGCTCAGCTTCAGCCCGTTCTCGATCGGCCGCAGCGTCGGCACCGTGTTCATGAACTCCTCCAACTGCATCAGCTTGTACTGCGCCAGCCCCCAGTTGCCCTGCTCCACCGCGGCACCCAGATCGTTGTAATGGGTGTACACCTGCCCCATCACCTCGCGGATCCCCGGCTTGGTCAGTTCCACGCTCTGCACCCGCGCCGAGAGATCGTGCAGTTGCTGCTCCGTCGCGGTCGCCCGGACCGCCGCGTACCCGCCCACGGCCAGGGCAATGAACGAAACGACGGCGGCGATTGAGGCTTTCATGCAAAACCGTAGCGGGCCATGCGTATCGGCGGCTACAACGTCTCCAGCAACTTCGCCCACTGCGCACACGCCGTCGCCGCGTCGTACCGACCCAGCAGCGCCGCGCGGGCCTTGGCGCCCCGCGCCATCGCCGCGCCGGTGTCCGAGGCCAGCCGCTCGATCGCCGCGATGAGCCCTTGGGCGTCCCCCTCGCGCACCACCTCGCCGCAGTCGTTCTCCTGGATGATCCGCGCGATCTCCGAATCCGGGTGCCCGATGAACAACGCCGGCCGCCCCGCCGCCATGATCCCGAACAGCTTGCTCGGCACGATCAGCCCTTCCATCCCTTCCTTCAGCGAGATCAGGTGCGCATCGCCCGCGCTCAAACTCTGCGACAACTGCGCCCGCGCCACGTAATCCCGGTACGTCGCGTTGTGAAGCCCCTGCGCCGCGATGAACGCCTCGATCTCCGCCCGCCGCTTGCCCCCGCCGATGAACACGAACCGCACGTCCGCCCGGTCCTTGAACGCCAGCATCGCGGCCTTGATCGTCTCGGCATCGTGCCCCAGGCCGAAGTTGCCCGAGTACATCACCGTGAACGCATCGCCCAGCCCCCACTGCGCCCGCAGCGGGTTGTCGGCCCGCGCCACCGGCTGCACGCCCGACTCATCCGACCACACCGGGATGAAATGAATCCGGTCCCTGGGCAGGTCCTTGGCGAGCAGCCGCCCTTCCATGCACCGCCCCAGCACCACCGTCGCATCCGCCGATCGGATCAGCCGCCGGTGGATGCGTTCCAGCAGCCGCGTCACCAGCCCTTTGGGCGCGAGCATGCCGCTGGCCACCGGCACATCCGGGTACAGGTCCATCGCCCAGTACACCGCCTTGTTGCCGCGGAAGAAGCGCGAGAACAACCCCAGCAGCGCGATGTACGGCGGCGTCGAGAACCCCACCACCACATCCGGCCGGGGGATCGTCAGGATCCGCAGCCCCGCCAGCAAATAAAAGAACGCAAAGTCCGCGATCCGCGCCAGCGTGCCGCGCTTCCCGAAGATCGAAAAGCCCACCCGCCGGATGTTGATCTGCCCCGGCGGCGCCGTCGCGCCCGCCGGCGAAGGTCCCACATCCGTGATCGTCTCGCTCGGCGGCAGCACCGCGCCCGCCTTGCCGTAGATCGACCGCGACGAGATCGCCGTCACCGTGTGCCCCCGCCGGGCCAGGTGCTTGGCCAGGTCGGTGGCCATCTGCGCTGTGGCGACCACATCGGGGTAGAAAGCCTGGTTGAGCAGAACAATGTGCATGCGCGGCGTGGGCCCAGAGGGTATGGCCGGGGCATCGGCTGATTGGACCATCACCTTCACATCGGCGCACTTATTGCGCGGCGCTCGGGCCGTCCGAAGATCCAACCGCCCGAGGCCCGCGGAAGAACACCCAGTACAGCACCGCCGCCCCGATGATCCACAGCACCCCGATGATCGCGGGTTTGCGCATCCCCGGGTCCACGTACGCCCCGGCCACCACTCCCAGCTCGCCGATCACGAACAACGCCGGAGTGATCGGGTAGCCCGGGGCCCGGAACCCGCCGTCGGCGGGCTTACGCACGATGAACAGCGCCGCCCCCGTGAGCGCGAAGAAGATCCCGTCGATGAACACCGCGCCCGTTGACAGCAGGTCCACCGCGTTGAACCCCGCCGCGATGAGCAGCCCCGCGCCCACGATCCCCAGCAGCAGGATCGCGTTCGCCGGCGTCTTGAACGCCCGGCTCAGCCGCCCGAACGGCGCGAAGAACCGCCCGTCGCGCGCCATGCCGAACACCAGCCGCGGCCCGGCCAGCAACTGCGAGTTCAGCACCCCGAACGCCGACACCGCCACCGCCGCCGCGATGAACCGCCGCCCCCCCTCGCCCAGCACACCGCCCACCGCGTCCGCCGCCAGCACCTTGCTCGTCGCCACACGATCCACACCCAGCAGCGAGATGTACGCCCAGTTCGCCAGCAGGTACACCACGATCACGATCCCCACGCCGATCAGGATCGCCCGCGGCAGGTTCCGCCGCGGTTCCTTCACCTCCCCGCTGATCCACAACGCCTGCTGCCACCCGCCGTACGCGAAAAACGCCGGCACCAGCGCCGCCATCACCGCCGCCGGCGCCGAGAGCGATCTTGGAATCTGGGTCGTCGCGGCGTGCACGCTCGCCGGCGCAAACGCCGCGAGCGCCGCGATCGCCAGCAGCACGATGATCTTCGCGAACACCGTGATCGTCTGCACCCGCGCCCCCCACCGCACCCCCACGATGTTCGCTGCCACCAGCGCCGCGATGAGCGTGCACGCCATCCCGTTGACAAACACCGTCGACATCTCCGCCGGGTTCCGCCCCACCGCCGTCAGCACGTGATCCGCGCACACCTTGGCGATCACCCCGATCGCCGCCGCCTGGATCGCCGTGGCGTTGCAGAACACGTACAGAAACGCCGGGAACGGCCCGAACGCATCCCGCAACACCTCGTACTGCGCCCCGCTCGCGTGATACCTCGCTCCTAACTCCGCGAACGTCAGCGCCCCGCACAACGCGATGAACCCCGCAACCCCCCACGCCGCGAGCGCCAACCCGCCCGAACCCGTGAGCGCGGCGACCTTTGATGGATTGAAGAAGATGCCCACCCCCACGATCGCGCCCACGACGATGCTCGTGGCATCGATGGGCCCCAGAACGCGGGCGGGCTGAACGGGTGAGTCAGGCGGCATCGCCGCAGGATAGCCGCGCTCAGGCGCGGCGATGCCCGGCAAGTCACCGCGCAGGCTCGCGCCGTTTGCGGACGCCCGGTCTGAACGAAGGCTCTGCGCAGTGAAGACCGGGATGGCGCGGAGCGGGGGCAAGTGAAGAGAGGATTTCAAATTTCAGGATTTGAGATTTCAGAGGGCAGGAGGGGAGAGGTCAGATTCAAGATTCCAGATTCAAGAGGCCGGAGATCGGAGGTCGGGCGCGGGAAGTTGAGAGTGCGATGCAGTTTGGGTGGTGGGCGCGGGGGAGAGGGAAGAGGGGATTTCAGATTTCAGGATTTGAGATTTCAGAAGGCAGGAGGGGAGAGGTCAGATTCAAGATTCAAAAGTCCAGATTCAAGAGGCCAGAATCCAGAGATCGGAGAAGGGAGGTCGGAGAAAGGAGGTCGGAGATCAGAGGTTGGGCGGGGGAGACTGATGGTGCGATGAAGTTTTGGTGGTGGGCGCGGTGGGGATGAGTTGGTTGGAGTCGGGGAGAGGG
>JBGAMO010000030.1:0-34148 GCA_044222845.1 Phycisphaerales bacterium
GGGCGAGCGTGACCGAGGCCGGGCGGGGCGTGCATATCCCGCTGACCACCAAGCCCGTGTTCATCGAGGGGATCAACAACGAGTTCGCCCGCTTCCTCGCGGGGTTCCGCGTCGAGCCGGCGTTGCTGGAATCCAACAACAAGAGCCACCCGCGCGAGGTGGTGGTGGAGAACCCCTGGGGGCAGACCATCACCGGGCGGATCACGATCCTGGAACCCGGTGGGCTCGAGTCCGGCGAACGCGACCGCTCGTGGAGGTTGTCGCCCCGCGTGATGAACTTCAGCGTTCCCGCGAAACAGACGCAGCGTGTGCCCTTCACCGTGGCCTTCAGCCCGTCGGAAGAGGTCGGCCCCAAGGACTTCGTCTTCTCCGTGGAACTGGCTGCGGATGAGGTGTACCAACCGGTGCAGGTGCGGCGGCGGCTGGAGGTGGGCCTGGCGGACCTGGGGCTGGAGCTTTCCTACTCGCTCCGCGGTGATCGGGGACAGGACCTGGTGATCGAAGCGGCGGTGAGCAACGCCAGCATGCGGACGCTGACGCTGGACCTGACGGCGTTCGCGCCGGAACTCCCCCGCGTCAAGACCACGATTGTCGATCTGGTGGGCGGCAACTCGACCGTGCGGCGGATGACCTTTCCCAACGCGCTCGCCGGGGTGCGCGGGCAGAAGGTCGTGGTGACGGTGCGGGACTCGGCGTCGGAGGCGCGGGTGACCAAGTCGATCCTCGTCCAGTGATCGCGGCCCGCGCGTGCCGCGCAGGCGTGTACGCTTTGCCCATCATGGCCAAGAAACCAACGCGTGCCCGCCCCGCCGCCGCCCCCAAAGTCGGGGTGATCATGGGCAGCAAGTCGGATTGGGAGACGATGCGGCACGCGTCAGAGACGCTCGATGAGCTCGGCGTGCCCCACGAGGTGAGCGTGGTTTCGGCGCACCGCACGCCGGACCTGCTGTTTGAATACGCGGCAGCGGCGGAACAGCGCGGGATCCAGGTCATCATCGCCGGCGCGGGCGGCGCGGCCCACCTGCCGGGCATGGCGGCCTCAAAGACATGCCTGCCGGTGCTCGGCGTGCCGGTAGAGAGCCACGCCCTCAAGGGCATGGACTCGCTGCTCTCCATCGTGCAGATGCCCGCGGGGGTGCCGGTGGGCACGCTGGCGATCGGCCGCGCGGGCGCCATCAACGCGGCGCTCTTCGCCGCCTCGATCATCGCTCGGAGCGACGCGGCACTGAATGACCGCCTGCACGCCAAGCGGAAGTCACAGACGGCTTCGGTGCTCGCGGCGCGCGATCCTCGCAAGTAACTTCAATCACAACTGCGCGCGGTATCGCTGCGCGATGGGGAATCTGCGGCCCGAGCCGAACGCCACCGAGGTGACCTTCAGCCCGATCGCCGCCTGCTTGCGCTTGTACTCGGCCAGATCGATCATGCGCACCAGCTTCGCCACCAGCGCGGGATCGGCGCCGGTGCGGCCGACGATCTCGGCGGGGCTGCAGCGATCTTCCACGTACGCCGCGAGGACCGCGTCGAGCACGTCGTAGGGCGGGAGCGAATCCTGATCGGTCTGGTTGGGCCGCAGCTCGGCGCTGGGAGCCTTGGAGATGCTCGACTGCGGGATGGGCGGAGACTTGAAGCCCAGCGACGCCGCGTTGGCGTTGATCCACTTTGACAGGTCATAGACCGCCATCTTGGAGACGTCGCTGAGCACGGCCAGGCCGCCGTTCATGTCGCCGTACAGCGTGCAGTAGCCCACGCTCATCTCGGACTTGTTGCCCGTGGTGAGCACGATCGCGCCGGTGCGGTTGGAGATCGCCATGACGATCGTGCCGCGGGCGCGTGACTGGAGATTCTCGTCGGACAGATCGGGCAGCGCGGCCCCGAGCGTCGCGGCGCCCAGTTCGCGGAACGCGGGGTCGATCGCGCCCCGCAGGGCTTCCACGGCGGGCTCGATGGGGATCGTGACCCGGGGCATGCCCAGCCGGTCCGCCAGTTCCGCGGCGTCGGAACGGGAATCCTCGCTGCTGAACCTGCTGGGCAGCAGCACACCTAGGACGTTCGCCGGCCCGATCGCGGCGCACGCGAGCACCGCCGTGAGCGCCGAATCGATGCCGCCCGACAGCCCGATGATGGCGGACTTGAACCCGGTCTTGCGCAGGTAATCGCGGATGCCAAGCGTGAGCGCTCGGTACAGATCTTCCGCCGCGTGCGCCGGCGCGAACGCATGGCGAGACGCCTCACCCGCCTGCACCGCGGGCGATTGCTGCACCAAGACCCGCCAAGCCCCCGGCCCTGATTGAGTCGCCGGGATCACCTCGGCCAACAGCGGCTCGCCGCGCCAACGCGGCATCGCGCCAGCGCCCCGACCGTCGGCCCCGCAGAGGAAAGCGTGCCCATCAAACACCAGTTCGTCGTTGCCCCCGAGTTGATTGAGCGACGCAACGAGCAGGGAGTGGCGCTTGGCGTGGGCGCTCACGATGTCGAAGTGCCGCGATGACTTGCCCACCACGAACGGGCTGGCCGAGGGGGAGATGAGCACATCGATGCCCCGGGAGGCCAGGGCCGCGACGGGGTCGGGCGACTCCGCGTAGTGCGATGCGAACCCGGCGTCCTGACCCTTCCACAGGTCTTCGCAAATGGAGAGCCCCACCCGCACGCCCTTGATGTTGAGGATCACTTCGCGCACGCCCGGCTCGAAGTAACGGTCCTCGTCGAACACGTCGTACGTCGGCAGGAGCCGCTTGTCGTACGAATCAATGAACTTGTTGTCGCCGTACGCCACCAGCGAGTTGGCGATCCGGCCCGGGCTCGCGGATGCGAGCGGCACGCCGAAAACGGCCGTGAGTCCCTGGGTGCGGCGTTCGCCCAGTTCGCGTGCCTTGGTGGCGCACGCCTCGATAAAGCCGTGCTGGAGCAGCAGGTCCTTGGGCGGGTAGCCGCAGAGCGCCAACTCGGGGAAGACGGCCAGGTCCGCGCCGTTGAGCCGCGCATGGTCGAGAGAAGCGGCGATCAGCGAGGCGTTGCCTTCGAGATCGCCGATGGTCGGGTTGATCGGGTACAGAGCGACTCGCACGCGGGGAGGGTACGAAGCGCGCGAGCGGCGCGGCGTCAGGGCGTCTTGGGCGGTTCGGCCTCGATCATGTACGCGATGCGCGCCGGAGATCCTCCGAGATCGTCGCATCGCCCAGGATGCCGGTAAGCACCTGTTCCATCGCGCGGGTTCCGTTGTCGCGCGTCACCAGCGAGAGATCGTTGTTCAGATCGGTGCTGCCCACCCGAGAAAGGCGGTCGTTCACGATGCGGCGGGCCTCGTCCCGCAGTTCCGCGGCGTACTCGAGCCGCCTTCCGGGCCCAGCGTCCGCCGTGCGCAGATCACCGGCGATGGTCACCGCGGCGAGACGATCCCGGTCGGGCGCCAGGAACAACGCGGCCACGAACCGATCCTGCCTGAGCGAATCGAGCGCGAAGATCTCTCGCCCGCCGTCCATGTCCAGCAGCCGCAGCGTGTTCGCGCCCCCGATGCCGGTGCCCAGCACCGCGACGCACGAGCCGTCCGCCGAGAACGAGGCCGATTGGAACGCGAAGGCTCCGCGCGCGCCGGGCACGTTCAGGACCTCTTCGCCCGTGGTGAGGCTCCAACCGCGGCCCGCGCCGTTCTCCCAGAACGCCGCGAGGCTCGTGGCATCGGGCGAGAGCGTCACCGCCGCCGCGCGTGCACCCACAGCGACTTCACGGGCGAACACCTCCGCCTTGGTCGTGAGGTTCCATACCCGCACGCTGCCCTGCCCCACCACCGCCAGCAACTCGCCGTTCTCGGAGAAGTTCGCGAACGAGATGTTCGGCTGCTTGATCTTGTTCTCAAAGAGCACCGATTCGCTCGAAGGGTCGATCACGAACACGCGACCCTCATAATCGATGCACGCGAGCCGCTCGGCGTTCCTGGAGAACGCGGCGCCGACGATGGTGGGACGCCTGCGGGGGAACTCCTTCACCAACGTCCCCTGGCCGTCCCACAACTTCATCGAGCCGTCGCTTCCGGTGGTCAGCACGCGCGAGCCGTCGGGCGAGACCGACACGTACCACGTCGCCCCGGGCTTGGGGTCCAGCACGGTGCGCTTGGCCGAGGCGGGGTTCGAGTAGTCCCACAGCGTCACCGCGTCGCTCAGCATCACCAGGCGCGATCCGTCGGCGGAGATCGAAACGAACTGCACCTTGGATTCCTGCGGCGGCTTGAACTTCGCGACCTTTACGTGCGTCACGTCCCACACGCGGGCGTACCCGCCCCACTGCGGCGTCACGATCCGTCGACCGTCGGGGCTGAACGCCAAGCCCGACTCGCCCGTGTTCGCGCCGATGATCGTGCGCAGCAGCGAACCGCTCTCGCTGGACCAGATGCTGATCACGCCCTCGTTCGACGCCGCGGCGATCATCGAGCCGTCCGGGCTGTACGCCACGCGCCCGGTGCCGGGCCCCTCGCCCACCAGCACCTGCCGCACCTGCCCGGTGGCGACATCGAACATGAGCACGCTGGACTTGGTCTGCCCCCCCACCGCGATCGACGCCCCGTCGGGGCTGAACGCCACGCTCCACGCGGCGTCGGCGAGCATCACGCTGCGCACCTGCTCGCCGGTCTTTGCGTTCCAGATCCGCAGGGTCGAGTCGTTGCCCGCGGTGGCGATGAGCGTGCCGTCGGGCGAGTACGCCGCGGCACGCACGTACGCGTTGTGCAGGAACTCGGCAATGGGCTTTCGCGTGGCGGTTTCAAAGGTCCGCACGACCCAGCCGGACACCAGGAACTGGGAACCATCCTTGCTGAACTGCACATCGCCCTGCGACTTGTTCTGCGTGTTGCGGATGGCCCTGGCCCCCTCGTACACCTTCACCGAGCCGATGAGCGTGCCCTTGGGGAAATCCCACAGGTCAACGGAGTCGTCCCAGATCTGCGCCGCCAGCAGCAGCGTGCCGTCGGGCGAGAGCGCGAGGCTGCGGTACTGATCCTGGGCCTGGTCGCTGAGCACATCGCCGAAGGAACGCACCGGCCGCAGCGTCTGCGAATCCCACACGGTGATGTCACGCCCGCCGCAGATGATCTGTGTGCCGTCTCGCGAGAAGACGGCGGATTGGGCCTTGCGACCCGGCCAGTACAGCACTCCCGCGGATTCATCCAGACGCCCCGCGAGGTAGTACCACTCCCAGCGCCGCAGCGCCTTGGGGCACAGGTCCAGCTCGGCCCGCGCGCGGACGCCGTCGGCACGCGACAGGGCGAGGTTGGCCTGGGCGACGTGCAACCGGTAACGCTCCCGCTCGAGCGCGGCCTCGCTGCGCTCTACAAGCATCCGCTGCCGCTCGGCCTCTGTCTTGGCGGCCAGGGCGTTGTCACGCTCTTCCTGGGCGACGGCTGTCGCGCGGGTGGCCAGTTCGCTCTGGGCCCGCGCTTCGGACGCGGCGGTCTGCGCACGCACTTCGGCGGCGCGTGCGGCGTCTCGCTCCCGCATCGCTTCGATCACGCCGTACGCCGCCAGCACCATGCCCACCACCACGGCCGCCCCGATCGCCGTCGCCGCGAGCAGCGTTGCCTTGTTCCGCTTCGCGAACTTCGAGAAGCGGTAGACCGCGCTGGGCGGCCCGGCCATCACCGGTTCGCTGGCCAGGTGCCGGCGTATGTCCAGCGCGAAGGCGTTGGCGGTCTCGTACCGCCTGCCCCGGTCCTTGTCCATCGCCTTGAGGATGATCCAGTCCAGGTCGCCCCGCAGCTCGCGTGCGAGCGTGCGCGGGTCGGTGCGGCGGCGGCCGGCGATATCTCCGGGCGTGGGGCTCTCACCCAGGCGCGTGCTGGGACGCGAGGGCTCGGTCTCCCGGATCATCTTGATCACCGCGTCGTACCCCGAATCCCGCAGCGTCGCGGTCTCGAAGGGCCGCGAACCGGTCACGAGCTCGTACAGGATCACGCCCAGGGAGTAAATGTCGGTGCGCGTATCAACGTCGAAGGAGTTCGGCCCGGCCTGCTCGGGGCTCATGTAATCGGGCGTGCCCAGCAGACGCCCGCCCACCGTGTGGATCGTCCGCTCGGTGAGCGGCTCCCGCGTGGCCTTGGCGATGCCGAAGTCGATGACCTGGGGCGCTCCCTCGCCATCAACGAGCGTGACCAGGATGTTCGAGGGCTTGAGGTCGCGGTGAATGATGCCCTTCTGGTGGGCGTGCTGCACCGCCTGGCAGACGTGCAGAAACAACTCCAGCCGCTGACGAATCGTGAGCCGCTCTTCGTCCGCGTATCGGGTGATGGTGCGGCCCGGCACGTATTCCATCGCGAAGTAGGGCCGGCCCTGCAGGCTCACGCCCGCTTCGTACACCCGCGCCACGTTGGGGTGGTCCATCAGTGCCAGCGCCTGGCGTTCGGCCTCGAACCGCGCGAGCACCTCGCCCGTGTCCATGCCGGGCTTGACAACCTTCAGGGCCACCGGACGGCGGATCGGCTCGGTCTGTTCCGCCAGGTACACCACGCCGAACCCGCCCTCGCCGATCGCCTCACGCACGATGTACGGACCGATCCGCTCGCCCGGCTGCACCGTGATGGGCGCGACCAGTTCCGCGATGCGTCCCATCGCCGTGGGAGAGAGGCTGGCGGTTGGATCATGGTCTCGCATGAGGTGAGGGAAATCCTAGCAAACCCCGCGGCGGGGCCCGCGCCGCCGCAACGCCGCAAAAAGGAAACAGGGCCGCGCCACCCCGGCACGGCCCCATTTCACACTGCGATCGTTGCCCCATTGTATCTCCGGAGATGGCATCGGCACCGGCGGCGCACCCACAGTACACTAGTTCCTGCCCGACACAACCCCAACGAACTCGCATTGGCTGGCCTGGACCATCTACCTCACGGATATCGCCGTGCGGGCGGTGCTCTGCCTGCGCGTGATCATGCGGCGCCAGCCGATGCCCGCATCGCTCACGTGGCTGGTGATGCTCATGTTCGCGCCGATCGTGGCGCCGATCCTCTACCTGTTCATCGGCGAGAACCGCCTGGGGTACCGGCGGGCAAAAAGAATCGAGCGCGCGACGCAGAGCCTGGACCGCGAGGCCTACACCATCCTTGAGCGGCTCATGGCGGCGCACACGCCGATCAAGGAGGAGTACCAGCGGTTTGCACACCTGGGCAACGCCGTCGGAGGCTACGAGCCCGCGGGCGGCAACTCGATCGAACTGATGGACGACGCGTCCGAGGTACTCGACCATCTCATCGCCGACATCGAGAACTCCACCAACCACTGCCACCTCCTGTACTACATCTGGATGCCCGCCAGCAAGGGCGTGGAAGTCGGGCGGGCCCTCATCCGCGCCGCGCAGCGTGGCGTTCACTGCCGCGTGCTGGTGGACGCGGTGGGGAGCAAGAAGTTCCTCCGCAGCGACCTGTACGAAGAGATGCAGAAGGGCGGCGTGTCGGTCGTGGCCGCCCTGCCCGTCAACCCGCTCCGCATGCTCTTCGCCCGCATCGACCTGCGCAACCACCGCAAGATCGCGGTGATCGACGGCAGAGTCGCTTACTGCGGAAGCCAGAACCTCACCGACGAGACCTTCCGCGCCCGCAAGCACCGCAAGACCGGGCCGTGGATCGACACCACCGTCCGCATCCTGGGGCCCGCGGTGCTGCCGCTGCAGGCCGTCTTCCTGCACGACTGGATCGCCGACAGCGACGAGATGATCGCTTCACTGGACCCCTTCTTCCCCGAGTGCCGGGCCCACGGGCAATCCACGATCCACGTCATCCCCTCCGGGCCGGGCCCGCAGCCCAGCGCCATCCGCCAGGCCCTGCTGGCCATGCTCTTCTCCGCCAACGAGGAGATCATCATGACCACGCCCTACTTCGTGCCCGACGAAGCGACCAAGGCGGCCCTGGTCAACGCTTCGCAGCGCGGGGTCGCCGTCACGCTGGTGGTGCCCGATGTGCTGGACGCCGTCGTCGTCGCCGCGGCGAGCCGGGCCCACTACGAGGACCTGCTGGAAGCGGGCGTCAAGATCCTGCACCACATGGACGGACTCCTCCACGCCAAAACCGTCACCATCGACCGGCGGCTGGGCGTGATCACCTCCGCCAACCTGGACGTCCGCTCGTTCTGGCTCAACTTCGAGGTCAGCATGCTCGTCTACGACCCGGACTTCGCCGGCATGCTGCGGTTCCTGCAGACCAAGTACATCGGCGAGTCCGAGCAGGTCTTCCTGGACGAGTGGCAGAAACGCTCGTTCGTGCGGCGGTTCCTGGACAACACCGCCCAGCTCTTCGGTCCGCTGCTCTAGTGCGGTTCCCAACCTACGCCCGGCCGGCGATGACCCGCGGCAGGCCGTCGATATCCCGGAGTATCCGGACCTCTGCGAAGGCGCCGGATTGCCGCATCAGTTCCGCCGCGGCGTCGGCGTGGCTGGCGGCGACCTCGATGAGCATCAGCCCCCCGGGCTTCACGAGCCTGGGGCCTCGTTCGAGCAGGGGACGCACGAAGTTCAGGCCGTCGGGCCCCCCCCGCAGCGCCAAATGCGGCTCGTAGTCCTTCACATTCGGTTCCACCGCGCCCCATTCGTGATCCGGGATGTAGGGGGGGTTGCTCACCAGGTAGTCGATCGATGCGGGGCCGCGGGTGGGCGGGTGCTCCATGAGCGGGCTCACGAGGTCGCCCTGCAGAAAGTCGATCCGCTCGCTGACGCCGTGCCGAGCGGCGTTCTCCTTCGCCAGTTCAAGCGCATCGCCGCTGATATCCGTGGCCACCGCCCGGGCGGCCGTCAGGTTTTTGAGCAGGGCGATCGCGATGCAGCCGCTGCCGGTGCAGACGTCGGCGATCAGGAGCCCCTCGCCCTTGGCCAGGGCCGCGCCGCGGGTGGCCCGGGCGTGCTGGAGGACTTCCTCGGCGATGGTGGCCGTGGAGGGGCGGGGGATGAGCACCCGCCGATCCACCTTGAACGAGAGCCCGAAGAACTTGCCCTCGCCGACAAGGTACTGCACCGGCTCGTGCTTGAGGGCGCGTGCGACCAGATCTCTGAGCGAGTTGCGTTCCAGTGGGCTGGATGGGCGGTCCGGGTCTGTGTACAGCTTGAGCCGGTCGCAGCCGAGCACGTGCTCCATCAGCATCTCGGCCTGGATGCGGGGGCTGTCGAGGTCCTTTTTCGTGAACGCATCGGCCATCCAGCCCATGAGGCGCCGCGTGGTCCAGGGTTGCTCGGCGCGATCGGACATCGGGCCAGAGGGTAGGGGCCGTGGCCCTCGGCACGGCCCGGGACGGACCGCCGCGCCGGGGAAACCAAACCCGCCCAAAGCCAAGGCCGCTACCATCGGCCCATGCTCGATCTGAACCGCCCCGTGCTTCGTGCCGCGTGCTACGCCGCGGTGTCCGCTTCACTCCTCTTCGGCGCCGCCGCGCGGGCCGATGAATACACGGACCAAGCCAACAAGTCGTACACGGAGATCGCCAAGGATCGCCGCAGCGACCTGATCCTGCTGCCCAAGATCGCCAAGATGGCCGCGCCGCCCAAGTCCGTGGCGAGCCTCGAGCAGGCGATCCTCCTTCCCGCCGGCAAGGCCGGTTGGGCCGAGGCCCAGGCGTGGGCCACCGCCCAGCCTCAGAAGGACCTGGTCGCCGCCGTCGCGAGCGTCACGCAGGAGTCAGACTGGAAGAAGGCGTACGGGTTCGGCCAGCCCTACGGCATCGAGGGCATCGACCCTGCCATGGTGCAGGCCAACCTGTACACCGACCTGGGCGACCCGCCGACCCTTGCGGGCGCCAAGACCGGTTACCTCGCGGGGCTGGACAAGCTCGCGATCCTGATGCACGTCGAGGCCACGCGCCTCGCGTCCGAAGGCAACGTGAGCGATGCGATCGACACGATGATCAACTGGGTCTACTTCTCTCGCCAGATGTGCGACCGCCAGATGTTCCAGGAAGCCGCTTGGGGCCTGCGGCAGTTGAGCCTGGCCTACGAGCGTGTCCGCGACATTGCCTACGTGGACTCCAAAAATGGCTCCAAGGTCGACGTCGCCCGCCTCAAGGCGGCGGTGGCCCGCCTCGAAGAGCCCGGGTTCTACCTGGACCTGGGCCGCATGAAGTTCCCCGAGGGCAACCGCGCCGCGGCCCGGCAGCTCTCGGCCCGCTGCTACCGGTCCGACGGATCGATCGACGAGCGTGCGTTCGCCGCGACCATGTCGCGTCTGGGCAGCACGACGCACCCGCTCCGCCTGTTCTCCGAGTCCGGCCGCTGGCGGGCCGTCGCCGCGACCCAGGCCCGGGGTGACGAGGCCAAGAGCCAGGGCACCGCCATCTTTGAAGACTGGACCGCCCGCTGGAACATGCCCAGCAAGTTCGATTCGCGCGGAGCGCTCGACGCCCGCCTCTCGGTCGCAACGACCTACAGCAAGCTCGACAAGGAGCGTTTCGCGCTCATCGCCGCGTCGGCTCCCGACATGGTCAAGCTCATGGACCAGCGTGAACTCGCCCGCGCTGAAAACATCGGCACCCGCGCCGCGCTGGGCCTGCAGGGGTACGCCACCACCAACCACAACTTCCCCCCGCAGATCACCGCCATCCGCCCCTCCTGGATGAAGGAGATCGAGGCCGACCCGTTCAACCCCACCGCCCGCAACCGCGGCGGCCTGCCCCCGCTCACCTACTTCGTGCCCATCCGCGACACCGCCGACTTCAACGGCGCGGGCAACCCGCTGGAGGTCGAGGTCTTCGTCCGCGGCGCCAACTTCAAGGTGTCGCTCAAGGACGACGTCTTCGTGCTGTACTCCTGGGGCTCTGACTACGCCAAGAACAACGCCAAGCGCGTCGAGAACGTCGCCGACCGCGTGGAGGGCGCCGACTACCTGATGTGGCCGCCGGTGATCTCGCTGTACCGCCAGCACAAGATGGACCAGGGCGACTTCAAGTAACGCCCGCTTTCAACAACGGATTCGAGAAGACCCATGGCGGCGCAACACAAAGTCGTGATCATCGGTTCGGGGCCCGCGGGCTGGACGGCGGCGATCTACGCCGCCCGCGCGCAGCTCTCACCCGTGCTCTACTGCGGCGTTCCCAAGCAGGACCCGGGCCCCGTGCTCCCCGGCGGCCAACTCATGCTCACCACCGAGGTGGAGAACTACCCCGGCTTCGAGCACGGCGTGATGGGCCCGGAGATGATGGACAAGTTCCGCAAGCAGGCCGAACGCTTCGGGACCCGCGTCATCGAGGAAGACGTCAACAAGTGCGACTTCTCGTCGCGCCCGTTCAAGCTCCACACCGACGGCGGCGTGGTGACGACCGAGAGCGTGATCATCGCCACCGGCGCCACCGCCAACTGGATGGGGCTCGAGAACGAGATGCGCCTGGCCACCACCGGCGGCGGCGTCTCCGCGTGCGCCGTGTGCGACGGCGCGTTGCCCGTCTTCCGCGGCCAGCCTCTCGCCGTTGTCGGCGGCGGCGACACCGCGATGGAAGAAGCCACCTACCTCACCAAGTTCGCCAGCACGGTGTACGTCATCCACCGGCGCGACTCGCTGCGGGCCAGCCGCATCATGCAGAAGCGGTTCATGGACCGGCCCAACGCCAAGGTGCTCTTCAACAAGGTCGTCGTCGACGTGCTCGGCGGCGAAAAGTGCGAGGGTGTCCTGCTCGAGGACACCGTCACCCGCGAACGCTCCAAGCTGGACTGCAAGGGGCTGTTCATCGCCATCGGCCACACGCCCGCCACCAAGTTCCTGGTCGGCAGCGGCGTCGAGCTCACGCAAAAGGGCTACGTCGCGCTGCATCACCGCAACTCGTACACCAACATCCCGGGTGTCTTCGCGGCGGGCGATGTCGCCGATGAACACTACCGTCAGGCCGTGACCGCGGCGGGCATGGGGTGCCAGGCCGCGCTCGACGCGGAACGCTGGCTCGCGGCGGAAAACATCCACTGAAATCCCGCAAGCGCCTTTTCATCGCGTGAGCCGACCGCCGCGGCCATAACCTCGGCCATGGCGTTCGTGGCTCCCAACTCCTCCGGTCCGTTCCGCTCAACGCGGCACGACCTGACCGCGCTGGGCGCGATCCTGCGCGACGGCGGATACAACTCGGCCACGCTCTCCGCCGCGGGGTTGATGCCCCGGCGAGGCGAGCCGGAACTGCCGCTGTTCGAGCAGATCCGCAGGTGCGAAGGGGGCGGGAACGCCGAGGCCCTCAGCCGGGTGTTCATGCTGGGCCTGGCGCAGCCCGCCGCGGCGATCGACGCGGCACTGCAACCGCTGGGCATCGCCCCTCTCATCGAGTGCGGCCTGCTGATCCAGGAAGGAGCCGATGTTCGGGCGGCCACCGCCCTGGTGCCCACACGCGACCTGCTGATGGCGCGAGATTTCTCGCCCAACATCTCCGGCAGGCCCGCCGCCCCCGACCACGTGCTCAACGTGGGGGCCGCCTCGGTGCTGCTGCTGGGCCTGACAGTGCGACGGGGCGGCGAAACCATGCTCGACCTGGGCTGCGGTCAGGGTGTGCAGATGCTCCTGGGCCGTGCGCACGCGTCCCGCATCATCGGGACGGATATCAACCCGCGAGCGCTGAACATCGCCTCGTTCAACATGGCGATCAATCCGCTGCCCCGGCACGAAACAACATTCCAGGTGCGTGAAGGCTCGTTCTACGAGCCGGTCGCGGACTTGAAGCAAAGCTTCGACCTGATCGTCTCGAACCCGCCCTTCGTCATGACCCCGGCCAAGCAAGTCGCGGCGTTCACGTCCGCACTTCAGGGCGACGGCACGGTAGAGGCTGTCTTCCGGGGAGCCCCTGAGCACTTGAAGGACGGGGGATGGTGCGTGTCGCTGGGTAACTGGATGCACACAGGGCCAAACGATTGGGCGGACCGCCCGAAATCCTGGCTGCAGGGCAGCGGATGCGACGCTCTCATCGTGAAGATGGAGTCGATGCACCCCCGCACCTACGCGATGAAGTGGATCCGAGGCACGGGCCAATCCGCCGAACCCACGCCCGCGCAGGTGGATGATTGGACCGCGATGTTCGACTCTCTGGGCGCGGGCGCGATCACATTCGGCTTCGTCGTCATCCGCAAGCGGTCGGGCCATAACTGGGTGCAGCACGCCGAGCTCGATTATGACTCGCACCTTGGACCCGCCGGTGAACAGTTCCAGCGCATCTTCGCCGGGCGCACGCTCCTGCACGAGCTGGATCTCGCGGGCGCGGCGGCCTCGCTGGTGGAGCGGACCTTCACTCCCGCCCCCGGGCTGCGCATGGCCCATCGCCAGGAGTGGGCGGGCGGCGCATGGAAAGCCGTGGGCGTCGAGTGCTCGCAATCGCCGGGAATTCCCTGGACTCTCACGGGCGACGCCGGCGTTGCCCAGTTCCTGAACGCCTGCGACGGCAAGACGGCGGCGAAGGCGATCGCCCAGCGCATGGCCCGCGCCGCCAACGCGGACCCCGCGGCGGCGCTCGCCAGCACGCACCGCCTGCTGCGGACGCTGCTGGAACGCGGAATGGTCGAGGTTCGTTGAGAGGCACACCGCCCGTGCCTCGCGCTTCGTTCACGGCGCGGTGCAACCGGCGATGAACTTCACCGCGTCCTGCCGCAGCTTCGCCAGGTCGGACTCTCGCACGTACATCATGTGCCCGGACATGTACCGCTCGACGTGGATGTTGGCCCGCGGCCCATCGCGCAGGCCCAGGTGCGAGAGCGTGAAATCGCTCGCGAAGTACGGCGTGGCCACATCAAAGTAGCCGTTGCACACCAGCACCTTGAGCGACGGGTTCTGGGTCATCGCGCTGCGCAGGCTCTCGGCCGTGCTGGCGTAGCGGTTGCGGGGAAAGAGCCACTGCACGCTGGCCTTCTCGCTGAGAATCTCGTACTTGAGATCGCTGCGGACGCGCAGTTCCTCCCGCATGTAGGAGTTGAGCGCCGAGGTGTACGGCCCCAGGATCGCGGCGTAACTCGCGTCGTGTTCCGGCGCTGCGCCCGCGTCATCGCGATCCTGCGAGGTGTACCGGCTGTCGAGCCGGCCGACTGTCAGGCCGCGGTCTCTGAGCAGTTCCTTGTATAACAGTTGGTCCACGATCCGCAGCCGGGCCCGCAGCACCACCGCGTGCGAGAGGCCGGTCAATCTCGCGAGTTTGGCCGCGAGCCGATCGCGGTCAGCCGCGGGGAGCCGGTCGCCTTTGGCCAGCGCTGTCAGGTACTCGCCCGACGCGAACGCCTCGGATTCGGCGAGCGCCTTGGCGAGGTCGGCCTGAAGGTCCGGCGCGAGCTTCTTGTGGTACCACGCCGTCGCCGTGTACGTGGGCAGGGCGACCCAGAACGGCAGGTCGTTACCCTCGCTGAACTCCAGCGTCGCAAAGTCCAGCGCCGGCGAGACCAGCACAATGCCGTTCAGGTACATCCCGTGCTCGCCGTGCAGGTGCGCCGCGAGCCCCGCGGCCCGTGTGGTTCCGTAACTCTCCCCCACCACGACCTTCGGCGAAAGCCAACGCTCGTGGCGCGTGGTGTAGAGGCGGATGAACTCCGCGATGCACGCGATGTCTTCATCAACGCCGTGGAACTGCTGGGACTGCTCGCCCGCCGCCGGGCGGCTGAAGCCCGTGCTCACCGGGTCGATGAACACCAGGTCGGTCGCGTCGAGCCAACTCTGATCGTTATCGATGATCGTCGCGGGAGGCTTGGGCGCTTCGCCCTCGGGCCCGAACTGAACGCGCCGCGGCCCCAGAGCCCCCAGGTGCAGCCACACCGAGGACGATCCCGGCCCGCCATTGAACGCAAACGTGATCGGCCGCTGCGCAGGAGCATCAACGCCCAGTCGCTCGTACGCCACATAGAAGACCTCGGCCTTGAGCTTGCCCGCGTCTTCACGCACGGGCATCAATCCCGCGCTCACGCGGTACCGCACCAGTTGCCCGCCGATGCGAACCTCGCGTTCGGCGATCACCGGCTCTACCGCCGGGCCGGCCGCGGGGGCGGCGGGGAGCGCACCCTCGATCGCTTCCCTCGCCGCGGCGGGCAGGCCGGAGACATCAAGACTTGCGAGCACGATTCGGGGCGTCATGTTGTGTTCCTCGCGGGTGGGTTGCTCAGGAGCGATTCGTGGATCCACTCGACATCGTCCACGTATTGGGCGAACGTCCGCAGTCGTGACGCCCTGTGAATGTCCGCGGGAGCGGGGATCGCTACGCGCCCGCAAACCAGGTCCTCGACGCGTGCGATCATCTCGGCGCCGTCACCCGGGCGGAACAGCAGCCCGTTGCGGGGCGGCTCAATCCAGTCGGTGGGCCCGCCGAGATTGCTCGCGATGACGAACTTGCCGGCGTGCAACGCCTCGAGCACCACCAGCGGCGAGTTCTCCAGACCCATGTTCGGGAAAATGCACACGTCGAACGTGCGCATCAGGGCCGGCAGGTCGCTGATGGTGTACCGGCCCAGCATCGACGCGTGCGTGCAGCCCGCCAACCGGGCGCGGAAGGGCCGATCATCTCCCGAGGCCCGGATGCTCACGTGAACCCGTGCCGCCAGCGATGTCGGCATCGCCAGCACCGCTTCCACGAGCGTCGCCAGCCCCTTGTTTGGATAGCAGTTGCCGAAGTACGCCAGCCGCAACGGGCGTGCATCCTCGTGCCGCCACGGCGTTGATGCATACCCCGCCGACGCCGCGGCCTGCTGGTACAGCAGATCAAAGTGCGGCTGCCCCAGCGGCACATGCCTCATCAGATCGGCCGCAACACCGTGGGCCTCGTGCACGCGCTGCAAGAACCGGCTCGGACACAGGATCACCGATGCGTCGTTGAGCGCGGCGATTCCCGCGCCCTGCCGGCGACCGTAATCGTTCAGCACGGTCAGCGCACGCCTCGCGGTCGCCCGTTCGTTGACGTCCGGCGCCGCGACGGACAGCACCTCCAGCGGCGCCGACGATGGCTCCGCGTCGGGATAGACGTACGGCCCGGGGCCCGATGCGAACCGGGCACGCAGAGTGTCCTTCGCGATGAGCAGACGGTCTTTCGCGAGCCCCAACGTATTGGGCCCGAACCACCGTTCCGCCGTCTGGAACCGCCGTCTCCACCACCGATACGAGGCCGGGTCCGGCGCGCGGGCGATGCACCCGACGCACGCGCGGCCGCCGTCGCTGCTCTCGCATACACCCCGTTCGCGGGCCAGCAGGTCCACCTGCGGGCACAGCCCGTAGTAGTTGTGCGGTGTCACGGCGACGGGGAAGCCGGCCTTGCGCACCGCGGCCACGAGATCGAATCCGAACCCTTCAAACGATTGCACGTGGACGAGGTCGGCCCGCACGGCACGGAGCCAGTCGATCACGAGCGCGGTGTGCGCGGGCGAAGCGGCCTGCTCCGCCGGGTTGTTGAAGTTGAAGTTCCCCGGAGCCAGGTTGGGGCTGTTGAACAGATCGAAGCACGCAACGCCCCGCCACACGTCCTTGAGGATGATCCGCATCCCCGGGCGCAGCGAGTAATCCATGCCCGACCGCAGGTACATCACTCGGTGGCCGCGTGAGGCAAGCTCCGAACAGAGCTCCGAAACGCAGAGATTGAGCCCCGAGCCTTCCCTTCCCTGCGCGGCCAGGCGAGCCCACCCGAGCACCGCGATCCGTGCGCCGGAAGTCTCGCCGACAAAAGGCTCCCAAGCCCGGGATTGTGCTGCCAGTTCGCTCATTCGCGTTCGCTGATCAACCGAAGGTAGAGGGATTCCATCTCCGCCGCGTGCGCCGCCATGGTCTTGGGCGCCGTGATGTTGCTCCGAAGGGCGTGCAGCACCGACGGATCGCGGGCGATCCCCGCCAGCAGCGCCGCGAGCCCGAAACGGTCGTTGCCCGTGAACAACAGCCCGTTGTGCTGGTGACGCACGAGTTCGGGAATCCCCCCCACCGCCGCGCCGATCACCGGCACGCCGCACGCGAGGAACTCCATCACGGTCTGCGGTCCGTTGTCCCACCACACGCTGGGAACGAGCCCGGCGTCCTTGCCACAGAGCATCGCGGGAACATCCTGATAGCGGTACTGCCCGCGGACGGTGAGCCCGGCCAGACGCCCCTCGAACCGCTGGAGCCGCTCGGCGTCGTGTTCGATGTCCTTGGCCCAGATGTACAGATGGAACTTTGCGAGATACTCCGGGGCCAGCAGCTCCAGCGTGTCCAGGAGCATCGGCAGGCCCTTGAAGTAGTTGTTGTACCCCATGAACGCCAGCCGGATCGGACGCGCGGGAGAAAACGGCGGCGGGGGCTCGCACAGCTCGGGCGACTGCGCCGCCATCTCGACCATCCGGCTGCCGATCGCCATCGTCTCGAGCACCCGATCCTGCACGCCGAGTTTCTGGAACACACCCCGCACGAACCCGGAAACCGCCAGCACGCGATCGCACCGCGACAGCGTCTCGACAAACGCCCGCCGTCGACGTCCGTACTCGTTCAGCGCCCGCGACGCCAGCGCGGGCGGCCTGAACTCGTTGGTCAGCGGCCGCCACTCCTCGCTCTCGAACGGCAGACCCTGGAGCGTGAACCGCCCCGGGCCTTCGGCGACGATCTCCACGGCCTCGCCCGCGGCGACATCCTCCGCCGCGTACACCGGACGCCCCGGCAGCACCGGATCAATCATCGGCAGCGGCACCGGACGCAGCAATCGGCGCTTGATCGCCCGCGCCGCCCGGAGCATGAAGGGAGGCGGCGGCTCGGGCGGCGGAAGCGGCGGCGGTTCTTCCGCGGGAAGGCCGGCGCGACGACGCATCTCGTGCAGCGGCGGCTCGCCCGAGAGGCACCCCACGCACGCGTGCCCGGCGTCAAAGTCGCGGCAGGGGTACAGGCCCTTGCGCATGAGGTACACCTGCGGGCACACGGTGTGGTAGTTGTGCAGACTGAACACGACCTTGGCGCCCGGCGCGCCCGGCCCGGCGGTCTTCGCCGCGTCGATGCACCCGGCCGAGAATCCCTCGACGTTGTGGAAGTGAACCACCTCGGGAGAGAGCAGATGAAAGAGGCGCGTCACTTCCCGCTCCAGCGCGGGTGAAGAGACCTCCGCGAGCGGGTCGCGGCACTGGAAGACTCCGGGCGCGACCACCGGGGAGTTCACGATCTCGAACACCCGCACCCCGTGGTGATCATCATGACGCCGCACCTGCGGCGGAGGAATCGCTCCCGCCAGCGGAGCCGCGGCGTACGACAGGCCGGAATAAAGCCAGCAGACCTCGTGCCCGCGCCGCACCAGTTCGATCGCGAGTTGGCGGCAGTACCCGTTCACGCCCCCGCCGTGCGAGGCGCCGTCGGCGATATTGGCCCAGTTGAGAAGAACGATCCGCATGAGCAGGGCTGATGGTGCAGAAAGGGGGAGTTCGTGGATCTTCGAGTTCTTGCGGCGTGGGCTTCGATCGGACTCTGGTGGAGAGGATAGCATGCAGCCGCTTGGGCCGGCATGGTGAACCCCACCGCTCGCGATGCAACACACCCGTCGTCGCCGCGGGCGCACGCTCCGCACGTTGCCGGCCCCGCTCTGGTGGTTGGCCCCGGGCCCGAAGGGCTAGGCGGCCGCCGATTGCACTTTCACGCCCCCGGGCTTGCCCATCCACGCGGCGCACGTCGCGATCAGCGTCGCCTTGTCGATCGGCTTGGTCGCGTAGTCGTCACACCCTGCCTCCTCGCACTTGGCGCGATCCTCGGCCATCGCGTGCGCCGTGAGCGCGACGATCGCGAGGGAGTTGCCCCGCTCGCGCAGCGTGCGGGCGAGGGAGTAACCGTCCATCTCCGGCATCTGCATGTCGGTCAGGAGCAGGTCAAAGGGCGTGCCGGTCCGGGCGGCCTCTTCGATTCTTTCCAGCGCGATCCGTCCGTTGTCCGCCACTTCGACCGTGGCGCCGGCCTTGCGAAGGTGCAGGCAGATCAGACGCTGATTGTCCACGCCGTCCTCGGCCAGGATGATGCGGCCCCGCAGCGAGTTCGGTCCGGGAGCCGTTACGGGCGCCGCTGATTGATCCACGGCCTCCAGCCGATCGATCATCTTCGTGCCCGGGGCGGCCCGCATCGGCAGCACGAGCCGGAAGCACGATCCGCGTCCTCGCTCGGTGCGGAGCAGTTTGACATCCCCGCCCATGAGCGCGGCCAGGCGGCGGCAGATCGTCAGGCCCAGCCCCGTGCCCCCGTGCTTGCGGGTGACGGTCTCGTCGGCCTGCCCGAACGCCTGGAACAGCCGGCGCGTCTGCTCGGCGGTCATGCCCACGCCGGTGTCCTCAACGTCGATCATCAATCGCTCGCAGCCCTCGAACTCCGCGGCGAACGCCGTGATGTCGACGGCGCCGGCCTCCGTGAACTTGACGGCGTTGCCCACCAGGTTCATGAGGATCTGTCGCAGACGGGTCGGGTCGCTGATCAGGAACTCCGGCACGGGCGTGAGCAGCCTGGCGCCCAACGCCACCCCCTTGCCCGCCGCCCGCGGACGCATCAATCGCTCGACCTCCCGCAGCACGCCCACCAGCGGGGTGTGCACGTTCTCGATCGTCATCTTGTCGGCCTCGATCTTCGACAGGTCCAGGATGTCGTTGATGACCGTCAGCAGATGCGACCCGGCGTTGCGGATCGTGTCGATCGTGGCGGCACGCTGCTCGGGCGCGAGTGTGTCGGTCCCGTCCTCGCGGAGCAGGTCGGCGAACCCCAGGATCGCCGTCAGCGGCGTGCGTATCTCGTGGCTCATGTTCGCCAGGAACGCGCTCTTGGCCCGGCTCGCGGCCTCGGCGGCCTCGCGCGCCGCTGCGAGCGTCTCGCTCGCCCGCATCCGCGCGTCGATGTCTACGTGCACCCCCAGCATTCTGAGCGCACGCCCCTGCTCATCGCGGTCGATGACCCGGCCCGTGTCCAGCACCCACGCCCAGGTCCCGTCCTTGCGGCGCAGGCGGTGCTCGCACCGGTACTCCTCCGCCCGCCCCTCCAGGTGTTCGGTGAGCACTCGCTTCACCTCGGCCAGGTCGTCCGGGTGCACGATCGCCGACCAGGAACGGACATTGGGCTCCCACTCCCCGGGCTCGTACCCCAGCATGGTCTGGATGATGTCGTTGAACTCGACGCGGCCGGTCGCGATGTCCCAGTCCCAGCTGCCCAGGCCGGCCGAGCGAATGGTGAGATCCAGCCGCTGCGCCTGCTCGCGAAGGTCCGACTGCGCACGCCGCTGCACGGTGATGTCCCGCGTCACGCTCAGCACGCCCGTGACGTTCCCCGCATCGTCGCGCATCGGCACCGCGCGCAGATCGAGCCACCGGCGTGTGCCCCGCAACCCGATGACCTCGAAGCACAGCGACCCCGTGCCTCCCGCCAACACCTGCTGGTTCAGCGCGGCGAACGAGCGGTGGTACTCCGGCAGCACGAACCGAACCAGCCCGAGCCGACGCACCTGCTCGACCGACTCGGCCTCCAGCATCGCCAGGCCCGCCGCGTTCATCTCCATCAGTTCTCCGCCGGGGCCGACGAGCTTCACACACTCGGGCTCCGCCTCGATGATCGTCCGCAGCCGCCGCTCGCTCTCCGCAACCCGACGCTCGGCCTCCACCCGATCGCTCACATCCGCGGCGACGCCGCGCACGATCGTGCGACCGTCCCGCTGCTCCGGGGCCGAAACGTAATCGCTGATGTGGATCGTCCCGCCCACGGCGGTCACCATGCGGTAGGAAAGCCGGTGGGGCCGGCCCGCGGCGATCTCGGACATGCAGTGGCGCGTCGTGGCCTCCCGATCGTCCGGGTGGAGCACCGAATCCCAGAAGCCCGGCCGCAGCCACGCCTCGCGCGAATAGCCCAGACGCTCTTCCTCGAACGAGACGAACGTGAACCGGTCCTCCTCGACGCAGAACTCCCAGGCGAACAAGTCCGCGCCGTCGATGATGCTCTTGACGCTGGCCGCGCTCCGCGCCAACTCGGCCTCCGCGATCTTGCGCGCGGTGATGTCGTTGCCGACGGAAACGAACTTATCGATCTTCCCGTCGGCGCCGGCGAACGGCGCGATGATGCTGTCGACCCAGTACAGGGAGCCGTCCTTGGTCCGATTGCACACCTCGCCCCGCCAGGCGTTGCCCGCTACGAGCGTCCGCCAGACTTCCGCCCAGAAACTCTTGGGGTGCACCCCGGAGTTGACGATGCGGTGATCCTGCCCGATGAGTTCTTCAAGCCGGTACCCGCTGATGGCGGTGAACTGCGGATTGGCTTCGATGATCCGGCCGTGCCGATCGGCCACCGAGATGATCGAGTGCTGGTCCAGCGTCGCACGGAACGCCGACACCTCGCGGAGCGCCTCTTCGGCCGTGGCCTTGGCGGCCGCCAACTCTCTGGTCATTCCCTGGGCCATCGCCATCGCCCGGGCCCGCCCGGCGGTGAGCATGAACGCGCACCCGCTCGCGAGCAGGCTCATGATCGCCCCGCCCACGCCGATGGTGAGCGGCGTGGACCGATCGATGGCCGCTTCGAACTTGGGCGTCGTACCGATGCCGAACGTCCAGGTATGCCCACCCACCCTGACCGGGAACGACGTTTGGAACATCCTCTGCTCCGGGCGAGCCGATCCTCTCTGATCGTCGGTCGCTCCGGGGACCTCTGCGTGACCGTCGCAGTCGTACAGCGTCGCCGCCCGGGAGGTCTCCTCGCCGTCAAAGACAGTCAGATGCAGTTGGCCTTCCGATGCGTCGGCCACGCCCGCGAGCGCCTCGTCCAGCACGATCGGCGCGTACGCCAGGCCGAGCAGCGCCGCCCGGCGCTCGGCCGGCGTCGAAGGGTGCGCGTCGTTGCGAAAAATCGGGACCATGTAGAGGAACGCCGACCGACCGCGGTACCCCTGCACCAGGGAGATTCGCCCGGAGATCGCCGCCTCTCCGGTTTCCACCGCCCGCTCGACGGCTTCGCGGCGCACCGGCTCGGACCCGGTGTCCAGTCCCCACGCGATCCCGTTGCGCTCCTTGGGAAAGCAATGCGTGATGATGTAAAGTTCTGTCGCATCCGCCAGCGGCGATCCCGGCTCGGCCAGGCTGCGCACGGAAAAATCGGGTGCACCGTCGGCACGCTCCGCCGCGATGAACGCGTCCAGATCCTGCCGCTTCACATGCTTGATGAAGCCGATGCCGATCGCGCCCGGAAACTCCCGCGCCAGGTCCCGCTCCGCGACGAACGCGGCAAACTCGGCGCGTTCAACGTTCTGGCTCGCCGCGTAGATCGCTCTGGCTCCAAGCAGCCCGTAGTGCGGCTGTCTCACGCGCCGCTCGGCCTCCGACATCATCCGCCCGGATAGCTCATGGAACCGGGCCCGGGCCTCGTCATTGACAACCCTGTTGGCTCCCACGACCGCCGCCGCGATGCAGAGCGCCAGCGCCACGAACACCACCCCGGCGACCACGAACGCACGCCTTGGATGCACCTCGCCCGGTGCGTCCACGGGCCGCTGCGCACGCCGCCCCGCCGCCCACATCCGCCACAGGATGATCGGACCCGCCAGCAATGACAGCAGCCCCGCGTCGAGAATCGCCCACTCCACCCCGCCCTCACCGCGCGCGACGACCGGGATGACGAGCATGACGGCCGCTTCGGCCAGAGCGATCGCCAGCACGATCTCAACATATAGCCGAAGGATGCTCGGTCGCAGTTTCATTCGCAGTCGGAGAGAAAGGCCTGCGCGGACGGACGCAGGCGTTTCGTTATCGGCGAGCCGTATTTATAGTCTGAGATAAAGCGACTTTCTTCGTCCCAAAATCACCATCACCCCATCCGCAGGGGATTGAGAAAGCCCGCGGCAGGGCGAACCCGCTGTTCAGCCATCCAAAAAATCACTCCCCGCCACGCCCGAAACTCGAACAAGCCGCCGCCGCTCGCGTTCAAACCTCCCCGATTCCCAGGCTTCCTCATCTTCCCATTCCTTGCCCCGATTTCTCAATCAACGACCGCCACTCCGCATCAACGCCATTCGCAATATCCAGAACCGACGGCGTCACGATGACATCGGGCACGATCCCCGCGTCATCCGCCGGCATGCCCCCATCGCGCCCAGGAAACTGGGCCATGATCGGCACGTCCACTTCCAACCCGGTCCGGGGCAGACGCACAAAGAAGAACGCCCCGCCGTTGATCCCCCGCTGGTTGCCTCCCGTCGGCTGGCCGACCAGCGTGGCGAGCCGATGCCTGCGGACGAGCTGCGCGAACTCAAAGGTCGCCGAACTGTTGCTCGAATCCACCAGCACGAAGACCTTGCCGCAGAATCGCGGACCCCGCGGCAGGATCATCTGCTCAACTTGCTCGGGGTCCTTGCCATCTTCGGTGCGAAGGCGATAGAAACCATCGGTGGCGTCCGGCGCGAGCCCCGTCGCACGATCGCCAAGGTCCATCGGGCCCAAGGCATCGACGCCCCAGTCCTTGAACGAAGCGTCCCACGTGTCCAACACCGCATTCAATCGGCCTGGGGTCTTGATGTACCGCACGAACCGCTGCATGCCCGATCTGGCCACGGGAGCATCGATGAGCCGCGCGACGATCACGTCGCCCACGCCCGAACCGCCCTCGTTGCCCCGAAGATCGATGACCAATGTCGAAACCGTCTTCGCCACCATCTCGTCAAACGAGTCGTTGATGAACTTCACCCAGTCCCACGTGGTCTTGTACGCCACCCACGACGCCATCGGCAGACAAGCGATCCCATCGGCGCGGTACTCCAGTCGCCAGAGCGGGGCGTCGCCACCCTCCGGTGCCTTGTCCTCGTCCGCGGCCAACCGCGCTTCACCGGTGATCGCCGCTGCCATCACAATCGTGTCTTGCGCTGCGCCAATCGGTCGCACGCGAATCTCAAACTCGCCGGCCGTCAACGGATACATCAGCGGGAAGTAGATGTCAAACGCCTCGTACGGCTCCTGCCCCGTCACCTCCAGTTGCGTGATCCGCTTAGCGTCGTTGGAACCGTCCGCCCGGGTGATCGACATCAGGCGGGCGAGCACCTCGCCCGCGGGCACGCCGTTGATCGCCATCACCTCGTCCCCGGGCTTCAAACTCCCGCCCCGCGTCAGGTCCCGCGTCACGATCATCCGGCCGTCGATCCAGCGGAAGCAGAAGGGGACCTTGTTCGCCCCGGAGAACAACGCCGCGGCGACCGCTTTGGACTGGTTGTGCGGATTCGGAAACGTGTGACCGCACTTGATCGTGGCGGTCAGCCGCGAAAGGGCGACGAACGCGTCCCCGATCGACTGATCGTGATCGAACGCCGCATCCAGGGCCCCGAAGTGGGCCGCCATCTGCTCTTTGGTGTTGTAGCGGTACAGACCCGGATGCACAGTCTCGAGCGCATCCCTGAGAACCGCCGCATCCGCCTTGAGGTCCGATGCCCGTAGCGTGACCGACGGCCCGTCCGCCGCCGCGCTGAACGCAGCAAAAACTACCACCGCCGCCAATCCCCATGCCTGTCCGATGCGCATCGGGCATGTTAGCAAACGATGCTCAACCGCACGCCGCGGCTGGGCTTCCCCCGGCTCGCCGAAGGCCCAACACGTACACGCCTCGGGCCCGTCGCTCACCCAATGCGAAACCCCGGGTTCGCGAGTACCCTTGGCCCATGCTCAAGCACATGTGTTCGGTGGCGTTCGCGGCGGTGTTGGTGCCCATGGCCGGGGCGTGGGACGCCGCGGGTCACCGCGTCATCGCCCGGCTCGCGATCGAAGGAATGCCGGCGGGCACGCCCGATTGGATCAAGAGCCCCGCCGCGGTAGACCGCATCAGCGATCAGGCCGTGGTGCCCGACCGCTGGCGTTCCACCAAGGTCGCCCAGTTGCAACACTCCGCCAACCCCGACCACTACTTCGACATCGAAGACCTTGAGCCGTACGACCTCAAGTTCGCGGACATCCCCCCGCTGCGTCTGGAGTTCGTGAAAGCGCTCTTGCAGACCCAGTGCCGCAAAGGTTGGGCCACGCCCCCCAAGGCCGTCAACCCCGCCCGCGACCCCGACAAGACCCAGGAGTGGCCCGGCTTCCTGCCCTACTCGATCCTGGAGCAGTACGGCAAGGTGCAGTCCGCGTTCCGCGTGGTGCGAGTGCTCGAGAAACTCAACGATCCCCGGCGCGAAGCCCAGTTGGCGCAGGCCAAGGCCGACGCCACCGTCAACATGGGCATCCTCGCCCATTACGTCGGCGACGCCGCGCAGCCTTTGCACACCACCAAACACCATCACGGCTGGGTGGGCGACAACCCCAACGGCTACACCACCGACCGCGGCTTCCACTCGTACATCGACGGCGGTGTGATCAAGCACCACAAGATCGACGCCGCTGACGTCCGTCCGGTCTGCAAGTTCGACGCCAAGGTCGACGGCAAGGACCCCTGGCCCCAGGTCATCATCTATATACAGCGGTCCTTCGACCAGGTCACGCCGCTGTACGAGCTCAAAAAGACCGGCGAGTTGGAGAAATCACCGGGCAAGGAGTTCATCGAGCACCGCCTCGCCGACGCCGCGTCGATGCTCGAAGGCTTGTACCAAAGCGCCTGGGAAGCCGCGGCCCCCGAAAAGGCCGACATCGATGAGTTCGTCAAGTACGACGGACAAGTAAGCGGCTGAGCCGAACGCGCAACAGGCAGAAACAACCAAATCCGCCACGCATGATCGCTTCCCGTTCGGGTATTTTGCACTTGCGTGCCGGTTCGTCTTTCGGTAACATGGACACAGAGAGACCGTCGCGGGAAGTGCTTCCCGCGCTCGCTTGTTGTTCCGTGAGGAGAGTGAAGACCATGAAAGCCCCACGTTTGTTCGTCGCCGCGCTCGCATCCGCCGCGACGCTTGTCCCGTGCGCCTTGGGCGACGACTGGACTGTCCACATCACGTGCGACAACCAGTTCGACCTGTACTTCGGCACCCCGCTCGTGACCACTTCTCACGAGGGCTTCGGCAACAGTTGGCCCACCACGTACACGTTCAACGCGACCGGACGCCTGCCTAGCGACTACGTCTATGTCGCCACTTCGTCGGATCAATCGGTCGCTCAGGGACTGATCGGCGACTTCGTCAACACCACCTCGGGCCGCACGTCGCTCACCGGCGATTCGGAATGGCAGGTCTTCCCCGCCGGCGCATACGCCGCGGCACTCGGACTCACCAGCCCCTGGCCCCCCAACCTCCAGCCCACACAAGCCCAGGTCGACCGGGCCATCCATTACGCCACAGTCAACGGCCTCTGGCAGGCCACCGACACCGCCCCCGGCGGCGCGCTCAACGGCGCGGCCCCGTGGGGTTTCCGTCCGGGCATCTCCGCCAATGCCGAGTGGATCTGGCACCGCGCCCCCGGCGGTCCGGCCGATCCGTTGCACGGCGGGTTCAATCACGATGAGTTCCTGGTCTTCCGTCTTTCCGGAAACGTCCCCGCGCCCGCCTCGCTGGGCCTGCTGGCCCTCGCCGGCCTCGGCGCGACGCGCCGTCGCCGCTGAGAACTGACACCGCACATGTGTCCGCAAAGACGCCTCGGGCCGCCCCCGGGGCGTTTTTCATTTCTCGCCCGCGGCTCGCGTCATACCAATCTCCGCGGCATCCGAGCGTCACGTGTCCACGTGTGACCGCGGCCGCAGCACACCGACCCTTGAGCCGCGTGGTCAATTTCGACGGAGCTATGAGCCCCGGGCATCAGAGAGGCATGCTCCCCCTGATGCCCGATGCCTGATCGCTGATCCCTTCCGGTATCAGATCAATCCCATCGCCGCCGCCCCGTACGCCAGCATCATGATCGAGAAATAGATGATCACCGACGCGATCTTGGCGTCCACGCCCTCCATGTCCATCCAGTCCGACATGAGGTACACGTACATCGTCCCGCACGCAAAGAGCGGGATCAGCGAGACCGTGCCGATGGCTGGCATCAGCGAGAAGACCGCCGACAGCGCCCCCACCGCTCCGTGGATCCCCGCCAACTGCAGCAGCATCAACCCGGACGAACTGGTGAACCCCAGCCACGTCAGGCAGCACAGCCACAACATGCCGTACGCCACCAGCAGCGTCACCGGGAATGCAATGGCGTACCCCGTCAGCGCCCGTGTGTTGCCCTGCGCCGCGTACACGCCGAAGGTGATGATCAGACCTATCACGAGGTAGATCAACGGCTTGCGGTACGCGTGCTGACGGATCTCCGCCGAAATCTCGTCATCCCACTCGCGCCGGCCCGTCACGGCGTTGGTGTGCCCGCACTCCGGGCACTTGCCGTTGCGCAGGCCCGTCAGGTCATAGCCGCACTGACGGCACGTCAGTGTTTTGAGTTTCTTCTTGACCGGTTTGATCTTGCCGCACTTGGGACACTTGGCGTCGCCCAACCCCGTCAGGTCATACTTGCAGTGGCCGCAGATCACCATGCCGAACTTCGGCCGCTTGAGTTTGGGGCTCCCGGGCTCCACCTCCGGCGCGTACCCGCAGGATTCGCACGACGCCACACCCACCCGCAGGTCCGCGCCGCACTTGGGGCACGGGGCCCGGTGCTCGGCCACGGGCTCCGCAGGAGCCAACGGAATGATGCCCGCGGGGGCTTGCTGACAATCGCGGCAGCAGTACCGCCCCTGCGCATCACGCACACGCGGCACCGCGGCGCAATCACGACCGCAGCGAACACAGATCTTGACAGCCGGGGCTTCCATTCCTTGCCACATAATATGGATTCGTCCTCGCACGGTTTCAACCCCGGCGCTCGCCCGCACACCGCCGGTATGATTCAGACTGGGGAACCCCGAAAGCCGCGATGACCAGCGATCAAGAACTCGAACGCCTGCTCGGATTGGCGCAGTCCGGCGACCGCAAGGCCCTGGTGGGCCTTCTCGAAGCCTGCGCGCCCAAGGTGCGTGCCCGGATCGAGCCCAAGATCGGCGCCGCCCTGCGTTCCTCGCTCGATGTCGACGATGTGATGCAGGTCACCTTCCTCGAAGCGGTCATGCTATCTCCCGTTTCGGCGAGGGCGGTGCCGCGGGCTTCCTCGCTTGGCTCACCCGTCTGGCGGAGAACAACCTGATCGACGCCGTCCGCAGCTTGGAAGCCGCCCGCCGCCCCGATCCGCGCCGCCAAGTGCGTGGCGCGGCGTCGGGCAGCCGCGATTCGATGGTGGCCCTGGTTGACCTGCTGGCCGTCAGTTCCACCACGCCCAGCATCGTGGCCGCCCGCGACGAAGCCGCCAGGCACATCGAGAAGTCCCTCAAATCCCTCCCCGCCGACTACGAAAAGGTCGTTCGCCTCTACGACCTTGAAGGCCGACCCATGGACGAGGTCGCCAGGGAGATGGGCCGCTCAGAAGGGGCCGCGTACATGCTCCGGGCCCGCGCTCACGACCGCCTCCGCGAAGAGATGGGCCCGGCGGGCAACTTTTTTTCGCAGGTGTCGTGAATTCCGCGTGAGTGCCCGCCCTGCTTTCCGTTCTAAGGGTCTGGATGGCTCGCGCACCCCGCACGCAGCGCCACGAGAAGGGCGTTCACGCGTCGCCGTGTGGATGCAGGACCCGTCCAGCCTGCCCGGGCGCCGTAGGGGACGCTCGGGCGGGCGTTTTCTGTTTCTGTTGATCGCGTCGAACGCGATGGCGTAGGGTTCAGCCTTGGCGAATGAGGAACAACCATCCCGACCGCCCGATCCCGGCGCCGCGAACCAGCCGCCCAGCCGCCGCTCCGACCGCGACCTGATCGAGGCCGCCTTGGACCAGGCCTCGCCGCGCCCTCAATCCGCCGACGAGGCCGAAAAGCGCCCACTGAGCGAGACCTTCCCCGGCTACGAGATCATGCGCGAGATCCACCGGGGCGGGCAAGGCGTGGTCTACCAGGCCCTGCAGAAGACCACCCGCCGCAAGGTCGCAATCAAGGTCATCCACGGCGGCCCGTTCACCGGTTCCTCCGGCAAGGCCCGCTTCGAACGCGAAGTGCAGGTGCTCGGGCAGCTCAATCACCCCAACATCGTCCGCATCCACGACAGCGGCACCACCCCCGACGGCAGCTTCTTCTACGTGATGGACTACATCTCGGGCCGCCCGCTCGATGAGATCCTGCGTGATCCCGACCGCCCCGGCATCGATGAGTCGCTCCGCCTGTTCACCAAGATCTGCGACGCCGTCAACGCGGCGCACCTCAAGGGCGTGATCCACCGCGACATCAAGCCCGCCAACGTGCGCCTCGACGTGAACAACGAGCCCATCGTCGTCGACTTTGGCCTCGCCAAGATCGCGACGCCCGACATCACCGAGGACGAGGACCACACCCCGCGCCTCATGACCGTCACCGGACAGTTCATCGGCAGCCTTCCCTGGGCCAGCCCCGAACAGGCCGAGGGAAGGCCGGGCAGCATCGACGTCCGCACCGACGTCTACTCCCTGGGCGTCGTGCTCTACCAGATGCTCACCGGCAAGTTCCCCTACCAGATCGTCGGCACCATGCGCGACGTGCTGGAGAACATCCTCAAGGCCGAGCCCGCCCGCCCCAGCACCGTCCGCCGTCAGATCAACGACGAGGTCGAGACCATCGTCCTCAAGTGCCTCTACAAGGATCGTGAACGCCGCTACCAGAACGCCGGCGAACTCGCCCGCGACATCCGCCACTACCTCGCCGGCGAGCCCATCGAGGCCAAACGCGACAGCGGGCTATACATCGTCACCAAGATGCTCCAGCGGTACCGCGTCACCGCCTCGGTGGCCGCGGCGTTCCTTCTGCTCATCGTCGCCTTCGGCATCGTCATGTGGGTGCTGTACCGCAAGGAATCCGCCGCGACGCTGCTCGCCCGCGACGCCGAGCAACGCGCCGCACAACTCGCCGATTCCGAGGCCTCGCTCCGCCGCCGCGCGGAAGAGAACCTCAGCGAGGGCCTGCGCCTCGCCGTCGCCGGGTACATCAAGGAAGTGGACCGCAAACTCGCCGACCTGCGGGGCTCCACCACCGCGCGCAAGAACCTCATCGACGCCTCCCAGGCGTACTTGGACGGCGTCGCCAAACGCGACGGCCTGCGCACCCAGGACCTGCGTCAAATCGCCGACGGCTACGACGCCATCGGTGATTTCCGCGGCGATCTCTACGAAGGCCGTTCCGGCGAATCCGCCGAAATGGCCCACGATTACAGCGAGGCCAAACGCCTGCGCACCGAACTGGCCAAGTCCAACCCCAACGCGTGGTGGACCGCCTTCGACGCCGCCAAGTCCCGCTCCCGCGAAGGCAAGCAGCTCCAGTTGGCCCGCAACTACGCCGACGCCGCCAACGCCTTCGGCGAAGCCCACGACCTCATCGTCAAGGCCCGCGGCACCGCACCCGTCGGGGGCATCCCCACCGATGCCGAAATGGCCGAACTCGCCCGCGAGCGCGTCACCGCACGCCTCGCGCAGGCCCAGTCCCTCCTGCGATTCGCGCAGGAACAGGGCCTGGGCGGCAGCGCCGACCCCTCCAAGGCCGCCGACCCCCTCGCCCGCTGCGGTGAACTCATCGCCGAAGTCGAAAAGGCCCAGCAGGAGCTGCTCGCCGCCAACCCCGACAACGCCGCGGCGAAACGCGCTCTCAGCCGCGCTTCGGCGCTGCGCCCGGAACTCAATCTCACCGAGGGCCGCCTCTTCCGCCGCCGCGGCGAACTCACCGGCGATCCGGGGGCCGCCGCGCCCTGGTTCCAACTCGCCCTCAAGTCCTACGAAAAGGCCGGCGTCATCGCCGCCGAACACGTCGCCAACTTCGAGAAAGACCTGGCCGCCAAACCCATCGACGCCGTCGCCCGCCGCAACGCCGCCATCGCCCGCCACTTCGTCGGCATGGCCATCATGGAAGAAGCCGACCTTCGCGACGTCGCCGCGGACCTGTACGGAGTCACCCTCGCCGGCCCCGCCGCCGCGGCACGCCACGCCGAGGCGCTCGCGCTGTACCAGCAATCCCTCGAACAACTCCGCGGCCTGGCCCGCGCTGATGAATCCGGCATCTCCGCCCAGCGCGATGTCGCTCTGCTCCTCAACAAGGTCGGGCGCGAACTCTGCTCGCTCAACCGCTTCCCCGAGGCCGACGCGGCTCTCGCCGAATCCGTCGCCATCCGCACGCAGCTCGTCCGCTTCGACAACTCAACTCGGCACCAGCGCGACCTCGCCGCCGCGAACCAGCGATACGCCGTCTGCCGTCGCCTCGCCGCCGACGCCGGCGATCCATCGCAGCGGGAAGCCGGCTACGCCGCCGCCGCGAAATACCTGAACGATGCGTCCCATCAGTTCGCCGCACTCCGCAAGGACGGCATCCTCCAGCCCGACGCCTCCGAGTTCCGCGAACTGGCCCAGGCCACCGCGAGCCTCGCGTACTCCAAAGGCGCATGGCTCGAAGAACGCGCACAGACACAAACCGGCCCGGAGAAGCAGACCACGCTCGCCGCGGCCAGGACGGCCTACCTCGAAGCCCAGACGCTTCTGGACACCATCAACGGCGTTCCTTCGCCGGAACGCCGCGACGTGACAAAAGCCAAGGTCATGCAAGCGATGGAGGCCCTGGATGTCAAAATGGGCAAATAACTATCGGAACACGCCGAGGTTCCCTGACCGAATTCCCTCCTATCTATTGATTCCGTTGAGGAAAACTGTACGGTATAGGCAAGTTCACACACGCAGGCACGATGACCGCCCATAGGCGCCAATGCCTGCACCAGTTCGCGTTGAGGAGAGACCAATCATGACCAGAGCTTCCTGCGCCCGCATGGCGCTCATCGCCGGTACCACCGCGGCCATCACCGCCGCCGCGAGCGCGCAGACCACCAGCATCTGGGACACCGCCACCTCCGGCAACTGGAACGACTCCGTCCGGTGGCGCAACGGGCTGGTGCCGAACAACTCCGGCCCCAACCTGTTTAACGCCGTCATCGATGTCACCGGCGCCGCCTACGACGTGACGCTCACCACGCCCGTCACGATCGAGAGCGGCTCGTTCCTCTCTTCCGACGCGACGATCCACATCGAATCCGCCGGCCTCCGGACAAACCAGGACCTGCGCATCACCGGCGCCCTGGTCCAGGGCGCGTACAACGACAACACGCTCGACATCCGCGGCATGCTCCGCCTTGATTCCGCCCGCATCCACGGCGTCCACATGGTGAGCGCCACCGGCGGCGTCACCTTCGACGGCACCAACGCCCAGGACATCTGCGACACCTGCATCGTCTACGGCGGCACCGCCGGCGGCTGGACCAACACCTGCGAGATCCAGTTCAATAGCATGGGCAACATGACCGGCATCGACTTCCTCCAGGGCTCGGTCTTCACTATCACCAGCAACGCCCAGGCCACGTGGAACAACGCCGGCATCCGCCCCACCATCGACAACGCCGGCACCATCGTCAAGACCTCCGGCGGCGGCCTCACCCGCCTGCGCGACGTCACGCTCAACAACACCGGCACGCTCGACATCCGCTCGGGCACGCTGCGCTCCAACGGCGTCTCGCTCGCCTCCGGCGCGCTCGTCGGCGGCACGTGGAAGGTCCGCAGCGGCGCGAGCATCGATCTTCGCGACGCCGCGGACGTGAACCCGCTCAACATCACCACCAACCGCGCCAAGATCACCATCGACGGCGCCGCCTCCACCTTCGCCGCGCTCAACACGCTGACCACCAACGACACCTCCGGCGAACTCACCGTCTCGGGCGGCAAGGTCTTCACCACCGCCGGCAACTTCCGCAACGACGGCAAGCTCACCGTGGGCGCCGGCTCTCGCTTCGCGGTGAACACCGGTTCCACGCTGGGCAACTACAACGCCGGCACGCTCACCGGCATCTTTGACCTCAGCGGCGTGCTCGCGTTCACGAACACCGGCATCACGCGCCTGGAGGGCAAGGTCACCCTCAACGGCCCCAACGCCCGCATCGAGGACCCCGCCCTGCCCGGCGTCAACTCGCTACGAGTAGTCACCAGCGTCGGCACCACCGGGTCCATCTCGCTCAAGGGCGGTGCCACGTTCACCACCGCGGGCAGCATCAAGTTCGAGGGGCTCAACTCCGGCACGCTGGATGTCGAGGCCGGCAGCTCCTTCATCGTCCCCGGCGGATCGCAACTCCTGAACTACACCTCCGGCACCAAGACCCTGAGCGAGGGCGACTTCAAGGTGCAGGGCACGCTCAAGTTTGACAACGTCGGCATCGAATCCCTCACCAGCAAACTGACGCTCGACGGCACCGCCGCCACCGTCACCGACACCGCCGGAACGCTCGACACCCTCGCCGGCCTCACCAACGTCGGCGCCAGCGGACGCATCTCCATCCTCAACCGCGCCGGCATGCCCTTCTCGCCCACGCCCGTCGGCGGGGTCTTCACCGTCGCCGCCGGCGGCACGATCAGCATCGACGAACCTTCAGAAGTAGTCATCAACGGCGACCTCTTCAACTACAACTCCGTCAACGGCGAGTTCACCGACGGCACCTTCGACATCTCCGGCAAGCTCCGGGCCGCGAACATCGCCAACGTCCGCGCCATCTCTTCCCGCGTCATCCTCTCCAGCACCACCGGCCGCATCCTCCCCCTCGTGGGCGAGGGCGACATCTTCAGCACCGTCGAGGTCATCAACCCCTCCGGCGACTTCACCGTCAGCAACGGCCGCGACCTGCACCTCACCTTTTCGCCCGGCGTCACCAACCGCGGCCTGTTCACCGTCGGGCCCGGCAACGGCATGGACTTCTCCGTCGTCACCGTCGACCACAAGTTCATCCAGGAAGCCGGCCGCACCACGCTCCGCGCCGGCGGCGTGCTCCACACGCTCGGCGACTTCTGCCTCACCGGCGGCGAACTCATGTTCGACGGCGGCGGCCTGCAGGTTGACGGCGCTTTCCTCATGACCGGCGGCACGCTCGGCGGCGACGGCGTCTTCAACGGTTCCGTCGTCGCCAATGGCACGGTCTCGCCCGGCATGTCCGCCGGCCGCCTGCTCATCACCGGCGATCTGATGATCACCCCCCAGTCCCGCATCCTCATCGAACTCGGCGGCATCACCCCCATTACCCAGTACGACCAGCTCGACGTGGCCCACGCCATCTCGTTCGAGGGCGGCCTGGCCGGCCTGCTCGACATCCGCCGCCTCGCCGACCCCAACTCACCCGACGGCTTCTACACCCCCAACCCCGGCGACCGCTTCGCCATCATCAACGGCGGCTCCATCCTCGGACAGTTCGCCTCCATCGAGGGCCTGCGCATCAACGACCAGCTCCACTTTGAAGCCCGCTACACCCAACGCGGCG
>JBGAMO010000031.1:0-33625 GCA_044222845.1 Phycisphaerales bacterium
GGCATCCAACGCTTCGCTTCTCCGAATCACCAGCTTCGGAAGGCCCACAGTTCCGGAAGATGACAACACGATCGATCCCGGATCAGACGGATGTGCTGGTACGGCCCCGGTCCGCGGGTCCGCTGAACTGTCAACACGCGTCGAACTTGGCGGCGAGTCCGCGAGCCTGGTGATCTTGGGCGAAACCAGCGAGAGCAGGTTCTCCGGCGCAATCACGGCGTTCACCCCGGCCCGGTCGCACACGGCGGCCACCTCCGCCGCACCGCACTTGGGGTGCACCAGCACAAGCCTGACACCGGCTTGGATGCAGGCCGCGAACCACGCCGCCAGCTCAACCCCGGAGTTCAGCGCCGCCAGCACTGTGGCGCCCTCGGGCGTATCCCGGACCAGCGTGGTCCTCCGAACTTCCGCCAGGGCCAGGAACTCCGTCCATGTCGCGTCCCGCGCAATCTCACCATCGGGGAAAACTTCCGCGATCGCAACCGCCCGCGGCCGCTCCGCCGCGTGGCGAGCAACGCCCTCCAGCCACTCCGAGCGGCTATGCACGCGACACTTCCAGCACGACCTCAATCTCAACGAGCAGTTCCTCGCGGCAGATGTCGGCGACTATGTACTCGACTTCGGAGCATTCCGCCAGTTCCCGCGGCATGTGCTGCTCCAGGAACGCCCGGTCTGCCGGACGCCGGTAGTACACCCGGACTGCTCGGACTCGCCCCAGCGGCGACTCCGCCCCGGCCAAGTCCATGCCCGATCGCAGCCCCTCGGCCGCGACGGCGCGAAGATTCTGTATCGTCTCGTTCAACTGTTCTTTCAGCGAACCCTCGTACACCGAGTCCTCGCCCCGCACGCTCGATGTGCCGGCGATCATGAGCAGCCTCTCCCCGCCGAAGCCCGCGAGACCGGCCCTTGAAAAGCAGGGTGGTCGCGGCCCGAACTTCGCCGAATACGCGAACGCGGGAACCTGCCGCGGATTCTCTACCGGCATTGCCGCGTGCATGGCGCCGAGTGTGTGGATCGCGATGGCGGTTCCGGAATGCCCGACGCAACTGGCCGGAGGAACTCGCCCGGACGTGATCGCGGCGTCTCCGAACCACGCCGCGAACGTTCGATGCCGCGCAATGTTGAACACCCGATACCGGTCCAGCCCCTCTCCAACCGGTTCGGTAATGCCGGGGAGAAAGTTCCACGCTCGCACCGGTTCGGAATAACAGGTCCTGCCCAGCCCGTTCAGCGATAGGCCGATCATCTCCTGAATCGCCGCTTCAAAGGAGTCCTCGCTCCACCTCCGATTCCCTTCCAGAATCACGGAACTGAGGGCGGCGTTCCTCCCCGTACGGAGCACAATCTCACACTCCACCTGCTCCGGCTGCATTCCGGTACCCGGATCCAATCTCAGCGAGATTCGGCGGTTGTTGATGGTGCCCGTCGCGAGCGCTTCCGCCCATCGGGGCGCGGCGGGCGCGGCCGATTCCGGGAGTGCATCCCCGAACCGCGGCGGTCGTTCCTCCTGCGTTCGCTCGGCCACCGCATGGCTGGATTGTCCTGGATCCATCGTTGCGATGATACGAACACCGGCCGAGCGAGTCCAACCGCGCGGTTGCTGCACGCCCAACGGTTCGGCTTATTTCGGGCTCTGCGTTGGAGTGCTGACCTTCGTGTCTTCCGGCATGTTCAGGTCGAGTTCCGAGTCCTTCACGCCGGTGTTAATGCGAACCGCCGTGAACCGGATCTGCGTTTGCTCTCCCTCGGGGTCGGTGATGATGATGCGCTCCGCGCACGGCACCCGTTCATCGATCAGCACCTTCACCGATGCCACATGCTTTTTCAGATCATCCGTTTTCGGAGTGAGTTTCACCGCGATCCGGCGGCCTTCCGTACTCGCCTGCGGGCCCAACTCCTTTGCGTCGATCGCCGCGAAATCAAAATTCTCCTTGAGCTTCGAAAGCCGCGGCAGCGGGCCGCCCGCCGCATCGCGGAACCGCGAGCCCATCGGGTATTCTTCGGCCAGTTTGTCCTGCGGGTAGTACACCGTCACTTTCGCATCCTTCACGAGCATGTCGCTCTTGCGAGGGCTCACCGTCCGCCACAACACCGCTTCTCCCTTGCACACCAGCGTTCCGCGCGATACGAGCGGCTTCTTGAGCATCGCGGTCTGCTTGGTCTGTTCGAAATCGGCACGAAGGTCGGTGAACTGCGCCATCCTCGCGTCCAGGGCGGCGAGTCTTTCGGTAAACTCCTTGTTCGGGGTGGCCGCGATTCGCGTCTCCGTGGGCGGCTTGGTTGAGGGGCCGCTCGCCTCGCCGCTTGTCTCAGGCTGCCCGGCCCCGCACAGGCCGTAAAGCACGCTCAGGCCCAGGACGAACCTCGCCGCGATCAGTGTGAGCCGTCGCATGACATCCTCCAAATTCCGGTTCCGGGCCTCACGATACCTTGGCAAGAACAATTCGGCCTTCGGCCGCAGGTACCCCACCCACCGAAGCGTTCACATCAAACATCACCAACCGCCCCAAGTCTCTGACGAGCTTCGCGGCCAGTTCCAGGCGGGCCGGGGGCCGGACCGCCGCGAGGATCTTGACATCGATCTGCGCGAGCCTCGCCGGTTGGCCCGGAACACCGTTTGTGCCCGCGCCCCCGAACGCGACCAGGCCGCACAACTGCGCGAGCGATTCCGCGATCAGTACGCCCGGCACGATCGGCGCGCCGGGAAAGTGCCCCGCAAAGAACGCTTCCTGCCCCGAGACGATCCAGACGCCGCTCCCGCTTCCGAGCGGTTCGAGCGCGGTGAGTTCGCTCACGAAGCGGAAAGGCTCCGCATGAGGGAGCGCCGCGAGCATGTCGCGGAGTTCCTTCACGCCGCTCACTTGGTTGGTCCCAGTTGCTCGACGAAGTCCGCCAAGGTCCGGATCGTTGCGAACGCCCTGCGGTCCATCGTCCCTTCGCTGATCCGAACGCCGAACTCCTTCTCGATGTTGGTGATCACAAGCAGGATGTCCAGCGAATCCAGGTCGTACTCACCCCCGACCAGCGGCATGTCGTCCGCCAGTTGGGCCGACTCGTCAAGCTTCAGGCTGTTCCGAAGCACGGATTTCACTCGGAGCAATGTTACTGCGGTCGCGGCCATGTCAGATCAGTCACCTCACGTTATTGGCGTTCCGGGCCGAGTGTAGCCCGGCCTGACCTCGCCGATGACCGCCCGCGCTGCTCTGGCAAGGCGTCTCGCTCGAGCGAGTCCGTCTGATTGACCACTCTCAAGGTCGGCAACCCGCCCGAACTCCCTTGTCATCTCTTGGGGATCGGAGTATCCTGCACTCGCCAATGGGCGCCGAACCCAACAATGCCGCGCCCCCTCATCCGATGTTCACCGATCGCTACCGCGACGGGCCCGAGAAGCGAGACTGGCTCCGGAGCATCTTCGACGACACCGCCCAGGATTACGACCGGGTCGAGAGTTGGCTGGCGCTCGGCAGCGGACGCTGGTACCGCCGCGAAGCGCTCAAGCGATCCGGCCTGGTGCCGGGGATGGCCGTGGCCGATGTCGCCTGCGGCACTGGTTTGGTGGCCCGGGAGGCAGTGCGGATCGTCGGCGCGACCGGACGTGTCGTTGGCATCGATCCAAGCCCCGGCATGCTCAAGTTCGCGAGCGACCGCATCAACATCGACGCCCGCGTTGGCACCGCGGAAGCGATCCCCGATTCCGATGGCGCGTTCGATTTCGTGTCGATGGGCTACGCCCTCCGCCACGTGCAGGATCTGTTGGTCGCGTTCAAGGAGTTTCACCGCGTGCTCAAGCCCGGCGGCCGCGTCTGCATTCTGGAGATCACAGCCCCGGAATCTCGCGTCGGCCGCACTCTGCTGGCTGCGTACATGCGGACAATCGCCGGCATCTTCTGCCGGATCGGATGCCGTTCGAAGCGAACGAGCGAACTCTGGCGGTACTACTGGGAGACCATCGATCAGTGCGTTCGGCCCGAAGCGGTGATGCACGCCCTGACCACCGCGGGATTCAACGATGTCCGGCGCCAAGTGCCGCTGGGCGTGTTCTCAGAATACACCGGCACCAAATGATCTCTGGGAATCGCGGAGAGTGCACCGATTGGTGAGAACGCCGCAACCCAACAACACTCACTTCCGCCCCGCGACCAAACCGACTCCCGGGAGCCGAACTGGTTCGCTAGGTACTACGAACGACAAGACCTGAACTAAAGCGGGCGAAGGGATTCGAACCCTCGACGTACAGCTTGGAAGGCTGTCACTCTACCACTGAGTTACGCCCGCAGTGGGCTGGAGTGTAGGAGCCCGCACCACGCGGGTGGGGGTCACGCCGCCTGTGTGGTGGGGGGGATGGATAGTCTCGCCGCGGCCTGTTCGGAGATCGCCGCGGCGATCTGTTCCACGCCATACCCGGACTTGGCGGGCAGGTTCACAAAGGGCTTGCCCGCCGAGTCCGCCGCGGCCTTGATCGCGCCGTGGTGGTGGTCGCTGAACTTGCTGATCCGCAGCACCAACGCCACTTCCGGCCGCCGCACGATGTGCTCGATGCGAGAGACCGGCAGCCTGTGCGCGCGGGCGGCTGGCCAATGGCATTCGCTCAGGCCGAACGCCGCGATGAACGACTGACGCGACCGCTCGTTCGTATGGCCGCCGATCACCAGTAGTTCGCGGCCCGCCAAACGCTGCGCGATGGACCGCACCGTCGCGGACCAGTCGCGCGGCGCCACTTCCGATGCGCCCGTGTCGTCGGCTTCTTCGGCCGCGTCGAGCGCCGCCGCGAGCGGTTCGCTGATGGCGAACTCGATCGGCGGTTCCTGATCGATGCGACGAATGATCGCCTGAACCCGGTGCTCGTCCGGCGGCACGCCGAGCTCCGAAAGCTCGCCGACGTTGCGGTCGATCGCCGCCCAGGTGTCTCGCAGTTCTTCCCCCTCGCGATCCTTGAGGTGCTTCACCTTGTCGCGCAGGCGATCAAAGCGCTTGTTGACCTCACGCTCGGAAACCGCCTTTTTCTCGACAGAAGCTCGGAGCGCGACGAGCCGCTTGCGAACCTCCTGCCAGTTGGCCGCGTCCGCGATGTCATCGCGGCGCATGAAGTTGGGCACGTAGATCTGGAGCAACTGCGTCTGCTGACGGAGGAACGTGAACACGTCCAGTTGGTCGGAATCGTCGCGAAAGTTCTGACCGTCGGCGAAGTTGCGAACCGCCGATTGTGCCTCGGCGACCGTGACAAACGCGTCTTCGAGACCGTTGCGAGGACGGAGTTGGTGACGCTTCTCCAGAATGTCCAGGAGGTCCGCCGCGAGCGAGAGATTCTCGTAGCACTCGCCCGCGAGGCGTGCTCGCTCGGCGGATGTGTTGATGGCCGGATCCGCGATCCACGTGTCTCCACGGGAAAGCACGGGCCGGCACGAAAGCAGCCTGCTCTCGAGGTTCCGAAGTTCCTCGAAGGCCCCGGCGGACCCGCCCGCGCTGGCCGCCGCGAAGCACGCGTCGCGTTTGATCCGCGCCGACTTCACGACACGGGCGAGTTCTGGAGTGTCCTCCGATCGTGAGACCCCTTTGGGCGCGGTGGTGAGCGGCGTCAACGGCGGCGGTTCGATCGGCGCCACACCCAGCACCGCGTCGCCGCGCTTGAGGATGCGTGCGTGGGCGCCGGCGATGATGACTTCGGACACGACGGTGGGCCCCGAGATCGGTCTCGCGGCGACGACCGGCGGAGGGGCGATGACAGGTTCTCTCGCCACGACAGGCACCACCGGCGGGGCCATGCTTGGCGGCGCGATCGTTGCCGGCTGTGATGGCCGTGCCGCGACGTTGCTCTCCTCCGGTTGAACAGGCTCCGCGCCCAACTCCTGGAGCATCTGGCCCAGGGCGCGGCAGGCGCGGCGCGCATCCGCATCGTCGCGCAACCGGCGGCTCACGGCGGCGAGTACAGACACCACGAAATCAGAAACAGTTTCGGCGAGTGGTAGAGGAGGTTGAGGCTTCTGTTCTGCGGGCATTTTGGCGATTCTACGTTGTGCCTAATCGGTCGCCGCGCAGCGCGAGAAACATAGGTATTTCTCTTCGGGCGCGATTTTCCTCGGCCGCTCTCGGACCGGGCTCACTCTGCCGCATGCTCGGCCACTCCTCCAACGCAGTGACCGAGAATCCCGCCTCGAAAAACGCTCGGACGTACGCCTGAATCGGGCGGTGGTAGGTAATCGTGGTTATGGGCGATTGGTCGCGCGCGACCCCGCCCGGGTTCATCACGATTTCCCGATGACCGTTCGAGAGGTACCCGTCAACGCGGCGGTACTGCTTTACCGAACCGCCCGCGCCCTTGGCTTTGGGCGCATCCCACCCCCAGGAAGTCTGACCCGGGGCACGGAAGGCAGGGTGAAGCATCACGGCGACAAACCTCCCGCCAGGTTGAACGAGCGCCGCCACACCCTTCAGTACGGCTGACACCGGTTCGATGTTCATCAGCGCCATGATGCAGCAGGCGTCGTCGAAACGACCGAGGTTCTCAAGACTGAGTGATCGAGCATCGCCCACTTGATACGCGATTTCCGGACCAGCCGGAGTGCCCGCGGACTTTGCCGCGGCGATCAGGCGCGGGGCGGCGTCCACGCCCACAACGTGAGCGCCCGCGGCGGCGAGCCGGCGAGAGAGAATGCCCTGCCCGCACGCAACATCCAGTATCCGCTTGCCGGCGATGGGCTCCAGCAGCCGCATCGTCCCCGGAATGATGACCCGCTCGTGGTGATCACTCCCTCGATCTTCGAGCAGATTGTCGTACCACTCGGCGACATGATCCCATGATTCCCGGGTCGAACGGTCCTTGGGCGTGCGCAGTTCTTTGATTGCTGGTTTGGCCGTCGCCGCGGATTCGGGCTTCTTTGCCTTTGCCCCACTTGCAGCGGCGACAGAGGGCACGGCGGCCGGCGCGGGGAAGTCGGGGGCCCGCTCATCCACCTCGGCGGGCTTCTTGCCAATGAGCTTGTAAAACTGCGGCGGCGCGTTGCTGCGGAACCGCAACGTCTGGCCCGTCGTCGGGTGCGTGAATCCAAGTTCGGTCGCGTGCAGGCACACCCGTTCGAGTGGATCCGACTTGGCCCCGTACCGACGGTCGCCCACGATCGGGTGCTTGAACTCCGACATGTGCACACGGATCTGGTGCTTTCGCCCCGTTTCCAGCCGGATCTGCAGCAGACTGCGATCAAACGCCGCGGCTGTCACGCGATAGTGGGTCACCGCGAGCTTGGCCTCGGGCTCCTCTGCCGCACGCCGCTGTGTCGGCCGGTTGGTGCTGCGCACCTTGCTCTCGTCATCCTCCACTAGAAAGCTCTGGATGGTGCCTGCGGGCAGACTCCCCTTGGGTGTGCCCGGCACAGACTCCGCCGTGATGGCCCCTTCAACCACCGCGGTGTATAGCCGATGGACGCGCTTCGCGCGGAACTGCTCCTTGAGCCATTGAAAACCCTTTTCGGTCTTCGCGAACACAAGGAGCCCCGAGGCCTCTTTGTCTAGGCGGTGAATGATCCACACCTGCGTGCCGCGGCGTTTGGCCTTGTTCCGTACATACACCTTTAGTGCTCGAAACACCGAAGGGAGGTCATCGCCGGGCATGCTCGCGGTGAGCATGCCGGACGGCTTGTCGATCACAATGACATCCTGGTCTTCGTGGACGATCTGGATTTTGCCGGGGAGAAAATCGGACATGGATCGAGAGGGTAGTGTCCGGCCACCTCGATTTGCGCGTTGCGGCGAGATTGATTTCGGGGCCCGAAGTCCGGTACGGCGTCGGTACGTGGCGACCGATCTCTCATTCACCAAGGGTCACCGAACCGACACGAGTTCGCCTGACGTTAGCCGATTCAGCGCTCACGCCCCCAACGCGCGATGAGGGCGGCCGACGGGCCATCCGCGGGCTTCTCTAGCGGGGGCCGCGGTTGCGCCAGTCCTGCCGCCCATTCGTTCAGTGCCGCCGAGTTGAACGCAGCTCCTATCTGTTTTTCAAGCCTCTGGGTCTGGAAGCGTGCGTTGCCCGCCATGTGTCGTCGGAAGTAATCCAGATCGATGACGACCGCTCCGCCTAGCGCGTAGCCCGCCGCGAGGAAACGGCCGTCCCCGGAAACGCTCGCGTTCAGGCCTTCCCATCCCTCGAACGGTTCGAGGGTCGTCAGGCAGCGCATGGTTTTGGTATCCCACAAGCGTGCGGTGCCGTCATGGCTCACGCTCGCGAGCGTGTTGTCGGCATCGGGCATGAAGCAGATTCCGGCAGGAAAGACGGTGTGACCATCGAGTACACCGACGGGAGAGCCGCTTACGGCACTCAACAGCGTAATCGGCTTGCCCGCGGTCGAAACCGCCAGAAGCCGCGAGTCGTGGCTGAACGTCAGCCCCGAAGGCACATCGGGGAACGCCCGTTTGTTGAGCAGTTGGCCGTCGTCGGAGTAGAGGTAGACGGAGCGGTCCCGCGAGGCCACGGCGATTCGGTTGCCCTCATCGCTCAGCGAGATGCTCGCGCCGGAGATCGGCGATGGCTTCAGCGAGAGTTCGAGCTTCCCGGAAGCTACTTCACGCACGAGGAACACGCCGCCCGAAGAGCAGTAGGCGATTCGCCTGCCGTCGGCGGAGAAGTTGATGGCGTCCGCGCTCCCGTTGTAGAAGTCATCAAACTCCCTCACCATTTCACCGGTGTTGAGGTCCCACAGTCGAAGGGTGGTGTCATCGCCCGTGGCGATCAGGTGACCCTGTGGTTGGAATCGCACCGCGAACACTCGCTTGGAATGAGCCTTGATCGTGGCGAGCGCATTCGCACCCGGCCGGGCGGTGTCGAACAGCCGCAGGTACCCATCCGGGTCTCCCGCGGCAACGATCGACGCGTCATGGCTGATCGCGGCAAGCGTTCTCCCCGAGCCGCCCTTAAATCGCCGCACCTCGGGATGAACCCGCCGCTCGAACACGCCCATTCCGCCATGGGTGTATCCAACGGCCACCACCGATCCGTCGACGCTCGCTTCTGCCGTTCTGGGGGTCTCGCGGCAGTGGATCGAGGAGATTCTCGACGCGGACGGGTCCGGGGCGCGGAGCGGGTCCCACGTGTCCACCGTCTGCCATCCCGTGGTGAGCAGTTCTCCCGACGCCAGCCACTGCACGGAGTTGATGGGACCGTTGGGAGCGTTGAGCACAGCAAAGGTCTTGCCGCCATTCCAGTCCCAGATGTGAACGGTCCGGTCATAGCTCCCCGATGCAATGAGCGAGCCGTCGGGCGACCAGTCAACGCAACCGGGCGGTTGCTCGTGGGCGGGGATAGACGCGACGAGCGACAGATCCGCCACGCGGTACACGCGCTTGACCGTGTCGCTCCCGACTACCGCGAGCATGGTGGAGTCGGGCGAGAATGCAGTCGCGTACACGCTCCCGTTCTTGTACACGCGCGTCGAGCCGGCGCTCACGCCGGTCTCAGCGATGTACAGAGTCACGAGCCCTGTCCGCAGCCCCAACGCGAATGTTGCGCCGTTCGGGCTCCAGGAGATCGAAAAAGCACCCAGCTTCGCGCCGCAGTGCCCGCACCACACCAGGGTGCCGGTCGCGGTCTCCCAGCAGTGAATCGCGCCGGAATCGGAGAGACAAATCACCCGCGAACCATCCGGGCTGAACACCGCCCCGCGTTGGCCCCGGTCCGGCACCGGAAGCGTGAGTCTGGGCTGATCGAACGGATACGACCAGAGGTGCAGGTGCGACCCCGCCCCGCCGGTCGCGAGTTGGGCGCCGTCGCGGCTCATCGTCAACGTGTATAGATCGCCCGGTTCCGCCGCGGCCGACGCCAGGCAGGGTGCCCGGCTGTACATTTCCCACAGAGCCCAATAGGTATACCGCGACTGGGGGTCTTCGGCGTGCTGCCGCCAGATGAGTTGCTCGGCCTGCTCCAGGTTGCCGGTCCGGGCGAACAAACGGCCTTGTTCCACGTTGCTGATCGCGAGCTGGGAGCGGGCCTCCTTCTCGCTCGCTACCGCCTCCGCCGCGTTTTTCTGCGCAATTTTCTCCGTCGCCCGCACCGACTCGAGAAGTTCCTTCGAAGTGGCGTTCGCCGCCGCTTCGTTCCTCGCGAGGGCCGCGTTGTCGAGCGATTGCTTGTAGATGTACGCGCACAGCACCGCCAGCACCAGCACCGACAGCCCCGCCCCGACCACGGCGCCGCGGTACCGGTTGAGCTGCTTGCGAAGCACGTACATCGCCGAGTCGGCTTTCGCCGCGATCGGCTCGCCCGCGAGATACCGCCGTATATCGGCCGCGAAGTCCGCGGCGGACTGGTACCGCCTCGCCACGTTCCGGTCCAGCGCCTTGCCCACGATCGTGTCCACGTCGCCCCTCAGCACGCGGCTGATGGAAGAAAGCCGTGTGGGTTCGTCCTCTCTCACCTTCCGCGCGGCGTCCGGCAGCGACAGCCCCGCGAGATTGTGCGGCAACCGGTCCGCGAGCAACTCGAAGAGCACGACCCCCAGCGAATACACATCCGTGCGAGTATCGATGTCCGCCGGTTTGCCGCCCACCTGCTCGGGGCTCATGTACGGCAGCGTGCCGATCAGCTCGCCGACGCCCGTGTGAAGCGTGACGCCGATGTCTCGCTTCTCCGCGTCACGCGCGACGCCGAAGTCGAGCACCTTGGGCTGACCGCTCTCGTCGACAAGCACGTTGCTGGGCTTGATGTCCCGGTGAATGACGCCGCGCTGGTGGGCGTGGTGCACAGCGTCGCACACCAGCGCCACCAGCGCCATGCGGGCGCGGGGCGACAGATTGTGCGACCGGCAGAACTCCCCCAGCGGCTTGCCCTTGATGAACTCCATCGCGATGAAAGGCTGCGGCCCCAGCCCCGCGTCCGCCTGTCCCGCTTCATAGATCTGCGCGATCCCCGGGTGCTGCAACCGCCCGAGCACCTCGGCCTCGTGCTCGAACCGCCGCACCAGGCTCGGGGAAGCCGATGCTCGGCGGATGACCTTGAGCGCGACAACGCGCCGGGGCCGCTCCTGCCGCGCCAGGTACACGATCCCCATCCCGCCCTGGCCCAGCACGCCTTGGATTGTGTACCCCGCGATCCGAGTCTCGGCGGGCAGAACGTTGTCGATCCCCTTGGCCGTGATGCCCCGCAGAACGTTTGAATCAAGAAACTCCACGCCCGCCGCGTCGTGATGCCCGAGCAAACTGAGCACCTCGTCGCGCAGCGCGGAGTTGTCAGCGCACGCTTCATCGAGGCGGCGCTGGCGAGTAGCGCTGCCCGCTTCCGCGAGCTCAAAGAACAACTGCTCGGCGACTTTTTCGTGCTCGGTGCTCATGCGGCAGAAAAACCACGATCCCCGGGGCCGGATGATGCTAGCCGTGAGGAGCGTGCGGGGCGATTACCAACAGTGCGTGGATTCTGGCGCAGCCGGAGAATCCGCCGTACAAATCGTCCAAAGAACGGAACGCCCGGGAACCCTGCGTTCGTCACTCCGGCACCCGGGACACGTCCCGCCGAACCGATTCCGCATTCCGGGTGAGCAACGCCGCCGAGACCGCAAGGACGACACCGCCGCTCACCAAGACCACCGCCGCGGCCGACATTTCCTGTGTTTTCGCGAAGTGCAGGTATCCCAGCAATAGCTGCGCCAAACTCGGCGTCCCCGGAGGTTGCAGGATCACCGCCGCTTCAATCTCATGCAGACTCAGGCATGCACACGCCACGCCGGTGCCGACCACGACCGCCCAATCCGCACGCAGACACGCGATCATCCACCCCGTCACACCGGTGGCCCCGTCAACCTGTCTCATGGCACGCTGCTCCCGCGACTCGTTCGCCGCGAGAAAGCACCCCGCCAGGGCCGCCACGCACCCGAACCGGGCCACATGCCCCACGCCCAGCGCGAGCGGCGAGTCCGCGAGCGGTCTCAGAGCCGGCCATGCGTCGAACGCCGTTCGTACTGCCGTTCCGATCAGCACGCCCGGCACCAGCCCGCCCAGCAGCAACGCCCCGATGCTCAACTGCACCACCGTCCGCACCGGTCTGTCCGTCTGGCCCAGCCCGATCCACACGCCGCAAGCGATCATCCCCGTTACCACGCCAACCGCCACCGCCACCATCCCGCTCGCTTCCAGAGGCTCCTCCGCCAACCGAAGAAACAGCGGCACCGATCGCCACGACACAAGACTGCGAGCGTACAGGCCCAGCGGCAACAGCGTCGCGCACGCGCAAATCGCCGCCGCCGCCGTGGTCACGGCGCCCCGCACCTTCCCCGACGAGGCTAACCCGATCTCCTCGCGCCTTTCGCGGCAGAGCCGGTTGGTCAGCAGCACCGACGTGCACACCGCTACCGCGATCACCGGCCACGCCGTCACCCACGCCTGCGCATTTCCCGGCTTGAGCGTCAACAGGAACCACACCTCCAGCGCGTATGTTCGCACCTGCGCGAGATGCAGCGGCACCGCCGAACCGAGCATGATCACCGCCACCAGTGCCGCCGCGGGGACCGCCCCCGGCGCCAGCAGCCGGCACATCACCCCAGCTCGCCGCCCCAGCCCCGCGCGCTCCATACGCAGAACGTCGAGCACTCCCTGATCGATGCCCCTCCATGAGGCCGCCATCACCAACGCGGCGATCGGCCACGCCCACAGCCCCAGCCCCAGCAGCGCGAGCACCTTGCCGGCGATGATCGGCAACTCCTTGTGCCCCGCTTGCGCAGTTCGCTCGATCCAATCTCCCAGCACCGTCCCTGGCGCTCGCGCCAGGTTGAGCGACGCGTACGCGAGATATGTCGGCAGCAGCAGCGGCACCAGGATGATCGGCGCCGCACGCCACCCGCGTGCACGAACCACCCACGCGGCGGGCGCTCCCAATACCGTCGCCAGACACGCAATCCCAATCGACCACGCCAGCGTGTTCCCCAGCAGCGCCCACGGCGTGATTGCATCCGTAGGCCAGTTCGGCGGCGGTGGGGCGGGCTCCGGCTTCAAGGTTGTTGATGACGCCGCCGACACAACCGTGATCACGAGAGGCGCGACGACCACCCCCACCGAAATCATGAAGAGCGCCGACGTCACGAGCCACACGCCGACCGTTGCCGCAGGCGAACTCCGCGGCGTGGCTGATTTTGCAGGAACCATTGACCCTTCAGGCATCTTGGAATCAGTTTAGAACCGGCCCGTTCGGTCCGCGGCCGGTCATCCTGAAAATCCGTGCAACGCTCATGCAGTTCGTTCGATACCTCCCACGGCCACGGAGGCCGGAGAAAACACGGGAGGAGAGAGAGACCCCGTGTGTCGGGAGGAGTGGGCCGCGTCGAGCAGTCGCTGCGACCCGCATTGTCTTTGGCACTCATCTTGGTTCGGCGCCGCTTTCCACGAGCGGTGGCCGTGAGATCCGCGGGGCGCCATGACCCCCACACCCATGGCGCCCCGCAACATTTCGCGATCCGATCTCGCACAGGCCCGGCGCAAAGTCGCAGTGGTTTTCAATTGTTATCCGGGGGCTCTGATACGTATTATCACCCCCTCATGGCCAGCCCTTCGGACAACGCGCCGGTAGTGACCATTCGCAGGCTTGCTCCAAGCGACTCCATCTCGGAGTTGACGCAGTTGCTGCACCGCGCGTACGCCAAACAGATGGCCATGGGTCTCCGCCCGCTCGCTGGCCGGCAGGACGACGCGACTACCAAGCGCCGAGTCTTCAATGGCGAGTGCCACGTCGCCGTGCGTCACGATCCGGGCCCCGATGGCCGCGTCAAGCAGGTCCTCGTCGGCAGCATCCTCTTCCACGAAGTGGAAGAAGCTCAGGGCCCCCCGTATTTCTCCAAGGGCGGAGTCGCCAGTTTTTCACAGTTCGCCGTCGATCCCGCGGCCCAGGGTCAGGGCATCGGGCTACGTCTTTTGGAAGTCATCGAACAGCGAGCTCGCGAAGCCGGCGCGACCGAACTCGCCTGCACCATGGCCGAGCCCGACACCGACCTGCTCAACTTCTATTTCCGGCGCGGATACCGGCTCATCGGCCACTGGCAGTGGCCCTACACCAACTACCGCTCCGCGATCCTGAGCAAGACGCTCAACTAGACCCGCCTGCCCGGATCATTTCACTCGCGTGTAGACGGCCTCGAGCATCTTCATCTCCGGGAAGTTGCCGGCGGTGAAGTACATCTCGAACAGATGCTCGTCTTGGCTGCGCACCGTGATCACGGTCCGCTTCTTCATCGTTCCGCCCATGGGGCTCGGGAACTCTCCGGACATGCTGAACACCTTGCCGGTCGCGTCGACGCTGCCCGTCTCCAGCTGCATGATCGTGCTCGCCGTGTCCATCCATACGCCCTCGTAGCGGTTCGCGTGGATGTTGTACCCGAAGTACCCGATCCCCTCGAACACGCCGCCGAAGAGCGGCGCCTTGAACGATTGCTTCAGGAACCGACCGCCCAGTTCCCATGTGTTGGTCATGTCGCCGCCGTACTCCATCGGCGGAGCGCCGGGCTTCTGCCACATCTTGCACGCCGCTTTCCAGGTTCCTTCGAACGCGTTCAGATGCTTGTGAAACTCGTTGGGGCCCATGGGTGCTCCTGTGATGAGGTGGATCTGGCGGGGCCAGTGTAACCAAGGCGAGCAGAATCGGTCTACTGCAGCACGTACTCGTCGCGGAGGCTGCCCCCGCCCTCAAGCTGCATCACGGCCCTCAGCTTCAGCCACGCCGGTCCCTCGCGCTTGGCGGATTCCGGTCGGTTCGCCCAATCCGCGATCCACTTCGGTCCGCTCAGGACAATCCGGTAGGTCCGCGTCGGTGGATCAAACCGATCAACATTCTGCTCAGGATTGCTCAGTTCCTTGACCGTCCATGAAAGTTCCCGCGTCTCCATTCCCGGCGCGATGCCCACACCCGGCTTGGTCAGTTCCACGTCCAACTGCCCAAGAGCCTTGACGGCGTCGCCGAAGCGATCCTTGAGCTCAAAGTGCAGGATGATGAACGATTTGTCCGCGGCGGGCTTGTCCGGCGTCGACTTCGCCGCGTCGATGTGAGTGAGCGGGTGAATCCGCAGCGCGGCGGGCGCGAAGGCCGCGGTGGATTCCGCGTGCCCCCCCGGTTCCGCGGGCGTCATCTGACACCCGGCTGCCAACGCCGTCGTCGCCACAACCAAGATCCACCTGTGTGCGTTCATGCATCACTGTAGTATTGAGCACGCCCATGGAACCGCGGGGCGATCAAGGCTGCTGGGCCGCGCCCATTTTCTGGACCGCCTTGTTCGCGATGTGCCCGATCACCGCCACCACCGCCAGCGAGACGAATATCCCCGCCGCCTTCATCCACGTTGGGATCGCCGAGTTGTACACGTCCTTCGTGAGGGCGCCTTGAATCCCCGCCCCCAGCACCACCGCAAGGGCGGTGCGCGGCGCCATCCCGATCAAGGTGCCGATGATGTAGGGCGCCCGGTCCACCTTCACACTCGCCAGCAGCAGGTTCATCAGCGCAAACGGCGAGTTGGGCGGAAGTCGCAGAAGGATCACCGTGCCCAACGCCCGCCAGAAGCTCGCCGGCCCATGACCGACCATCGCGTCCCGCACCGCCCGCCACTTGGGCTTTTCGTCGATGAGCTTCTCGACGTGATCCTTGCTCGCACGCCGTGCCACCTCGTACCCGATGATCGATCCCCCCACAAACCCCGCCAGTGCCGCGGGCAGGCCGAAAGCCACCCCGAACGCCCACCCGCCCAGAATGGCCTGCGCGTACGTCGGCAAGAGCGCCAGCCCCGCCAATACCGCGAACGCCAGGGCGTAGATCGCCAGCCCCGCCGGCCCGTGCGACTTGAGATACTCGCTCACCGGCCCGATTTTCCACAGCAGCACCACGCCGGCCAGCGCGGGCATAAAGGCCGCAACCACCGCGATGGGGCCGGCGGCGCCAAGTCGTTGAAAAAGCGATGGTGTCGGTTGTTCGGAAGGCACAGGGCGGAGAGTAGGTGCCCGGGCATGGCGACTGAGTGCTCGCACCAAAAAGGCGAACCCCGGAGCATCGCGCACGCGCGGGGCTCCGGGGTTCGCTCGATCGGTGCAACCTCAAGCCGTGCTCAGCGCCGTTGCGCCAGCAAGTCGCGGATCTCGGTCAGCAGTTTCTGCTCCGGCGTCGGGCCCGCGGGGGGCGGCGGGGCCTGCTCCTTCTCGAACTTCTTGCGGGCTGTATTGAACAGCTTCACCACCATGAACACGCACGCCGCGAGGATGATGAAGTTGATAGCCACGGTGATGAAGTTGCCGTACGCGAACACCGGGCCGAACTTGCGGGCGTCCTCCAGCCCGAGCGGTTTCCCGGAACTTGTGGCCGCGTCGATAGCAGTCCGGGCGGCCTCCGTCAGCCCGATGAACTTGGTCGCGAAGTCAACCTTGCCGGGGATGCTCACCACCGGCATGATGATGTCCTCGATGACCGAGTTGACGATCTTGCCGAACGCGCCTCCGATGATGACACCCACGGCCAGATCGAGGACATTGCCCTTGAGCGCGAACTCTCTGAATTCTTTGACGAGACCCATATTTTGAAATCTCCGTATTGGCGAGTTGTACAGGCCGCGAATCGCGGCGGGAAAGGACACACGGTATTCCGCCAATAACGTCCGCGACGATCTCATTCAATGGGTCCGCCCCCGATTCTCCCGCCGTGGAACCTCGAAGCCAACGCATACCCTCGTCCTCGCGTGTACCAACTCCTCCTCACCCGCCGCTACCTGTTCAGCAAGATCATGCCGCTCCTCGCGGCGGTCGCCGTGCTCCTGTGCACCGCCATGGTCCTCACCGTCTGGTCCGTCATGGGCGGGTTCCTCACCATGCTCATCGGCAGCGGGCGGACGGTGACCGGCGACGTCATGATCGCCTGGCCCAACGCCGGCTTCCCGTATTACCAGGACCTCGTCCAGCGGCTTGAAAAGGATCCCGCCGTCGAGGCCGCGGCCCCCATGATCGAGAGTTTCGGCCTGATCGCGCTCGAGGATGGCCGCAAGGAGACCGCCATCATCCGGGGCATCGAAGGCGAGAGCTACGCGCGAGTCACCCAGTTCAAAGACATCCTCTGGTGGAAGCCATTGGCCAAGGCGCTTCCGAAGGACAAACACCAACTCGACCCCAGATTGTCCAAGATCGGCGGCACTACCTGGGAACAGGTCTATCAGAACGGTCTTTCGCTCTCGCGGGCCGAGGGTCCGACCGGAACTCCCCAGCCCGCGATCGTGATGGGGATCGAGGTGTCGGGTTTCAACAGCCGCCAGCCCCAGGGCTTCTACATGCCCACCCAGCGCGAGCGAACTCTGCCCGACGGCCGCACGCAGTGGGTCGATCAGTTCATGCCCCGCGATGGAAAGGTCATGGTCAACATGGCCCCGCTCGATAGCAGCGGCAAGGCGGTCGAAATGGTCAGCCGCCAGTTCCCTGTGGCCAACGAGTTCCAGAGCGGGGTCTTCGAGTTCGACCAGAAGTTCGTCCTGATGCCGCTGGAAGCCTGCCAGGAAATGCTCAAGATGCACGCGGCGAAACGCAGGGTGAAGGTCGCCGCCGAAGGCCCCAAGGTGGTCGCGTCACCGCCTGGCGAGGAATCTTTCGACGAGCCCGAGACAAAGCTCGTTGACGACCCCGCCCGTGTCACCCATGTGCTCGTCAAGGGCAAAGGCGACCTCGGGCGCAGCGGGGCCGCCGAGGAACTGCGCCGCCGCTGCGAAGACATCTACTCCAAGTTCGCCCGCGATCACAAGGGCGCTGTCCCCAGCGACCTCTCGATCCGCATCTACACCTGGGAGGACCAGAACCGCACCATGATCAACGCCGTGCAGAAGGAAACCGCCCTTCTGCTCGTCCTCTTCCTGATCATCTCGTTCGTCGCCGTCTTCCTCATCCTCGCTATCTTCTGGTCCATGGTGGCCGAAAAAACCAAGGACATCGGCGTGCTCCGGGCCGTGGGCGCCAGCAGCGGCGGGGTCGCCGCCTGGTGGGTGGCGTACGGCTTCGCCATCGGCATCGTGGGCGCCACCCTGGGCCTGGGCCTGGCCTGGCTTATCGTCACCAACATCAACCCCATCCATGAGTGGCTGGGAGAAAAACTGAACATCGTGATCTGGGACCCTCGGATCTACTACTTCGTGAAGATCCCCAATGTCGTCGAATCGGAGAAGGCGATGTACGTCTTCTTCGCCGGGCTGATCGCCAGTGTGCTGGGCGCACTGGTGCCCGCCGTGCGAGCGGCGTGGATGGACCCGGTCAAAGCCCTGCGCTTTGAATGATCGCCCGCGACGCGTCGAACCAGCGAGTTGCAATTGGAAGCGACAGCTTTGAAAACCCCGACTAACACCGCCGCTTCCTCAGCGAAGACCGCTGTTCCGCCGGCGCTCGTGGCCGCCGGACTGTACAAAACCTATCGGCTCGGCCGTGTTCACGTTCCCGTTCTCCGCGGCGTCGACCTGACTGTTTCCGAGGGCGAGTTTGTCGCCATCCTGGGCGCCTCGGGATCTGGAAAGAGCACGCTCCTGCATTTGCTCGGAGGCTTGGACCGTCCCGACAAACCCACCCAGGCCGCCCGCGTTTGCCAGAACTGCGGTCACGATCTCAAGGGCGCCAAGATGGAACAGTGCCCGCAATGCGCGGGCTGGATTACGCAGGCCACGGGGCGCAGCCGCATCGAGTTCCGGGGTACGGACATCAACGCCCTCTCCCGAAGGGCCTTGGACCGGTATCGCGCCACCGACGCCGGGTTTGTGTTCCAGTTCTACCACCTCTTGCCCGAACTGACCGTGCTCCAGAACGTCGTGGTCGCCGCCATGGTCAGGTGGGGTGTCGGGTACATCGCGAAGGCTCCTTCGTGCAATCGCGACGCCGCTGCGCTGCTCGAGCAAGTGGGTCTGGCGCACCGCCTCGAGCACCGCCCGGCCGAACTCAGCGGTGGCGAACGCCAACGTGTGGCCATCGCCAGGGCCCTGATCAACGAACCCGCAGTGCTGCTCGCCGACGAGCCCACCGGCAACCTGGACCGCAAGACCGGCGACGCGATCCTCGACATGCTGCTGGCGGTCCGGGCGAAGCGGCAACTCACCATGGTGGTCGTTACGCACGATGCCGTAACCGCCGCTCGGGCCGACCGGGTCGTTCGGTTGGTAGATGGACGGGTGGTCAGTGAATAGGAGGGTGGGGGCGAACCCGGGGAGGCGGTTTGGACATCGGACCCACCGGGGTTCCGCCGCCGCGGGCTAGTAGTTACTATCATTCCCATTCGTCGCACTCCCCCATGACGCCGATGCCGATTCCAGCCTCCCACGCCACCTCCGACGCTCCGCGACCGCGATCCATTTCATTGGCCGGAAGGGGCAAAACGCCCGTTACCGCCGAGTTGGTGGAGTTCGGGCACGGAAAGCCCGTGGTGTTCCTGCACGGGCTGGTGGGTCTGAACGACCATTGGGAAGAATCGGCACGCCTGGTGGCGCCCTACGCCAAGTGCTACCTCCTCGAGATGCCGCTGCTGGATCTGCTCGGCGATGACTGCTCGATCGACGGCGTGACGGAACTCACGGCCAACTTCCTTGAGCGGCACGTGGGCGAACCCGCCGTGGTGGTCGGCAACTCCTTCGGCGGTCACGTGGCGCTCAAGATCGCGATCCAGCGACCCGAACTCGTTAGGGGCCTGGTGCTCGCCGGGGCCAGCGGGCTGATCGAGAAGAGCATCGTGTCCGATGTGCAGATCCGTCCCAGCCGTGAATGGGTCGCCCGCAAGATCGGCGAACTCTTCTACGACCAGACCAAGATGCTCCAGTCCGATGTGGACCGGGCCCACGAAGTGCTCTCCCATCGGCGCCAGGCGCGGGCGATGGTGAAGCTGAGCCGTTCGGCCCGACGCAATCACCTCGGCGACGAGATCGGCAAGATCGCCGCACCGACGCTGATCGTTTGGGGACGCCAGGACATCGTGACCCCGCCCGAAGCGTGCGAACAGTTCTCCCGCGATATCCGCGGCTCTCGCGTGGTGTGGCTGGAGAACTGCGGCCATGCTCCGATGATCGAGTCCCCCGACCGTTTCGGCGCGGCGCTGACGGAGTTCGTGCGTGAGCTCGACTCCCGCCCCGCCGCGACATGAGCCGCCCGATGACCAAGCCATCCATGCCGCTGGGGGGTCTCGCGTTCGTGGGCCTGAGCCTGCGTGCGTATCTGGCGCGCCGAATCCGCCTTCTGAGCGACACCCGCCATTGGCAGCGCAACTCCGCGGGCATCCAGGTCGCCCAGCTCCGAAACCTCCTCCGCGACGCCTCCAACACCGTCGCCGGCCGTCGTTACGGATTCGCCAAAATCGCCGAACTCTCCAACGACGACATCGTGAGCGCCTACCGCCAGGCCGTGCCCGTGGCCGACTGGTACGCGTACAAGGACGAAATAGCCCGCATGCGGGAGCAGGCCGAGCCCGACGTGCTCTGGCCCGGCCTGGTCCGCGACTTCGCACAGACCAGCGGCACCACCGCCGGCGACAAGTACATCCCGGTCAGCGATCGGATGATGCGGAGCAACTTCCTGGCTTCGCTGGATATCTTCGCCCACCTCTCCAGGTTCGGCGTGTCGCTGGCCCGGTTGCTTTCCGGCAAGGTGCTCTTCCTGGGCGGATCGACCGACCTGTCCACGAGCGACAAGGGCATCCGCACCGGCGACCTCTCCGGCATCGTGACGCCCCTTATCCGCTGGCCCCTGACCGAGATTTACCTCCCCGGCCCCAAGGTGGCCCTCATGAGCCACTGGCCCAGCAAGATCGAGGCGATGGCCCAGCGATGTCTCGATGAAGACGTGCGCATGGTGACAGGCATGCCCAGTTGGGCCCTGGTCCTCTTCGAGCGGGTGATGGCGATGGCCCGCGAGAAGGGCCGCCGCGTCGACACCATCCGCGATGTGTGGCCCAACATGCACGTCTTTGTGCACGGCGGCGTCAAGTTCGCCCCGTTCACCTCCCGCGTCCGCCAGGTCTATTCCGGTTCTCCGGACGGCGCGGACATCCCCACGCGCTTGGAGTTGTACCCCGCCTCCGAGGGTTTCATCGCCCTGCAGGACACCCCCGGCGAGCCCGGGCTTCGCCTCAACGTCGATCAGTTCAACTTCTTCGAGTTCGTTCCGCTCGAGGAGATCAACGACCCCTCGCCCCGCGCCTTTTCCTGCGAGACCGTGGAAAAGGGCCAGCGTTACGTCGTTGTCCTCTCCACCTGCGCCGGTCTGTGGCGGTACGTGCTCGGCGATGTGGTCGAGTTCGACACCATCCCCGACAAGCGCCCCAGCGTCGGCGGCGGTGGGGGCGACGGACCCTGCCGCCTCCGCATCGTCGGACGTCACCGCCACTTCATCAACGCCTTCGGCGAGAACCTCATCGTCGAGCACATCGAAAACGCCGTCGCCGACGCTGCAAAGGCCGCCGGGGTCGTTGTCGGTGAGTTCACCGCCGCCCCGGTGTATCCGTCCGGCGACCGCCGCGCGGGCCTTGAGCTTGCCGTTGAAGTCGCTTCCGGCGGCGAACGCGCCGCCGAGTTCGGCCGCGTATTCGATGAATCCCTGAAGCGTCAGAACGTCGACTACACCACCAAACGCACCGACGGCCTGGGGATGACCGAACCCACCATCACCCTTCTCTCCATCGGCACCTTCCACCGCTGGCTCGAAAGCCGGGGAAAACTCGGCGGCCAGCACAAGTGCCCCCGCTGCGCCAACGGACGCGAGATCATCGAAGCCATTCGCGAGTTCGGCGCGGCCCCTCCCTGACCGGGCCCCCGACTCCCGTAACCTCCTCCGATGCCGGGCATCCAAGCGGGCATGAAGATCACTGCCGAGGCGGTCGGTTCGGACACAGCCTGTCCCACCCGTTCTGAAAATGGAGCCAATACCTGCTCCCGAGTCGCGGCGGGCGCGGCGGCCGCGCTCTTCCGTCAGTGCGAATCCTTCATTCGACAGGTCCCCGATTCTGCATTCGCCAGCGAATCCGCCCTCATCCGTGGGGGCACCTTGGGCAAGCACCTCCGCCATGTGCTCGACCACTTTGCCGCCGTTCTCTGGTGGGGCGAGGTCGAAGGCCCGATCAGTTACGACCGCCGCGAGCGCAACGTCGCCATGGAAACCCACCGCGACGCCGCGATCGCAGCCGTCCTCTCTCTGGTCTCCCGACTCAACGCGGTCAGCCGCCTCCCCGGCGACACCGCCGTCCGCGTGCTCGCCATGATCTCCGCCGACGGCGAGGAAGCCGAACTCGATTCCACCCTTGCCCGCGAACTCGCCTTCGCGACCCATCACGCCATCCACCACGCCGCCATGATGAAGGCCATCGCCGCCGAGTTCGGCGTTCACTCAGACCCCTCGTTCGGCAAAGCCCCGTCCACGATGAATTTTGAACACGCCCACTAAGCCGCTTCGTTCATGTGCACCGTCTCGATCATCCCGATACGGAACAACGAACGCCGCGGCGTGCGCGTCGTGTTCAGCCGCGATGAGCAGCGCGACCGCCCCCTCGCCGCCCCGCCCCGCTGGCGCGATATTCCCGCCGCGGGTCACTCTCTCCGCGCCATCTGGCCCGCCGATTCCCACGCCGGCGGCACCTGGATCGCCGCCGCGGAATCCGGCCTCATCCTGACACTCATCAACCGCAATCTGGAACCCCGCCCGATACTGCCCGCCGGGTTGACTTCGCGAGGAAAGATCATCCCCGCGTTGATCACCGCACCGACCGCTCGCGCCGCGATCGACTCGATCCGGTCTCTGAACATCGAGCAGTTCGCACCCTTCCGGCTGCTCGCCCTGCACGCCCGCGGCGGGGAGCTGCTTGAGGCGTGCTGGGACCGCAACCGACTCTCCATTGTCAAGCATGAAGGGCCGCCGCTTTGCATCGCCAGTTCCGGTCTCGGCGACTCGCTCGTTCAGGCACGGGTACGCCTCTTCGCGCACGCAGTGGGGGACTCCGGCAGCCCGACCGATCAGGATCGCTTCCACTCGCACGTTTGGCCGTCCAAGCCGCACGTAAGCGTCATGATGACCCGTGAAGATGCCAGAACCGTGTCGGTCACGACATTGCAAGCCATCGATGAGGAAGACGGCGTTCGGATATGCATGGCGTACCGCGCTGTGCCCGACAATGTGCAACCGTGGCTGCGTGCCGCGGTGTAAGAGGTTGAACTCCGTGACGTACTGTTGCGGGGCGATCCGGGCGGGCGGGCCGCTCGCGCATCTCCGCGACAGCCGCGAACGATCGCGTACCGGCCCCGGTGCAGTCAACCTCATGCGACTCCTCACACGCCGCATCCATCGCGCCTTCCCCGAACTCGATCGGTACGACGACGAGCAGTGCGCCCGCTTCATCCGCGCCGCCCGCCGCGGCGTGCGTCGCCGACTCTGGGTCACTTCCCTCGTTGTTCTCGCGGGCCTGCTCGCCTTCGCACTCTCCGGCGTCGCGTGGATGCAAGTGAGCCGGCCCGAAGACTGGGCACAGCCCACTCCTTCGGCCAAGTACTTCTTTCTGCTTCTGCTCACTCTCCCCGTTGCCGCGGCGGGGCCCGTCACCGCATATCTCACGCGCGACTGGCTCCTTCGCCGCCGCATCCGCTACATCCTCCGCGCCCGCGGCCAATGCATGAACTGCCATTACGGACTCATCGGGCTGCCCGTCGGAGCCGAGAGCGAAGTCACCTGCCCGGAATGCCAGACCATCTGCTACGTCGATCCGTCGCTGGGGGAACTCGTCCTGGACGAGAGCGGCAAGCCACGCTATCAGCCCAACGAGAAGATGCTCGCCAAGTCCCGCTTGCTCACGCCCGCTCGCGCCGCGTGGCTCAAACGGTGGTCCCTGCGTGCCGCGCTTCTGTTGACGATCGCCGCCCCGATCGGTTGGGGCGGGTACGAGCTCTGGCTCCGCCGCCAGGCCGCTGCTGCCAGCGCCGCCCGTCCGCTGGCCGCCGGCATCCTCGCCCACGTCGAATCCGCGCAGCCCAAGGGCGTTCGGCCCCAGGATGGCGACGCGTGGCTTCGCTTCAGCGACGTCCGCATGGCCATTTACGAAGCCGACTCCGCCTATTTCACCGCCAACGGACTTGCGACCTCCGGTAGCGATCGCTTGGTGCCCGAGTTCACGCTCGTGGGTGAACAACCCAACGCGGAGTCTCCTCGTGCGAGCCAGGAACGCAAGCAGGAAGCCCTCGCCCGCCAATTGGTCGATTTTTACCGCGAGCGTGGCGTCTACGAGAAGATGGACCAGATGGCCGCGTCGCCATGGGCCGTCCGTCCCATCAACCTGCCCGCGTCAAAGCCGGCGATGGAACTGCTGCTCCCCGAACTCGGCCAAGCGAGGCAACTGGCACGCATCAACGCTGCTCGCATGGTGATCGCGTTGGAGCGATCGGACAAGAAGGAGTTCTGCCGTGCGTTCGAGGCCATGATGGCATCCGCCCGCATGCTCCGCCTCCAACCGACGCTCATCGATGCCAACGTTGCACGCGCGGTCGAAGCACTCGCGTTCAACCGTTTGCGCCGGGCATTGTCCAACCATCCTGCTTCCGACTGGCTGGACGGCATCGACGAAGTGTTCGCCCGCCAGACCTCCAACATCGGCCTTGAGCATGCCGTCGAGGGCGAACGATTGCTCATGATCGACAACTTGGGCTGGGTATTCGCGGAACCGGACCGAGTCCGCTTCGGCGGCTTCTCCCCTTCGCTCCGACGCGATCTCGGTTTCGGTCCGGAAGAGGGGTTGTCCTTCAAGCGACTCGGTACCTTCTCAGAGAATCTGGACGCGGTGACCCGTGAGTTCGACGACACGATTGCAGCCTTGAAATTGCCGCGTGTTCGACGCTCCGCTGTGAGCGCTGCTCCCCGGCCCCGGTTGCTGTTGCTCGACTACCTGCTCCCCGCGCTCGATCGATACGCCTACATGAATGACCAGATCTCTCTTGAACGCGCCGGAGTTGAGACCATGCTCGCTCTCGAACGTGTCCGTCTTCGTGATGGTCGCTACCCCGAAACGCTCGCGGAACTCACCCCAGGTCTGCTGCCGGTCGCTCCCGTTGATCCCTGGTCCGGCGGCGTACTCGGTTACAAGCGCATCGATCCCTCCAAGGACCCTCACGGCCGCGAATACCTCCTCTGGTCGGTCGGAGCCGACGGGCAGGACAACAACGGCAGGGAGCCCGAACTCAAGAACCGCTTTGATGTGCTGATTTCCAAGGTGAAGAACACGACCGGCTTCGACTTTGTCCTCAACGTGCACGACTGGTAACACCCCGGCCTCCCTTCCGCCGGGTCGTATACTCGCCCGATGCCCATCTCGCGCCGAACTGTGCTCGTCGCCGCCGCCGGAGTCGTCACTCCCGCCATCGCCGAACTCGAACCCCCGGCATCCGCTCCCGAGTCGGTCGCTCCTTCCGATCTCGTCACAGTCCACCGCGGCACCCTTCCAATCATCATTTCCGCGCCCCATGGCGGCGGCGCCAAGCCCGCCGGGGGAGTGACGCGAACAAAGCAGAATCAAGCAGCAGGTCAGTCCCAGTTCGTGACCGTGATGGATACCGGCACCGCCGAACTCGCCAGCCTTCTCGCCGTCATCCTCACGCGAGCCTTGGGCGCCAAGCCCCATCTGGTCGTCGCCGATTTCCACCGCCGCTACGCCGATCCCAACCGCGCCCCGGACCTCGCCTCCCAGGACGCTGTCGGCGCCCATCAGTACGCCGCGTTCCACAAGGCCCTCCGCGCCGGCGTCAATGACATCCGCGCTGCCCATGGCCGCGGCCTTCTGCTCGACATCCACGGCCAGAAACGCGAACCCAACGCCATCGTCCGCGGCACCCGAAACGGAGAAACAGTCCGAGCTCTCCTGAAGACACACGGCGACGAGGCCCTCACAGGTCCCAAGAGCATCCTCGGCACGCTCGCGGCAGCCGGTGACCGCATTCTTCCGCCCAATGACGGACCGCAGGAACCCCTCGCCCGCGAAGCCTTGTTCGACGGCGGGTACATCGTCTCCGAGTACGGCAGTCACAACCCCCTCGGCATAGACGCGATCCAACTGGAGTTCGGCACCGCGTTCCGCGCCCCCGAACGCCTCGTCAAGACTGCCCGCGATCTCGCCACCGCGGTGTGCTTCGCCAGGACCTACCTCGGATTAGCCGAACTGCCCCCGTCAGATGAAGAGAACCGGATCGATCCGTGAGGCTCAGCCGGCCGCACGCCGCTTCCGCCGCGGCCCGCGGGTCTTGCAGATCCGCTCCATCGCCGTCAGCGTCTCGGCGGAGACGTGATGTTCGATCCCCTCGGCGTCGCGCTGCGCGTTCGTGAGCCCCACACCCAGCCACAACAGGAAATCCAGCACCACCAAGTGCCGTCGTCGCGCCTCATCCGCCAGTTTCTTCCCCCGCGCCGTCAGAAAGATCGACCGGTACGGCCGCGTCGAGAGCAACTCCTCCCGTTGCAACCTCGCCACCGTGCGGACCACCGTCACGTGCGACACCCCCAACAGGTGCGCCAGGTCCGTTACCCGCGCCTCCCCGTGCGCCTCGATCAGGTCCGCCACCGCCTCTGCGTAGTCCTGCGCCGTTTCCGCAGCGTGGTCCTCACGCGTTCGCCGATGCGTATCCGCCGAAGCGGGCGTGACCGGGGCTTTGGGGCGGCTGGCCATGACCCCGGAAGGTAGGCGCGCCGCGATTCCTTGGCCCTCCCAAAATGGGGCAAATGCTACAGACGGAAGCCGCCGCGTAACGTTGTAGCACGGGCTACACTTGCCGGACCGCATCCGAATGGATCCGGCCGGAGACCGCCATGCGAACACGACTCATCGCCATCCTCGGCCTGTGGTTGCTCCTCATCGCAGCGATTTCCCCCGGCTGCAGGAAGGCCCCCGACGCCAAGCCGCAGGCCAAAGGCCTCTATGTCGTCTGCACGATCGGCATGATCGCCGACGTCGCCGCCAACATCGCCGGCGACCGGGCCCGCGTCGCCGCCATCATGGGCGAGGGCGTTGACCCGCACCTCTACAAGTCCTCACCCGGCGACATCCGCATGATGGAGGACGCCGACCTCATTCTCTACAACGGCCTGCACCTCGAAGGCAAAATGGGTGACGTGCTCGGCGAACTCGGCAAACGCAAGCGAGTGGTCGCCGTCTGCGACAAGATCGACCAATCCCTGCTCCGCACCCCCGAGCAGTTTCATGGCGCCCCCGATCCGCACGTTTGGTTCGATGTCACCATGTGGATGCTGGCCGCCGACCGCATCCGGGAAGCCCTCACGCAGGCCGACCCCGCCGGAGCCGCCGATTACCAGCGTCGCGCCACCGAGTACTCCGCACGCCTCCGCGAACTGCACGAGCAGACCCTGCGCGACATCGCCACCATCCCGCAGGGCGGCCGCGTCCTCGTGACCGCTCACGACGCCTTCGGTTACTTCGGCCGCGCGTACAGCATCGAAGTCCGCGCCATCCAGGGCATCAGCACCGAAAGCGAGGCCAGCCTCAAGGACATGAACGATCTCGTAGATATGCTCGTTGCACGCAAGGTCAAGGCCGTCTTCGTCGAAAGCAGCGTTCCCCGCAAAACCATCGATGCACTGGTCGAGGGCGCCAAGTCCCGCGGCCACGATGTCAAGGTCGGCGGCCAGTTGTTCAGCGACGCCATGGGAAAGGCCGGAACCCCCGCCGGAACCTACATCGGCATGGTGCAGGCCAATGTCAGAACGATCGTGGAGGCTCTGAAATGACCGTCGCTCAAGCCACCGAAACCGCGGTCGAAGTCCACGACGTCACCGTCGCGTACCACCGCAAGCCCGTGCTCTGGGATGTCGACGTTCTACTCCCCGCCGGTCACCTCATCGCCATCGTCGGGCCCAACGGCGCCGGCAAGAGCACGCTACTCAAGGCAATCCTCGGACTTGTCCCCCTGGCCAGCGGAAAGGTCGAGATCTTCGGTCGCCCTTTGCGCAAGGCCCGCAGCCTCGTCGGCTACGTCCCGCAGCGTGAAAGCGTCGACTGGGACTTTCCCATTGACGCCCTGGGAGTCGCCCTGATGGGCCGGTACGGCCGGCTCGGCTGGGTCCGCCGCCCCGGCAAAGCCGACCGCGAGGCCGCGCTCACATCTCTTGCCAAGGTCGGCATGGCCGATTTCGCCGACCGCCAGATCAGCCGCCTCTCCGGCGGCCAGCAGCAACGGGTCTTCCTCGCCCGCGCCTTGGCCCAGGACGCCACGCTCTATTTGATGGACGAGCCCTTCGCCGGAGTCGACGCCGCGACTGAACGCGCCATCGTCGATGTTCTCCGCGATCTGCGTGAGCAGGGAAAGACCGTGATCGCCGTCCATCACGATCTCCAGACCGTCCCCGAGTACTTCGATCACGTGATGCTCCTCAACATGCGCCTGGTCGCCAGCGGTGCGGTGCAGGACGTCTTCACCCGCGAGAACCTCCACAAGACTTACGGCGGCCGCCTCACCGTCCTCGAGGAAGCCGCCGAGGCCCTCCGCCGCGTCTAGGCCAACGCCATGTCCGACCTCCTCCGCCTCATCACCCTGCAAGACGCCAACACCCGCGTGGTGTTGCTCGGCGCCGCATTGCTCGGTCTCGCGGCGGGCGTCGTAGGGACCTTCGCCGTGCTCCGCCGCCGCGCCCTGGTGGGCGACGCCATGGCCCACGCCGCGCTCCCCGGCGTCTGCCTCGCGTACTTCGTGGTGGGGGAGCGCAACTTCGCCGCATTCCTCATCGGCGCCTTCATCGCCGGTCTCATCGGCGCGGGCTGCATCGTTCTTATCCGCGCTCACACTCGCATCAAGGAAGACGCCGCCATCGGCATCGTGCTCGCCTCCTTCTTTGGCCTTGGAATCTCCCTCTCCTCGGCGATCCAGCAGCAACCCTCGGGAAACCGCGCAGGTCTGGACACCTTCATCTTCGGCAAAGCCGCCTCCATGGTCCGCTCCGATGTCGTCTTCATCGGTGTCTGCGCCGCGGCGATCATCGCTATCGTCGCGGTGCTCGCCCGCGAACTGGGCTCTCTCTGCTTTGACCGTGGCTTCTCCGCCTCAATCGGCCGCCCCGTGGTTTGGCTCGATTTCTTACTCATGGGCCTCATCTGCCAGTGCGCCGTCATCGGCCTGCCCGCAGCGGGCGTCGTCATGACCGCCGCGATGCTCACAGTCCCCGCCGCCGCCGCCCGATTCTGGACCGATCACCTCCGCATCATGCTCGTGCTCTCGGGAGCCTTCGGCGTTGTCAGCGGCGTTGTGGGCGTCGGCATCAGCGCGCTGCGCCCCGGCCTCGCCGCGGGCCCGCTCGTCGTCCTCGTCGCCGGCACCATCTTCGTCGTATCGCTGATCGCCGCCCCGCGCCGAGGTGTTGCCGCCGCCTGGTGGCGACGCTGGTCCCTCCGCCGCCGCGTTCTGCTTCAAAACCTCCTGCGCGCCATGCACGAACTGCTCGAAGGCTCCTCGCCGCGCGATTTGCGGGAGAGCGAACTGCTCGCCAAACGCGCCTGGACGCCCGCTCAACTCACCTCCGCTCTCCGCCGCGCGAGCCGCATGGGTCTCGCGCAGCCGGGCGATCACTCGCACACCTGGCGGCTCACCCCCGCGGGAATCACCGAGGCCGCTTCAGTGACCCGCGCTCACCGCCTCTGGGAACTCTTCCTCATCGAGCAGGCCGAGATCGCCGTCGACCACGTCGACCGCGACGCTGACCAGATCGAGCACGTCCTGCCGCACGATGTCATCGCTGCGCTGGAAGCACGCCTGGTCGCTCAGGGCCGACTCCCGGCCTCACCGCACGCGATCCCCGTCGTCGGCAGCGGAGGGCCCCACGCATGACGCTGCACGAAGGCGAATGGTGGACGCTTCTCGCCGCGGTGCTCTGCGGCATCGCCTGCGCAGTCCCCGGCTGCTTCCTGGTGCTCCGGAAAATGTCGATGTTGGGCGACGCCATCTCCCACGCCATTCTCCCCGGCCTCGCCGCGGCGTTTCTCCTCACCGGCACCCGAGACCTGCTCCCCATGCTCATCGGCGCCGGCATCGCCGGCCTCGCCACCGCCGTGCTCTCCGCCTGGATCACCCGCATGGGAAACGTGCCCGAAGACGCCGCCATGGGCGTTGTCTTTTCCACGCTCTTCGCTCTGGGCGTGGTCATGATCTCCCTCGCCGCCCGCAACGTCGATCTTGACCCCGGCTGCGTGCTGTACGGCGAGATCGCCATGACCCCATTCACCCGGGTAGAACTGCTCGGCGCATCCATCCCCCGCGCCGTGATGATCCTTGGATCCGCCGCGATCATCAACAGCGTCCTCGCCGCCGTCTTCTTCAAGGAACTCAAACTCGCCAGCTTTGACGGCGCGCTCGCGACCTCCCTGGGCTTCTCCGCCGCCCTCATCCATTACTGCCTCATGGGCGTTGTTGCGTCCACCACCGTGGTCAGCTTCGAATCCGTCGGCTCCGTGCTCGTGGTCGCCATGCTCATCGGGCCCGCCGCATCCGCCCACATGCTCACCGATCGCCTCAGCCGAATGCTCTGGCTCTCTGTCATCCTCGCGGCGGCGGCCGCCGGCGCCGGCTACCATGCCGCCCTCTACTGGAACGTCGCCGCGGCGGGCATGATGAGCGTCGCCGTCGGCGTCGAGTTCGCCCTCTGCATCTTTCTCGCGCCCCGCGAGGGTGTGGTCGCCAAGCTGGTGCGACGCTTGCGCCTCTCGCAACGCATCGCGCGTGAGGACGCCCTGGGTATGCTCTTCCGCTCCGGCGAAGTCCGCCCCGGCTCTGCTCTTCCCTCGGGCACGGTTCGCGGCGGCATCGGCGGCGGTCTGCGAGCACGCATCGCCGTCTGGGGTCTCTCCCGCACCAAGCGAGTAAGCTCGCACGCCGACGGCATGCGCCTCACCGCCGCCGGCGAGAGCGATGCCCGCAAGCTCGTGCGCTCCCACCGCCTGTGGGAGAGTTTCCTGGCCAAATACCTCGGCCTCCCGGTGGACCATGTGCACGAGCCCAGCGAGCGCATGGAACACTACATCACGCCCGAACTGCGTGAGGGCATCAACGCCGAGCTCCGCACCGGTCTGGACCCGCAGGGCAAGCGAATTCCTGAAGAAGGCGAATAAGCCTCCCGCCTCACGCCTGCCCCCTCAGCATCTCCGCCAACGCCCTCGCTGTGCGCCAGTTCCGCACCGTGCTCACCGTCCGCAGCGTCGAATCAAAGTACGCATTAGTCAGCTTGCTATTCGCCACTCCGTTGGGCAGATGCAGATACAACTCGCGCCCCACGACGGCGAAGCGATCTCCCGGCGATCGCTGCGGATTGAGCGCCGCCACGCATTCCTTGGAAGGCGTCTCAGCCAGAAACCCCAGGTACACAGTCTCGGGGTCCGCACCGGCCGCAAGAAACGGGTTGGCCGCCATCGCCGTCTCAAGCTCGCGTGCGCTCCGCGTCACCACCGGAATCCGGAGCCCTAACTTTGCCTCGATGGCCGCCGTCACGATTCCTGCAATGCCCGCGGCAGTCGTCGCATCCGCCGTATACACCACGTTCCCGCTCTGGATGTACGTGCGCACATCGCTCGCCCCGGCGCTCGCAAACACCGCCGACAGGTCCTTCATCGTGATCCGGTTCTTCCCGCCCACGTTAATGCCCCGCAGCAGGGCCACATACGCCGCGCGTCCCCCGGGGGACTTTGAAGCACGTTGTTGAGACGCATCTCTCTTGGCCATTGCCCAGCGTATGTCCCTCTGTTCGCCGCCCATCGGGTGAAACAAAAAACGCCCCTCGCAAAGGGGCGTTCGGAAGTCTTGCTTGTCGGTCGCGTCTTACCGCGCGGCCGTCTTGCGACGCTGCGGCGCCGCCGCGAAGTTCGGTGTGCCCGCACCCTTCTCGAACAGCTCCGCGAACTTGAAGCCCTTGCGGCCCTTCCACGCGCCCCGGTGGAACGCGTCGCTCGCCAGGATCGGGAACAACGCGGAGAGTTCGCCGAACACCATCTGCTCGTGAACCACGTCCACCTTGCCCCACGAGCACGCCTCGCGGAGCGTCGAGCCCGAGAGTGCCCCGTCGCGGCTGTCCGCCACGGTCATCTGCACGGCGTACTTGTGCATCCCGATGTCGCCGCGGGCCTTGCCGCCCTTGCGCTCGTTCAGCAGCTCCGCCGCCACCACGATGTCCTGCGCGAAGTTCTTGGGCACGCCGCCGCCCAGCATCAGCAGCCCGGTGTCCTTGCACGCCAGCTTGATGTCCGTCAGCTCGCGGAAGTCCTTGCCGCTGTCGAACGCCACCTGCCCGCGGCCTTCTTCGATGGCCTCGGTCTGCTGCAGCACGATGCCGAAGCCCGCCGAGCAGTCGCTGAACGCGGGCACGAAGATCGGCACCTTCTTGAGGTGGCACGTCTTGACGATGCTCTCGTTCTTTGCGTGGTTCTTCGCCAGGTAGGCCCCCATCGCGTCGATGAACTCGCGCGACGAGTACGCGCCCGGCTCGAACATGTTGAAGATCTTGTGGGTCGCTTCATCGCACGCACGCAGATCGTCCTCGTCGATGTACGTGTCGTAGATGCGGTCGATCATCCAGTTGCGCAGCGTCATGTCGTCCACCGGAGGCGCCTCGGGGCTGCCGGGGGCGATGTAGTGCTTGAAGCCCAGGCCCTCGAAGAAGTCCTGGTCCACGATGTTCGCGCCGGTGGAGACGATCGCGTCCACCATGTTGTTCTCGATCAGGGTTACGATCGCCTTCTTCAGGCCCGCGCTGATCAGCGAGCCCGCCAGGGTCAGGATCACCGCGCACTCCTTGTCGCGGAGCATCATCGAGTAGATGTCCGCCGCGTTCGCCAGCGTGCGGCTGCTGTACGCCATCTTGCGGTACGAATCGACGATCGGCCGGGCGTCAAACCCCGTGATGTCAACGTGCTTGATGGGGTTGCTGAGAAGTTCCTTCTTGGTCCAGTTCTGCGGCATGGAATAACTCCGAAATCTCGCCGCGTTCCGCGACGATGCCGGTGTGGTGGGCCAACCCCCCTGGCCTCGAATGTGATCGGGCTCGCCGGGGGTGACGGCGAACACCGAATAATAGCAAGGCCGACCGCCGCCCGGCCCCTCGGCCTCCCAGCTCAACGCCGGAAATCGCGTCCAAACCGCCGCAGATTCCACCCGCCGCGTGCTTCTGGCGCGATGGGTCACTACCATCGTGACCCTCACCCTTACAGGAACCTCTTCGCATGGAAGCCGGCATCGTCGGACTGCCCAACGTGGGCAAAAGCACGCTTTTTAACGCCCTCACTCGGGCCAATATCCTCGCGGCGAACTATCCCTTCGCCACGATCGAGCCCAACGTCGGCGTCGTGCCGGTGCCCGAGCCTCGATTGGAGATCATCCAATCGTTCATCAAGACCCAGAAGGTCATCCCCGCGCTGCTGCGCCTGGTCGACATCGCCGGCATCGTGAAGGGCGCTTCTCAAGGCGAAGGTCTGGGCAACAAGTTCCTCAGCCACATCCGCGAGGTCGACGCCATTCTTCAAGTGGTCCGCTGTTTCACCAAGGCCCCGGGCGGCGAGGACATCATCCACGTCTCCGGCACCGTCGATCCCATCCGCGACATCGAGATCATCAACACCGAACTCATTCTGGCCGATCTCGAAACGGTCGACGGAACGTACACCAAGTCC
>JBGAMO010000032.1:0-19223 GCA_044222845.1 Phycisphaerales bacterium
AACTCGTTGAGGAGAATTGTGCCGTCGGTGTCGTAGATGCCGCGGAGCGAGAGTTCGAGGGTCTGGAAGGTGCTGTAGGAGAAGTTGGAATCAATGAAGTCCTGATTGCGTTCCGCCATGTACTTGTAGATGTCGTCCCACGCGCCGTAGTCGGTGGCGCTGACGGCGATGCGGGAGACCTGGCGGTCCAGGACGGCCTTGGCCCGGTTGACGGCGTCCTTGGCGTCCTGGGTTTCGGCGATGGCGAACCGCTCGAGGAGCATGGAGCGCGACACACCCAACAACGCCGCGACGAGCAACGCGGCGGTGACGAGGACGGTGATGAGGGTGGTCTTTCGAAGAGACACGTCGGGACCCCAAGCGCAACCGTGCGCGGACATGGCACGGACGGATGGGGATCGACCTTCGGTGGGCCCTTCGACAGTAAAAAAACCGCCCCGGTTCGGGGAAGACCGGGGCGTAGTCGTCACAGACGGTATTGTAAAAAATGACGTTGAGGAGAACGGGGGATCAGGAGCCGCCGCGGAGGCCGATGGCGGTGGCCCACATCGCGACAACCGCCTTGGTGAGCGATTCGCCGGCGATGAGTCCGGATGCGGTGGAGATGCCGATGGCGTCGTAGGAACGCTTGTGGGACTTCTCCCAGATCCAACCGATCACGGCGCCGACGAAGAACCCGATCGCGCTGCTGAAGGGGATGACCCAGGAGAGACCCAGGCCCATGGCGGAGGGAAGAAAGCGGCGGTACTTGGCGGGCAGCAGACGATCGATGACCGGCAGGCCGATGCCGACCAGCGCGCCGACGAGGATCGCGATCTGGGCGGTCTGGGGCAGGCGGTCGACACCCTGGACGAGGATGCGGGCGACGGCTTCCCACTGGCGGCTGGCGGGGGCGGCGAACTTCTCGATCGCTTCGCGGCTGGGGACCATGAGGTACCAGATGGGGACGATGGCGATGGTGCCGAAGAAGACGCCGACGAACTGGGCGAGGAACTGCTTGCGGGGGTTGGCGCCCAGCAGGTATCCGCTCTTGAGGTCGGTGAGCAGGTCGGCGGAAGAGGAAGCGCTGTTGGCGGCGATGCCCGCCGCGGCGACGTTGGCCTGGATGTTGTTGGGCGCCAACACCGCGAACAGAAGCTGCATGACCTTGCCCATGGCGCCGATGGGGGTGGTGTCGGTCTCACCCGTGGCGCGGCAGGCCACAAGGCTCAGGACGAACGGAACGAGGATGGCCACGATACCGGCGAAAATGCCGACCTTGAACGCCACGATCTGCACAAAGAGCATCGCGATGGCGATGGGGATGAGGCCTACGACCATCCAGGACGTGGGCACTTCGATATCGCGCATGGCGGCGGTGGTTTCCGTGGACGACGAGCCGCTCAGACCCTTGAACGCGCGGACGATGGTCTTCCACTGAAGCGCAACGGCCGTGAGGCTCGAGAAGACCATGACGGCCGTGCCGCCCCACAGGCCCCAGACCACCGGGCGGACGACGGTGCCCGCGCGATTGAAATCCATGTTAATGACCGCGTCCTTGGACTTGTTGGCGATGGTGAACACCCAATCGCCCGCCGCGTCCTTGGCCCAGCCGCTGCCGGTGATCGTGAGATCGGCCTGCATTAGCAGGGGGGCCGCCACGGCGTGGAGGAGCAGGGCTCCCACGAACATGGAGATGCAGACGCGCAGGCCGGTGATGATGCCGGCGGCGATGAGCAGCACGCTGGGCTCAAAGCCGAAGGCGGCGACCGGGTAGCCCTTCATGCCTTCGGTGGCGGTGGCCCACTTGTTCCAGATGATGTGGCCCTCGGCGTCGCGGGCGAATCCGAAGCCCAGGAGCTTGTCGCCGGCCATGCGGAAGAAGCCGCCCGCGGGCACCTGCTCGGGGAGGCGGAGGTCGAAGGCGTAGCCCTTGATGGTCTCCATCACGCGGTCGAGGGCTTTGAGCGTGCCTTCGCCGGTGTTGAGGATGCCGACAATGACGCCGGCGGCGATGCCGGCCAGGAGCGAGTAGGCCTTCTGCATGGCCTCGGCGCTCTCGCTGTAGAGGCTGCGGAGCGTCTCCGCCGCGGCGATGCCGGAGGGGAAACGGAGCTGCTCGTGGTTGATCATCTGCTTCTTGAGCGGGATGGCGAGGAAGACGCCCATGAGACCGGTGCAGAGCGTGAAGACGATGACAACCCAGACGGGGTGAAGGTCGCGGGTCAGGATGTTGGCGTAGGTCTGGCCTTCCTTGGGGTCGGTCAGGAGCAGGAGCGAACCGAACATGGTGGCCAGGGTGGAGCCGGTGCTGTAGCCCGCGGCGGACGCGGTGCTGGCCATGCAGTTGTTCTCGAGCACGGACATCTTGGGCAGTTTGCGCGAGAGCACCGAGAAGAAGACGATGCCCGCGATGCCCATGAGCAGCGCCGCCCACAATGGCCAGACGTCGCGCATGTACAGGGCGAAGGCGACGAGTTCGACACCCACGGCGCCCAGGAAGAGCTCGATTCGCTTGCCCGAGCAGAGGCGGATGGCGGACCAGATCACGTACGACATCACGCACGCGGTGATGGCGACGCCGAAGGCCCAGCCGATGGCGAGCGTGGTATACAGGTTGGAGGCCGACATGAGCATGCCCAGCACGCCGCCCATGATGACGGCGCGGATGGTGAGCTGGGGCATCTTGTCGCCCTGGTACACGTAGGTGTACCAGTACAGGTCTTTCTGTTCCGGAGTTGCGTCTTCCGCGAGCGGGGGAACGCCCTCGGGGAGTGACAAACCGGGTTGTGAGCCGCCTGAAGTAGTTGGGCTAGCCATGCGGAGAATTCCTCAAGAGGCGGAATATAGCAGGGCTTCGCACGCCGCGACGGAGGGTCAGCAGCCTCCGGCGGACCATAACTCGAAGAAGGATTCCACATCGCTCCCGTCGACGCCGCCGTCCTGGTTGACGTCCGCGAACAGGTCGCCGGTACGCCAGGTCTGGAAGAAGGCTTCGACGTCGGCGCCGTCGATGCCGCCGTCTTCGTTGAAGTCGGCGGGGCAGGCCAGGGAGATGAGGGAGAGCAGCTCTCGCTGGGCGAGGATCTGGTAATAGGGGGGGTTGAGGTGGTTGCGGTCAAATCCGCCCAACTGGTACCAGCCGTCGGCGAGCATCTCGGTGGCGCTGGTCAGCCGATCGAGGTGGACGCTGGCGGTGCGCGGGTTGGACAACGCGACGGCGTCGGCGCGGTCGCGGTAAGCCAGCAGCATGGGATCGTCGGGATCGGCGACGGGGTGCGAGGGGGTGATGAGGAAGTGGAGTTCATCCTGAGGCCAGCCATTGGCGACCCAGATTTCGGTGATGCGTGCGAGGATGGCGCGGAGATTGTCTTCGTACGCCGCGGCGGAGTTGCCGGCGGCGACGTGGGAGGGGCCGACGCTGGGGAGGGGCTCGGCGCGGTCGTTGAGGCCGGAAGCGATGCGGACGAGGACTCGCCTGGGCTCGTCCTGCAGGGCGCGGATGCTGGTGAAGTAGAGCGTGAGCGTATCGTCGCTGGAAGCTTGCAGCGCGGCGGCCATGTCGCGCAGTGACTGGCTGCCCAAGCCGTACATCGTGCTGAAGGAGGCGCCGTGCGAGACGGAGGTGTCCTCGACCCGGGCATAGAAACCTATGGCGGGGCCGATGATGGAATCGAAGGGGCCGGTCATTCGCATCGAGATGGGATACGAACGGCGAGAACGGGGCAGGTCCAGGGCGATGCTGGCGATGCGACGGGGTTGACCCGGGCCGGAGCGGGTGGATAAGACCGGGCTTTGCGCGAGGATAGTGAATGGGGACGTGTCGCGCCGCAGAATCGGGCGGATCTCGCCCGGACCTGTGCCGGGGAACAGGCCGTAGAGCAAGTGGAATCGCACGGGTGCGTTCACGCTCACCGGGCAATCGGTGGCGAGGGTGATGCCGTTGCCGACGGTGCCGCTGACGGAATTGCCTTCCGGCACGTACAAGTAGTTGAGGGGGGCGAGCAGCGACGGCGGGTTGTTGAGGTAGTTGTCGAGTTCCGCGGGTGCGCCGGTGTACTGGAACTCGGCGGATGAGTACGTGGAGAAAACGGACACTCCGTACCCGGCACCGCTGCCGATGCCGGAGCTTTCGCCCAATGCGAGCAGTCCGGTGGCGTAGAGGCCATATCGCTGGTTGAGCACGCGGGTCCAGCCCTCGTCCCAGCCGACACCGAGCATGAACTCGTTGCTGTCGCCGATGCCGACGACGTCGGCGCGGCCCGTCTTCATCTTGTCGAAGACGGGGCGGATCGCGTCACGGTTGATCGCGGGCTCCTGGGCGAACGCGGCGCAGGAGAGCGATAACAAACACAGAGTTTTGACAACACCTCGCACCTACACAAGTATGCGCGATTCCGGCCAATAAACAAGTGAACAAGCCCCCAACGACAGGAAGTTGATCGGATAACTACGAGATGGGACCGATGGAACCGCGTGCTTTGAGCGGAAGGGAGAGTCAGGGGCGTACGACGGTGTTGATCCAGTCGGCGAAACGGATGGAGACGAAGCCCAGGGCGGGCAGGACGATGGCGCGGAAAACGGGGTCTTCGGCCCAGGGCGCGAACGCTCCGTCGCGGATGCCGCGGATGCGCTCGATGAGGCCCTTGATGTCGGCGCAGTAGGTATCGGCGAGGCACTTGTAGCGATCGGCGCGGGGCTTGCACGCGGCGGCCCTGGAGAGCGAAGCGCGGAGCGCGGCGGTTTCCTTGAGCGTGAGTTGGGCCTGCTCGGCGCCCGCGGCAGCGATCCTGAGTTTGTTGTCGTGGCGGATGAACTGGAAGCTGGTGCCGCGGGAGCGGAGCGAGCTGATGACGGCGCCATCGCAGAGCGCGGCGTCGCCGTCTTCGGCGCCGACCTCGATGCTCGCGGCGACAGCGCCGGCGAGGGCGGTGTTGATCTCGGGGAGGCCGGAATCACCGGCGGAGCAATCGCCCCGGACGAGCCGGACGGTCTCGACGTAGAGCGAGTCGGAACGATCGGTGAGCTTGACCTCGACGGTGAACTCATCAAGGTCGGCGACGGCGGTCTGCTCGCGCTGCAGGACGCCCAGTTCGCGTTCGAGGCGGGCGATCTCCTCGTTGCGGGCGAACTCGGCGGAGCGGCGAAGTGAGAAGGCCGCGATGGCGGCCACGACGATGCTGAAGCCGTAGATGAGCACGCCGAGCCAGTTGAACGGCCAGGCGTCGATGCTGCGGTGCCACGCGATGGAGGAGAAGGCGATCACGAGCACGGGCATGTAGACCATCTTGTTGGCGACGCCGGTGACGCGGCCGATGCTCCGAACGTCGAGCCAGGAGCCGACGTACCGCCGGTGCACGCCGGTCTGCGCGCGGGCGGCGGCGGTGATGTCGGCTGGCCAGACCGAGCCGTGGCGCGCGAGGTTGCGGATGAAGCGATCGCAGAGGCGGGCGGCGTCCCACATGACGAAGACGAGCAGATTGAGCGTGAGCGCCAGGAGCATCATGATGGCCAGGTGAGTGCCGTAGGCGAACTCGCCGCGGATCGGTGCCGGGGGCATCCCCACGGCGCCCATGACACCAGCGCACATGAGGCAGAAGGCCAAGGTGATGACGCCGACTCGGATGGCGCTGTTCTTCGCCAGGCTCTTGAAATGGAGTTGGCGGAGAAGCATCTCGACGTCGACCAGCCCGTCCTGCTGGCGGACGGGGGCGGGCCACTCGACCACGCCCGCGCGGATGAACGCGCCGATGATCCCGGTCCGCTGCGTCCACGCGGGGTAGTCGGGCTCGCGGCGAACACGGGCCATGAGTTTCTGGGCCTTTGGCTCGTCCTCCTTGAGCAGGTCGAGGCACCCGCCGACCTCGCTCATGCCCCACAGCCACCGGAGCGTGACGATCAGGAACGCCGTGGAGGCGAGCACGGCGGTCAGTCGGATCATCATGCTGGGCCAGGCGCTGACACCGTCGAACCAGGCCCGGGGCTCGCCGTTGGGGCCGCTACCGAGGCAGACGAGGATGACACCGATTCCGGCGGCGCCGGCGAGGCAGGCGACAAAGAGCATGCCGCCACGGTGGAGGCGTGCCCATGGTCTGGCGGGCGGGCGCGGGCGGGGGCCGGCGGGCTCGTCTGGCGTGCGCATGTCCTGGGCCTCGATGCCGGTTTCATCGATGTCGCCCTTGCGGTTGGACAGGACCATCCAGGCGGCGAAGCCCAGAAGGCCCACAGCGCCGATGACGCCGATGGAGGGCCAGAAGAGCAGACGCCAGCCCAACCCCCACCGCGGTGTCGCCAGCGCGACGGCGGCGGATGCCAGGGGCAGGAGCACCACCACGAGCCAGGCCTTGGCGATCCAAAGGTCCTTGCGGATCGCGCGTTCAGCGAGCCAGAGGTAGAGCACGGACGCGGATGCGAAGATGGTCCACATCGCCCACGCCGGCAGCACGTTGTGGAAGGCCAGCACGGAAATGGTGGCGATGACGAGAAACCCCGCGACGATCGCGGCCCAACGGCGCACGGCGGACCCGCGCTGGAGATTCCAGCCGCGGAGCACCCATCGCATCGGGGTGCCCGAAAGTATGGTTCGGACGATGAGAAAGCTGACCAGCAGGGCGACGACGCCGGCGATCACCCCGACCCACATGGGGAGCGAGTACGCGCCGGAGAGGACGGGGTAGAACGCGGCGTCCTGCGCATCGGCGGTCGCGTTCGGGGTCGGGAGGAGCACCGCGCCCTCGCGGCCGATCTCGTAGACGCGGCCGCGGGGGGCGTACGACTTGATCTGGTCGATGGCGAGAAGCCGGGCCCGCTCGTTCCGGGACGCCTTGGTGGTTCCCTCCGCCGGGAGCTTGGCGGGGGCGAGGGCGGACTGCACGCCCAGGTACATCGCGGCCTGATAGGCGTGCCGGAATGGCGGGAAGGCGCCCTGGATCGCATCGCCCAGAGAGAGGTCCAGATGGGAGGCGACGATGAGATTGCGCATGGCCTTGTAGTCCGAGGGATCGGAGAAGAAGGCGTGCATGTCGGTGGTGAGGATGGCCACCGTCGGGAAGCGGGACTTGACCATCTGGATCAGCGGGCGTTTGTCGAAGGTGTCGCTGGCGCAGATGACGACGGCGGAGAGACGGCGGCGTGAGATGGAGAACTCGCGGTCGTACTCGGCGAGGCGGCGGTAGATGTAATCGACCTGCGCGAAGCCCTGGGGAGTGGTGGGCTCGACCACCGCGCCGGCCTTGCGCATCTGCTCCGCGTCGGACTTGGCCTGCGCCGCGGCGTTTCGGCCGCCCTCGCTGCGGGGCACGCCGTCGAGACCGGCGAAGAAGGACAGGCGGCGGATGTTGCTGGAGCGATCGTCGGCGGTGGCGTTGGGCGCGTTGTCGGTCTTCGCGAACTCCTCGGCGAAGGCTTCGCCGTACGCGCTGTCGGTCTCGTGGATGATGACGACGGTGTTCTCGTTGGACTCAGGGTCCAGGCGGCGGAGTTTGAGTTCGTTGTGGAGGAGCGCGATCAACTGCGGGTCGCCGCCCAGGATGCGGCGGATGGTGAGCCGGCCGAACGTCGCGGCGCGGGAGTTGCGGGACGAGTCGGCGGGGTCCGGGATCGCCAGGGCTTTCTCTTCGGCGCGGGCCCAGGCCTGGAGCATGTCCTTGATCTTCTGGTCGGGCGGAAGACCGGAGAAATCCGAGTAGCGTTTCTCGGCTTTGCGGGCGATGACGGCCGCGGCGGCGGTGGAGCTGACGTTGATGATCTCGCAGCGGATGCCCCCGTCGTCGCCGGACGGGGCAGAGGACATCACGGCGGCGCCGTAGCCGAGGTCATCGATCATGGCCCCGGAGTTCTTGCGCAACAGGATCGCGTTGGTCGCCGCGGCCATGGCGGTGCGTGCTTCGGGGCTTTCGGCGCCGTCGAAGAGCAGTTCGTTCACCATGCTCTCGAACATCACCAGGGCGTACATGTCGGCGAACATGCGGTCGGAGAGGTGCATCACCAGGCACAGTCTCCCGCCCACGGTGCAGAGCTGGTAAGGCGCCACCGACGAGAGCCCGTCCTTGCCGGGGCGTGCCAGGCGCAAGTAGGGCAGTGCTTCGCGGGATCCTTCCCACGACCCGCCGGAGCGGGAGACCGCTGCGAGCAGGGCCATGCGGTCCAGGCGGCGGGACTCCTCGCTCTCGGTGCCGGTGCCCGAATCCATCACCTGCACGAGGAACGTCAGCCCTTTGCCGGTCGCGGCGGCATGGAGAGACTTGCGGAGCGTGGCAAGGCCCCCGTCGCTGGAATCAAAGATCGGCTCGTGCTGTGCGCTGATCGAAGCCTCAGAGCGCGCGGCCGGGGCTGGCGTGACCCGCTTCTTGCTGTCAACCGCCGCGGCGAGCAATGGGTCTTCCCATGCACGGATCTGAACTTCGGAAGTTTCGGCGGCGCGGTCGGCGGCGACCAATGAAGCATCGACGCCGGGGCGCTTGCTGACAGGTGCCTGGGTGGGCGCGGTGGCGACGATCCCGCCGAGCACGGCAAGGATGATCGCACTGATCCACGCTTCCCACGACAATCCCTGTTTTGGAGGCATATTTCATTCCTTGGAGCGTCGAATGACGCGTCGGCGCAGGCCGTCCGATAGCCCTCTATCGGCAGTCCTGCGGAAAAACTCCCCGATTTGAGGGCTCTTTGCGAACCCGATTGGATTTTGATAGGATGTTGCCGACGTCTCGGCTGAGCGGACCTGTGTGACGGTTCCGGCGTGAGGGCGCATCCTGTCCGAGATAACCTCGCGGGCATCCCCGCGTGTATCCACGAGCAGCCATTATGGAGTATCGCATGTCGACATCCACCCGCCGCGAGTTCCTTCAATCCACGATCGCCACGGGAGCGGCGCTGGCCACCGCCTCGGTGCTGACGCCGCGGGCGTGGGCGCGGCGGGATGACAAGGCGGCCAAGCCGCTCAAGATACTGATCCTGGGCGGGACCGGCTTCCTGGGACCGGCGTGCGTGGACGCGGCGCAGGCCCGCGGCCACACGCTCACGCTGTTCAACCGGGGTGTGACGGAGAAGCGCAAGGGCGGGATGTTCCCCGACATGGAAAAGTTGGTCGGCGACCGCGACCCCAAGAAGGGCGAAGGCCTCAAGGCGCTCGAGGGTCGCAAGTGGGACGCGGTGATCGACACATCGAGCTACGTGCCGCGGATCACCAAGGCCTCGTGCGATCTGCTGGCGCCCAACTGCGGGCAGTACGTGCTGATCTCGACCGTGTCGGTGTACAAGAACAACGACAAAGAGGGGTTGGACGAATCGGACGAACTCGCGACGATCGCGGACCCGACGGTGGAAGAGATGGGTAAGGAGTTCGAGAACTACGGGCCGCTCAAGGCGCTGTGCGAGCAGACGGCGGAGAAGATCATGCCCGGGCGTGTGTGCAACATCCGGCCCGGTTTCATCGTGGGGCCCAACGACCCGACAGATCGCTGGAACTACTGGCCCTGGCGCATCGCCAAGGGCGGCGAGGTGCTGGCGCCGGGCACGCCGGCGGACCCGGTGCAGATCATCGACGTGCGCGACCTGGGCGAGTGGATTGTCCACTGCATCGAGAACAACATCAACGGCGTGTACAACGCGGTGGGCCCCAACAAGCCGCTCAACATGGGCCAGATGCTCGACGACGTGAAGACGGGCGTGGGCGGGGACGCGAAGTTCACCTGGGTCGACGCCGAGACGCTGGAAAAGAACGGCGCCCAACCGCCGATCTGGGTTCCGCCCAAGGGCGAGATGAAGGGCTTCCACACGCGCAGCGCTGCCAAGGCGATCGCCAAGGGCCTCAAGAGCCGGGCCGTGTCGGACACGGCGAAAGCGACGCTGGAGTGGCTCAAGACGCTGCCCGAGGATCGTCAGAAGCGGCTGACACAGCCGAAGGCGTTCCCGGCGGAGAAGGAAGCCGAGATCCTGGCCTCCGTCAAGGCCAAGTGAGCGCGCTCAGGGCTGCAGCGCTGCCTTGACTTCGCCGGCGACAGCGAACGAGCCGCAGGCCAGCACCAGAGACCGGCCGCTGGCGGCCTGGATACCAATCTGCACCGCCTCGGCGCAGTCGGGCACGATCTGCGCGGATTTGCCGGTGTCCTTTTTCAGGATCGCCTTCAAGTCCTTTGGGTCCGCGGCCCGTGGCCCCTTCGCGCGTGTGAGAACGATCTTGTCGGCGCTCGCGGCGAGGTCGATGAGCATGGCGCTGGCGTTCTTGTCCGAGGCGCAGCCGAAGACGGCGATGAGCGTGTCGAAATCGAACGCGGTGCGCAGGGTGTGGAGCAGGGCGCGGACGGACTCGGGCGTGTGGGCGCCGTCGATCACCACCCGGGGGCTTTCGCGGACGAGTTCCAGCCTGCCTCGGCGGGGCGTGAGTGCGAGCCCTTCTTTCACCTTGTCCAGCCGGAGCGAAACTCCCAACTGCTGAAGTTTGATGACGCACGCGAGGGCCAGGGCGGCGTTGAGCGCCTGGTGCTCGCCGGGGAGCGGAACGGCGACGTGATCCAGGCCGGTGTCGCCGACGCGGATCGTCACGAGGATGCGGGCGTGGGGTTCGTGGTGAACGTGGAACGGGATGTCCTGACCGACTACCAGGAGCGGGCAGCCGACTTCCATGGCGCGGGCCCTGAGCACCTCGGTCACACGGTCGTCCTGCGGGATCGTGATGCAGGGGACGCCCGGCTTCATGATGCCGGCCTTGTGGGCGGCGATCGATTCGAGCGTGCCGCCCAACAGTTCGGCGTGCTCGGGATGGATCGCGGCGATGGCACAGACGGCGGGCCGCACGACGTTGGTGGCGTCGAACGATCCGCCCATGCCGACCTCGACGACGGCGACATCCACGGCGGATTCGCGGAAGTGCGCGAACGCGGCGGCGGTGAGTGCTTCAAAGCGGGAGACGGCGCCCAGGTTCTCGGGCACGCGGGCCGCGGCGGCGGCGACGGGGCGCACGGCATGGACCAACTCGGCGGCGGAGATCATCCGGCCGCTGACGCTGATGCGCTCGCGCTCGTGGACGAGGTGGGGGCTGGAGTACAGGCCGACGCACAGGCCGGCGCCTCGCAAGGCCGCGGCGAGCATGTCGCAGACGCTGCCCTTGCCCTTGCTCCCGGCGACGTGCACACACCGCCAGGCGTGCTGAGGGTGGCCCAGTTCGGCGACGAGCCGCTCCATGCGGGCAAGGTTGAAGGCGCGGGAGGGGTCGACGCGGCGCGGGGCGATCTTCTCGATGTTCGTCAGCGCGTCGAGGAATGCCTGCGCGGAGGCGTCGTCGGTGACTGGGCTGTTGGGTTCACCGGGCATGTTCGCCCCTGGAGCGGGCGCGTGCGCGCCGCCGGGAAGGAAAGACGAAGATCAGAGCGTGCGGCGCGTGTGGCCGATGTAATCCGTGCCGGCGCGATGTCCGCCACATTCGGTGACGAGGCGGGCGATCTGGCCGCGGTGGTAGGTGGAGTGGTTGAAGACGTGGATGAGGATGTCCTCGACGAGGCTGGAGAACTGCTTGCCTTCGCTGTTCTGGTAACGGCATTCGCGGGCCAGGTCGGCGTCGGTGAGGCCCGCGAGGTAGGCGGACCAGACGGCGTCGGCCTGCTTGCACTTCTCGCGGGTCTCGTCGATCGACCAGGCCGGGAACCAGTCCTTGGGGGCTTCGTGGGACTCGCCTTTCAGACGGCGGAGCCAGATATGGCGGGCCAGGACGTTGTGCGGCAGGAGCCGGACCGCGCGGTCGTACGCGACGGAGCCTCGCGCGGGCTCCGGAACGCTCAGGAGCGAGTCGAGCACGAGCGAGTCGGCCCAGGTTTCCGCGGCGAGTTGTCTCTGGAATCGGGCGACGCCCGGGTTGATGCTCATGGCTGGAGTCCTTCTGGCAGGCGGGCGAGTCCGATGGCGTGCTTCATGTCGCGCACGGCCTGCATCATGCCGGTGTGGATGGCGCGGGAGACGATGGCGTGGCCGATGTGCAGTTCGCTCACGCCGGGCAGGGCCCCGATGGGGCCCACGTTAACGTAGTTGAGCGCGTGGCCGGCGTTGAATCGCATGCCCCGCGCAACGATGGCCTTGCCGGCGTCGCGCACCTTGCGCAGTTCGTCCAGCAGGGCCGCGTCGCGGAAGTCCCCGCCCTTGGCGAGGAAGCGGGCCGCGTAAGGTCCGGTGTGGATCTCGCACACGTCAAAGCCGGCGGCGTGCGCGGCTTCCACCTGCTTCATCTCCGCGTCGATGAAGGCGGAGGTGACGCACCCCGCGGCGGCGAGACGGGCGACCACGTGCTTGAGGCGCGGCAGTTGGCCCGCGACGTCGAGGCCGCCTTCGGTCGTGACTTCGTTGCGGCCCTCGGGCACGAGCATCGAGGAATGGGGCCGGATCTTCTCGGCGAACTCGATCATCGCATCGGTGGCGGCCATCTCGAGGTTGAACCGGACGTGGACGGTGGAGCGGAGCATGTGGGCGTCGCGGTCGACGATGTGGCGGCGGTCTTCACGCAGATGGATCGTGATGCCGTCGGCCCCACCCAGTTCCGCTTCGTGGGCGGCACGCACGGGGTCGGGCTCACCGTACTCCGCGGCCTGCCTGTAGCGGGCCTGGCGGATCGTGGCGACGTGGTCGATGTTGACGCTCAACAGGGGCATTCACGAGAGGGTAGATGGCCTGACCTTGCGGCGCGGCGTGAAGCGGCGCGGAACTACCCTCACGACGAACATGACCGTCACCGAACATCCTTTGCCGATGCGAGAACTGGCCAACGCCGTCGAGGGCGAGGTACGCACCGGGCTCCACGACCGGCTGCTGTACGCGACCGACGCATCGCTCTATCAGGTAGAACCTCTGGCGGTCGTGATCCCCGCATCGACGCAGGACGCAGCGAGGGCGGTGGCGTTCTGCACCGGTCATGGGGTTCCGATCCTGCCCCGGGGCGGGGGTACAAGCCTGGCCGGGCAGTGCACGAACAGGGCGGTGGTGCTGGACTTTTCGGTCAACTGCCGGAGTGTGCTGAGCGTTGACGCGGCGTCGCGGCGGGCGCGCGTGGAGCCGGGCATCACCATCGATGATCTCAACGACGCGATCGGCACGACGGGGCTGTTCTTCGCGCCCGACCCGGCGACGAGCCGGCACGCCAACATCGGCGGGTGCATCGGGAACAACGCCGCGGGGGCCAGATCGATCCGGTACGGCCGCACGAGCGAAAACGTGGAGGCGGTGGAGGTGGCGCTGGCGCGAGCGGACGCGGCGGGGCGGCGGCTGGTGTTTGAGCGAGGCGCGAGCGACCCGCTGGTGAAGAAGATCACGGCCGAGGTGTGCGGCGTAGTGGCACGGCACGCCGCGTTGATCCGCGAACGGTTCCCCAAGACGATCCGCCGCAACGCGGGCTACGGGCTGGACATGGTGCTCAAGGCGATGGAGGCGGCGGGGTGGCGTGAAGGCCCCGTGACGCAGGGTGCGCTGGAGAACGTGAACCTGGCGCACCTGGTGTGCGGCAGCGAGGGGACGCTGGCGGTCACGCTTGGGGCCCACCTGATCCTGCACCCCAAACCGAAGGCCAAGGGTCTGGCGGTGCTGGGCTACGACGACTTGGACGAGGCGATCGCGGCGGTGATGCCGATCCTGGAAACGTCCCCCACCGCCGTTGAGTTGCTCGACGACACCGTGATCGATTTGGCGCGGGAGAATATCGAGTACCGCAGGTACGTGGACCTGATGCCCGCGCCGGCGAGCGGGAAGCCGCTCAGGGCGGTTCTTTACGTGGAGTATTTCGGCGAATCCGATGCGCAGATCGCGGAGCGGTTCGAGCGGCTGAGCGAGCGGACGCGGGGCGTGGCGGCACAGCGTCACACCCAGGCGGGCCCGATGCTCAACGCGTGGAAACTCCGCAAGGCGGGCGAGCCGCTGCTGCACGGGATCCCCGGGAACCGCAAGCCGATCACGTTCATCGAGGACAACGCGATCCCCGTGGAGCACCTGAGCGAGTTCGTGAAGCGGCTCCGCGACATCGTGACCAGACACGGCACGCGGGCGGCGTACTGGGCGCACGCGTCGGTGGGCGTGCTTCACGTGCGGCCGCTGATTGACATTCACGACGCGGGCGACCGGGAGATCATGCAGAAGATCGCGGTGGAGGCCGCGGACCTGGCCAAGAGCCTGGGCGGCGTGATGTCCGGCGAGCACGGGGACGGGCGGGTGCGCGGGCCGCTGCTGGAGCGGTACTTCGGGCCGGAACTGATGGGCGCGTTCCGCGAGATCAAGGCGATTTTCGATCCGGGGAACCTGCTCAACCCGGGGAACATCGTGGAGCCGCGGCCGATCGCGAGCATTGCGCAGCAACTGCGGGTGCAGCCGGCGTCGCGGCCGGTGTCGGCGCCGCGGGATGTCGAAACGTACTTTGACTACCACGACCAGCACGGCTTCGACGGCGCGGTGGAGATGTGCAACGGCGCGGGCGTGTGCCGCAAGAAGCAGGGCGGAACCATGTGCCCGTCGTACCAGGCGACGTTCGATGAGCGGCACAGCACGCGGGGCCGCGGCAACGCGCTGCGGTTGGCGATCACCGGGCAATCCGTGGAGGCGGGCGGGAACATCTGGGCCGATCCGGAGACGATGCGGACCCTGGATCTGTGCCTGTCGTGCAAGGCGTGCAAGACCGAGTGCCCGAGCAACGTGGACATCTCGCGGCTCAAGGCCGAGTACACGGCGCAGCGGTACAAGGCCGCGGGCGGCGCACCGTTGCAAACCAAGGTATTCGGATCCATCCACCTGCTGAACCGGCTGGGGAGCCTCACGCCGGGATTGGCGAACTGGGTGAACGGGCTGGCGCCGGTTCGGGTGCTGGCCAACGCGATCCTGGGGCTGCACCCCAAGCGGTCACTGCCGGCGTTCTCCGCGTCGCTGGCCCGGGTGTGGAAGCGGTCGATCCCGCCGCGACCGGGCACGCCGACGGTGGCCCTGTTCGGCGATTGCTTCACGATGTACAACGAATCGCAGATCGGGCTGGCGGTGCAGCGCGTCTTCGAGGCGTTCGGGTACAGAGTCGTGCTCGCCGACGCGGGGTGCTGCGCCAGAGCGAAGATCTCGCTGGGGCTGCTGCCCGAAGCGATCGAGATGGCGGATCAGACGCTCGCAACGCTGAAACCCTTGATCGACGATGATTCTGTCGCGGCGATCCTCTTTTCGGAACCTTCGTGTTTGTCGGCGATCAAGGACGACTGGCTGGGGCTGAAACTCAAGACGCCTATGGAAGTGCGCCGGCGGCTCGCGGCCAAGAGCTTCCTGGCGGAGGATTACCTGGCGCGGCAGTGGGACCTGCACCCCAGGCGGCCGCGGTTCCGCGCGGACTCGCCGGTGCTGCTGCACGCGCACTGTCATCAGAAGGCGCTGTGGGGCGCGGAGACATCCGCCGCGGCGTTGAGGAAGGCGTTCGGCGACCGGCTGACGGTGCTCGATACGGGGTGCTGCGGCATGGCGGGGGCGTTCGGGTACACGAAGGACCGGTACGACCTGTCGATGAAGATCGCTGGATTGACGTTGCTGCCGGCGCTGATGGCCAATCCCGAGGCGTTGGTGGCGGCGCCCGGGTCTTCGTGCAGGCACCAGATCCACGACGGGGCGGGACGCGCCGCGCTGCACCCGATGCAACTGCTCGCGGAGGCGTTGCTATGAGCATGCAGGGCATCGCGACTATCACGTTTGACTGCTACGGCACGCTGATCGACTGGGAGGCGGGGATCATCGCGGCGATGCGGCCGGTGCTGCCCGCGTCGGTCACGGATGACGCGCTTCTCGGGGCGTTCGCGGAGAGCGAGCGGGCGATCGAGGCGGGCCCGTTCCGGCCGTACCGCGAGGTGCTCGGCCTGGTGACGCGGGCCTTGGCGGAAAAGTTCGGGTTCACGCCCCACAATGACGGGATACTGGCAGATTCGCTGCCAAGGTGGCCCGCGTTCCCGGATTCGGCGGCAGGGCTCGCGAGGCTGCGGACGCGATACCGCGTGGGGGTCATCTCGAACGTTGATGATGATCTTTTCGCCGCGACTGCGAGCGCGGCAGGCTTCGCGGTTGATTGGGTCGTCACCGCGCAGCAGTGCCGCTCGTACAAACCCAGCCCGCACAACTTTCAGGAAGCCATGGAGCGGCACGGACTCTCGCCCCGGCAGGTGCTGCACGTTGCGTCGAGCATCGGCCACGACATCGCGCCGGCGTCGGCGATGGGGATTCAGACGGTGCACATGCACCGGAGATTCGGGAAGTCGGGGGCTGGCGCGAATGGGCCGGGCGAAGCCTGCGCACGCTACACGGTGCGGGACTTTTCGGGTCTGCTGGCCTTAGTCGGGGTCGCGGCGGGCTGAACCACACTCAGGGGCCGACGAACGTTTCATCGGAGGCGGACGGCACCTCGTTGCCGTGCAGACGCACCTGACCGGAGTAGTTGCCCTGGCGGACCTGCTCGCGCACCTTGGCGATGGCAACGTCGAAGATGCCGGGGAGCCAGATGTTGTCATCCCCGATTTGCGGGCTGGAAAGCCAGACGCCCGAACCATCTGTGCGGACGGCCCACTGGCCGTCGCCGCCGTGGTTGGCGGAGTTTTCCATCGGGTTGATGGGTTCGCCCATCGAGGCGCGGGCCACCACGGGGGATTTGTCCGCGAGGATCACCATCGGGGCCGAACCTGCGGCACGCCGCTGGCCCCACGAGGGGCGGTCCTTGCCGAACATCACCTGGTAGCTGTACGACACGGACTTGATGCAATCCCAGTCCGTGCGGTTGCAGCACGAGCCGCAGTCGCGGTCGGCGTTGGGGTTGCCCACGCACGCCATGTCCTTGAGCGAGACATAGTTCTGCCTGGGCAGGGTGAAGAGGTTCGCGGCGTTGGAACGCTCGGGGCTGGTGCCCACCTCCCACCACGTGGGCCCGCCCAACGAGGCGACCGCCATGGGGAGTGCGTCGCGGTTGTCGTTGGCGTAGGAGCCGAACGCGCCGGCGATGGTGGCCATGTTGGATCCGCAGGCCACGCGGGAAGATCTGCCGCGCATGGTCGTGAGCACCGGCCAGAGGAGTGAGCCGGCGAGGACCAGAGCAGCGGCGATTGAAACAAGGTCGGCGAGGCGGAAGCCCGAGGAGCGCGTCACCAGGTTCGTGGGCGCGGAGCGACGCACCGGAGTGGCGGCGACGGCGGCGAGGGTGCGATCCACCAGGGACGCTGACGCGGGCTGCGTGGGCGTGGTGGCGATCAACTGGCCCAGGAACTCCATCTGCATGGCGCGATCGCGGAGGGAGGAGCTCACCTTTTCGGCTCGGTAACCGGACATGACGTACGCGTCGAGCGCTTCTTCATCGTCCGGGCAGAGGGCCGGCTCGTCGTGTTCCTCGGTCAGGGCAAGCTTGGGAGCGGCGAGGAAGGCGGGGGTGGTGGTGCCGGTGAGGCGGACGCGTTCGAGCACACGTTCCGCGAGGCCGTGGCTGGCGGCGTCGCCCGTGCCGCCCGCGGCATGAAGTATCGCCAGAACGCGTTTGGCGCGGTCGCGGAGATCTTCGGGGACTGCGTTCACATCAAGGCCAGAGTCGAGCAACGCGTCCACGGCGCGCTGGTCGGCGTGGCTCAGGACGGCATCGGACTGGAAATCTCGTTCGTTCATTCAACCTTCCCGATCGGTGTGGCCCGTGTCGCCGTTCTCTCCCTGCGGTTCTGTCGCCTTCCAGCGCTTCGCGAAACCCGCGACGGCGGAGTGCAGGCGACTCTTGACGGTTCCCAGCGGGATGCCGAGTTCATCGGCGATCTGCAGGTAGCTCAGGCGCTGGAAGTACGACAAGAGAAGAATCTCCCGGAGGGAATGGGGCAACTGATCCAGACACTTCTGCACCCGATGGCTGGTCTCCTGACGGTCCAGCGCGGCATCGGGCGGGGGAACGTCCACCTCCATGAGGTCGATGAACGATCCCGCTGTTCCATCTCCGCCGCCGTCGGACTTCCCGTCAACGGGGGCCGACAGATCGAGCGTGCGGCGGCGACCCTTTCTACGTAAGTAGTCCCGTGCTTTGTTCGCCGCGATGGTAAACAACCAGGGTCGGAACTTGCGTTCTGGATCGAATGTGTGGCTGGCGGTGTGGGCCTGCAGGAAGGCCTCCTGGAACACATCCTCGGCCCCGGCGGGATCGCCCATAAGACGGGTCAGGAAACGCAGGAGATCGTTCTGGTGCCGCTCGATGAGCGCACGGAAAGCGCCCGGGTCGCCCCGCCGGTGCTGCTCGAACAGAGTTTCATCGCTGGGTATCTGCAAGCCCAAACCCTATCGGACGCTCAGGGTACCACGCAACGCCGTCACGGAACGCCGCAACGGCGATTGTTCGCAGCCGACCCGTGTTCGGCGCGGGCTTGCCCGTTTCCCCCCGAATCAACTTGTGAACCAGTCCTTGTGAACCAGTCCAACAGCCTGATCCGGCTCGATCAATCCAAACGAAAAACGACCCGTCCGACGAGGCGTTCAAACGTCACGCCCCGGGACGCGGGAAACCTCGCCAGCCCCTCGGCGCGCAGCCGGGGGGCGTGGTCCTTCACATACGTTTCCAGAGCCTGCGGGTTCGCGAACGTGTACCGGGCTTGCACCCTCGGTGGTGTTGAGGGGTCTGACACTTCCACGATCTCCCCGGTCAGGGCACCCGCGGCCACCACGTCGGCGAGGTGGCCGGACCGGAGCCACGCGATGTACTCGTCGCGCAGTTCGAGGGAGGGGAACGTCGCGGTCACGACGTACGCGGTGGTGGCATCGGTGGGTGGCATGCGCGTGCAGTAGTGTGAGATGGATCCGATAGACGGGGACGGGCTGCTGACAGAGAGTACGTTGGTACGCCGCCCTGCTGGGCGGGCGGTATGATTGATCGCCGCCGCTCCAAGGCCGCAGCCATGCCGACCACACCTCCCACGCCGACCGATCGCGCCGCTTCCGAGTCACCGGACATCACGGGCCGCAGCGTGCTGCTGGTGGACGACAACGAGCAGAATCTGGAACTGCTGCTGGCGTACCTCGAGGAACTGGGCTGCGAGCTCCGCACCGCCAACGACGGGATCGAGGCTCTGGAGGAAGTCGCCAAGCAGGCGCCGGACCTGATTCTTCTGGACGTGATGATGCCGCGGATGAGCGGGTTCCAGGTGTGCGCCAAGATCAAGAAGGACCCGGCCACGGCGGACATCCCGATCGTGATGGTGACGGCGCTGAACGAAGTCTCGGACGCGGAACGGGCGGTGGAGAGCGGC
>JBGAMO010000032.1:19254-33258 GCA_044222845.1 Phycisphaerales bacterium
GTGGAGAGCGGCGCGGACGACTTCCTCACCAAGCCGGTGAACAAGCTGGAGCTGGTCACGCGGGTGCGCAGTCTGCTCAAGGTGTCGCTCCTGCAGCGGCAATTGAAGAAGACGATGGCCGAACTGCGGCGGGCGCAGAGCAGCGGCTGATCGGTCGCGACGCATGGGGTTCACGAGCACCACCGAAGAGATCGTCACCTACGTCGTATCGGGCGTCGCGTTGTTCGCCGCCGCGTTGCTGCTTGGGGTGCTCATCGGGCGGGCGGCGCGGCGGACCAAGGATCGCTGAGGCGGCCGATCGCGGGGTCCGGTGACTACCTTTTTTGCATGCAGTGCCCGCTGTGCGACGTCATCTCCCAGATCAAGGACAACCCGAGCTTCATCACCGAGCTTTCGGAGTCGTACGTGATGCTGGGCGAGAACCAGGGGTGCCCGGGATGGTGCGTGCTGATCCTCAAGACGCATGTTGAGCACATGGACGAGATGCAGACGTCACGCCAGTTGCGGCTGTTCGAGGACGTGGCGATCGTGGCGGGCGTGATCCGCAATGTGTTCGCCACCGACGGCGCCGATGGCGGGCCGGTCCGCATCAACTACGAGTGCCTGGGCAACCAGGTGGGGCACGTGCACTGGCACCTGATCCCGCGGCACGCGGACGATCCCACGCCGCGGGCGGCGGTGTGGGGGTGGGACGCGGCGACCCTCAGGGGCACGCTGACGAAGGAAGAGCGGGCGGAGCTGGTGACGATCCTGCGCAAGGAAATCCGGTAGGACTCCTCGCGTCAGGCGGTGCGCGTGTGGTGCAGGGCGCGGCGGTAGGTCAACTCGACGTCGCTGCTGAGGGCCTTGATGCGCCACAGGTCGTAGCGGCGTGCCGCGCCAAGGGATTCGGCCAACCGCCCCACCGCCACGCTCTTGGCGAGTTCATCGCCGAGCATGAGCGGGGCGATGTACACCACGGCCTCGTCGATGAGGTCCTCGTCGAACATGCCGCCCAGCAGCCCGGGGCCGGCCTCGATCATGACTGTGGCGAATCGGAACTCCGACCAGAGCACGCGCAGGAGCTCACGCATGTTGAGCCGCTGGCCCTGACCGCTGCGGGGAACGCCGATGAGTTTCACACCCGCGGATTCCAGACGGGCGCGTTTCTCGGAAGTAATTTCGGCTGCGAGCAGGTCGCGGTCGCACGCGACGTAGGTCGGCGTTTCGCGGGCGGTCTGGACGAGTTTGGCGTCGGTGGGAAGGTCGAGATCGGTATCGGCGATGATGCGGGCGGCGCAGCGGCGGACCTGGCGTACGCCGCGGGCGGTCAGGAGCGGGTCATCGGCGCGAACCGTGCCGATGCCGGTGAGGATGGCGTCGGCGCGGGCGCGGAGGCGGTGGACGCGGGCACGCGAGCGCTCGTTGCTGATCCACTTGCTCTCGCCGCTGCGTGTGGCGACGCGGCCGTCAATCGTCTGGGCCCACTTGGCGACCACCCAGGGCAGGCCGGTTGATTCGCGTTTGGCCCACGGCACGCACAGGCCCGAGGCGAGTGGGCTGTCGCGGCAGAGTTCGGCGCCGATGCCCGCGGCCTTGAGTTGCATCGCGCCGCGGCCCTTGTTGGGGGACTCATCGAGACTGGCGAAGATCACTCGTGAAACCCCCGCCGCGACGAGGGCTTCCACGCACGGGGGCTGCTTGCCGTGACCGCCGCAGGGCTCGAGGGTGCAGTAGACGGTCGATCCTCGGGGGCTTTCCGCGCGGCGGGCGCAGTCGGCGAGCGCTTCGCGCTCGGCGTGCAGGCCGCCGTATTCGCGGTGGTGGCCCATGCCGATGATCCGACCGTCCTTGACGATCACGCAGCCCACCAGCGGGTTGGGCTCCACACGCCCGGCGCCCCGGAGCGCGAGACGCGCGGCCAGATCGAGCATGTGCTTGGCGGGGGTCACGTCGGAGGGCTCACGGCGTGTGCGGACGGGTCAGGCCTTGTCTTTCGCGGCCTCCGCCGCGGCCTTGGTGATGGCGACAAAGTCCGCGCTCTTGAGCGAGGCCCCGCCGATGAGTCCGCCGTCGATGTCGGGCTGGGAGAAGAGTTCCGCGGCGTTGTCGGCCTTGACGCTGCCGCCGTAGATAATGCGGACGCGTGCGGCGACGTCGGCGTTGTACAGGCGCGAGATGAGGCTGCGGATCGAAGCGTGCATCTCCTGCGCGTCCTGCGGCGACGCGGTCTTGCCGGTGCCGATGGCCCAGACGGGTTCGTACGCGATGACGAGCCGCTCGGCGTACGGCGCCGGGATCTCGGCCAGGCCCGTGCGGACCTGGCGGGAGTTGACGATCTCCTGGTGACCGGCCTCGCGCTCGTCGAGGGTCTCGCCCACGCAGAGCACGGCGTCCATCCCCGCCTCCAGCAGTGCGCGGAGCTTCTTGTTGATCAGTTCGTCCTTCTCGCCGATGACGTGGCGGCGCTCGGAGTGGCCCACGAGGGCGGTCTGCACGCCGCAATCCTTGAGCATCGCGACGGAGACCTCGCCGGTGAACGCGCCGTCGTTCTGGTGGTAGACGTCCTGGGAGCCCAGGCGGATGGAGGAACCCCGGTCCCGAAGGATGGAACGGACCGTGAGCAGGTAAGGGAAGGGGGGGAAGACCGCCGCGTCGACGCCGTCCAAGGTCATCAGACCGTCGGAAACCGCACGGGCCAGGTCCGAGCCTGTGGTGCGGTTGGTGTTCATCTTCCAGTTGCCGCCAACGAATGGTTTTCGCGATGCCATGTCAACCTCGGTAGAGTGATCGCGGGGGAGAAGCCGCGATGATGGTCACAGTAGGGCGCGAGAGATTGGCAACCGGGCGGCGAGGGCGGGGTTGATCCCCTGATTCAATTGGCCGGGTGCGGTTGAAAACACGGGGCACAACGCGCGTAACATTGGCCGAAATGAAGCCAGCTTTCAGCACGGTTGCCTGTCCGGATTGGACCTTTACCCGCCTCGCAGAGCACGCGGCCCGCTGGGGCTACGTGGGCTGCGAACTGCGCACGTTCGGCTACGGCACGCGCGAGTTCGCGTGCGACCCCGCCCTGACCGCGCCCGCCAAACTGCGGGGCATGCTGGAGCGGATCGGCCTTTCGATCTGCTCGCTGGCCACGTCCGTGCGGTACGACGACCCGATCACCCCCCCGCTGCTGGGACTGCTGCTGGATAACGAGCAGAGCGTTCGGGAGACCAAGAACTGCATCGACATCGCGGTGCAGGTGGAGGCCCCGTTCGTTCGCGTCTTCGGCTTTGAGATCATCGGCGGCGAGTCCCGCGCCAGCGCGTGCGGCCGCATCGCCGACCGCATGCTCAAGTGCCTTGATTACTGCCGCAACAGCGGCGTGCGGCTGGCGATCGAGAACGGCGGTTCGTTCTCCACGGCGGTGCAACTGGCCGAACTGATGGACAAGATCAACCACCCGCTGCTGAGCGCGGCCTACTCCGCGCCCGTGGCCCGAGCGGCGGGCGAAGACCCCGCCAACGGCGCCAACGTGCTGGGCGAGCGCTTGGAACTCGTCAAGATCAAGGACCTGCGCGGCGGCGTGCCCTGTGCGCTGGGCGACGGCGACCTGGACTGCCAGAGCACCATCGCCGGGCTCTCCCGCCGGGTTCAAGGGCTGGGTGGTGTACGAGTACGACCGCGCGGTGGCTGAACGCCAAGGCGAGCGACGCCGACACCGACGCCGCGATGACCACCTCGCCGCAGAGGCTCTTCCAGTGGATCGGCGGCACGCGGCCGCCGCGACCGTCGCACCGTCGCGGCGCGCACTGACGACTTCTCTTTCGGGCCTCGCGCTCATGGCCCCGCCCCTTTCGCAACAGATCATCGACCGATGCCTGAAGCTGGGCTTTGCCGCGGCGGGGGTGGCTCCGGCCGCGCCGACCAAGTGGTCCAAACACCTACTGGAGTGGCTGGAGGCGGGCAAACACGGATCGATGGCGTACCTCGCGGCGGACATGGACCTGCGGTTCGATCCTCGCAAGGTGATGGAGGGAACACGCTCGTTTCTCGTGGTGGCCGACCTGTACTCGGCGCGGGGGCACGAAGTGCCGTCGAGGCTCGGCGAGCCCGAGCCGATGGGGAGAATCGCCCGCTATGCGCAGGGCAGAGACTACCACCACGTGATGAAGCGGCGGCTGCACTCGCTGGCCGATGCGCTGCGGCTGGAGATCCCCGGGTGTGATTTTCGCACCTGCGTAGACACCGTGCCGATCCTGGAGCGTGAACTGGCGGTGGCGGCGGGGATCGGGTGGCAGGCGAAGAACACGATGGTGATCCACCCGCGGCTGGGCAGTTACCTGCTGCTGGGGGTGGTCGCGACAACGCTGGAGTTGGAGCCACCGGCGGAGCAGTGGACGGCCACCGACCACTGCGGCACCTGCACACGGTGCATCGAGGCGTGCCCCACCACAGCGATCACGCCCTACGGCGTGGACGGCTCGCGGTGCATCTCGTACCTCACGATCGAGCACCGCACGCCGATCGATCCGTCCATGCACGAGGCGATGGGCGATTGGATGTACGGGTGCGACATCTGCCAGGAGGTCTGCCCGCACAACTCGGCCCGGGATGGGGGCAACGGCACGCCGCACCCGGCGTATACGCCGCGGCTGATGTACCTGAACCTCGCGGAAGTGATGGACTGGACCGGCACCGCACGCGAAGAGGCGTTCAGAACATCTCCGATGAAGCGGGCGAGGCTGGACATGATGAAACGCAACGCCGTCATCGTGGCGGGAAACGCCCTGGCGGCAGGAGAGCATCCGGGTCTGCGAGAGCGATTGGAGACGCTCGCGGCGGACGCCCGGGAGCCCGAACTGGTACGGCGGACGGCGGAAGATGTGCTGCGAAGGCTCGGACCAGCGGATTGAGCGCCTTGGCGAGGCCTGCGGCGACCGGAATGTTGCGATCAGAACCGCTACCCTCGCCATCCCATGACGACCGACCCAGCCCCGACGATGACCGAAGCCAAGATGCACCTGGCGACCCCGATCAAGCCGTGCATCGGGACTGTCACGGAAACGTACCGCTGCACCGCGAGCCAGAAAGCAGCGGGGTTTGTTCGGCACGTGTCGATCGATGTGACGGGAACGCCGCTGGCGGGGAACTTCATCGCCGGTCAGTCCTTCGGGGTGATCCCCCCGGGCGTGGACGCCAACGGCAAGCCGCACAAGTTGCGGCTCTACTCGATCGCCTCACCGACGCAGGGCGAGGACGGCAAGGGCAACGTGCTGGCGACCACGGTGAAACGGACGATCGACGAGCACTGGGAGTCGCACAAACTGTTCCTCGGGGTGGCTTCGAACTACCTGTGCGACCTGCACCCGGGAGACAAAGTCACGCTCACGGGTCCCAACGGCAAGCGATTCGTCCTGCCGGCCGATCATTCCAAGCATGACTATGTGTTCGTCGCCACGGGAACGGGCATCGCGCCGTTCCGCGGCATGACCCTTGAACTGCTCAGGACCGGCGCCGCGAGCCGAGTGGCGTTGGTGATGGGCTCGCCGTATTCCTCGGACTTGCTGTACCACAAGGAGTTCCAGGAGCTGGCGAAAAAGCACCCCAACTTCACGTACCACACCGCGATCAGCCGGGAGCGGCAGGCGGACGGGGCCGGGCCGATGTACGTGCACCAGCGGTTGGCAGCGGACCGGGACCAACTGGCGCCGATCATGTCATCTTCCCGGACTCTGGTGTACGTGTGCGGCATCGCCGGCATGGAGTTGGGCGTGTTCCAAACCATGGCGACGATGCTCCCCAAGGACGCGTCCGAGCAGTACATTCGCGCCGATCCGGAAGCGGGAGAGGCGGCGGGGTGGGACCGCAAGATGTTCCATAAGAGCCTGCACCTCTCGAAGCGAGTATTCCTCGAGGTGTACTGAGCGTGCTAGATTCTGGAGGTCGAACTCCGCAGGGAGCATCCGAGGCGAACCCTTCCAGAACCTGACCAGAGATTGAGCGGCTTGCGAACTTTAGAGAATCTTCCGGAACAAAATGGGCTTGACAGACCCAAGTTAACTCCGGCTAACGTCAACTGAACGGACCGGGACGTGTTATTCTCGGACTTAGTGAAAACTACCGAGAAAAAAGCGATTGAACACACTATACTCCGGCGTGTCGGGATGGGGCATGTATTCCGCTTCCGTCCGTCGTTATTCGTCTATGAATGGTTGGGCTGACACTGTGGTCATCCCTTTCTCACACAATCCACGTTCCCAGGAGCGTCGAGGAGACCTATGAAAATCACTACTCTGTCGTTGGCTTCGCTGGCCTTTGCCGCCGGCGCTGCCTTTTCTCTGATCGGTTGCGAGAGTCAGTCGTCCGCGGGCTACGACGACAACTACTCGGGCACCGCTCCTCACGCTCACCCGGGCGCCGACTACCACCCCAAGACCGCCGCGAAGGCCGAGGCCCCCAAGGCCGCGGCGAAGGCTGAGGCCCCCAAGGCCGCCGCCGCCGCTCCGGCTCCCAAGGCCGCCGCGACGACCGGCAATGTGCAGTACTTCCCCACCGGCGACCGCAACAGCAGCGCCCTGATGCTGGAGAAGATCTATCCCGCGCAGGTGACGGTCGGCCAGCCCTTTGACTACGTCATCAAGGCCACCAACATCGGCGGCGCGACTCTGAACAACGTTCTGGTGAACGAAGCCGCCCCGACGAACTTCACGGTCGCCTCCGTGACCCCCACGGGCGCCAACGGCCAGTACAACCTGGGCAACCTGAACCCCGGTGAGAGCAAGACGATCACCTTCAAGGGTTCCGCCGCGGGCCTGGGCACGATCGCTTCCTGCGCCAGCGCGACCTACAGCCTCGCCCTGTGCAGCACGATCAACGTCGTCCAGCCGGCCCTGGCGATCAGCAAGACGATCACCCCCGAGGCGATCCTCAACTGCACCCCGATCAACATGACCGTCGAGGTCAAGAACACCGGCAGCGGCGTGGCCAGCAACGTCCACGTGAAGGACACCCTGCCCGCCGGCCTGACGCTGGACAACGGCCAGACCTCGTTCGATGACGTCATCGGCGACCTGGCCCCGGGCGCCAGCAAGACGGTCAGCAAGACCCTCAAGGCCACTAAGACCGGTTCCTACGACAACGTCGCCAACGCGACCGCCGACGGCAACCTCAACGTGACCTCGAACAAGGTCACCACCGTCGTCAAGCAGCCCGTGCTCGCCATCGAGTGCAAGCCCGGCAGCCAGGCGATGGTCGGCCGCGACGCGTGCTACGACCTGACGGTCCGCAACACCGGCAACGCCGTGAGCAAGAACACCAAGGTCGCCGTGACGCTGCCCGCGGGCGCGACGGTGAGCAACGCCGGCAACGGCACCGCCTCGGCGGGCAGCCTGGTCTTCTCCGGCGGCGACCTCGCCCCCGGCGCGACGCAGACCATGCGGTTCTGCCTCAAGGCCGCGAGCATTGCCCCGCTGAACATCTCGGCCGTCCTCACCGGCGACTGCGCCGCGCAGGTCGCCACCAACTGCACCATCAACGTCTACGGCGTGGCCGACATCGGCACCACCGTGACCGACGAAGACGGCGTGGTCGCGCTCGGCGAACCGCACTCTTACCAGGTTGAGGTCAAGAACCAGGGCCAGATCCCGCTGACCAACACCAAGATGACCGTCACCATCCCCGCCGGCCTGGAGTTCGTCTCCTCGCCGCTGGCCAAGATGGAAGGCGGCAAGCTGGTGTTCAACTTCGGCACCGTTGCCCCGGGCGCCGTGATGAAGAGCTCCTTCATCGCCAAGGCCACCAAGTCCGGCGAACTGCTCGTCATCGGCGAGACCACCTGCGCCGAAGTCAAGACCCCGGTCCGCGACGACGAACTCACCACGTTCATCGAGAAGTAATCCGGATCAGGTCCTTGACCTGAACGTCTGAAAACTCAACCCCGCCGCGGCCTTCCGCGGCGGGGTTTTTCGTTGGCACCCCCTACCATTGGCCCTGTGACCCAAGACGCCGCCCCCAACCAGATTGATTGCCTTGGCTTGACCTCGGAAGAGGCCGTGGCCGCGGCACGCGACCGGTTGGGCGTCGCCGTGAACACTTCCCTGCCGGCCTACCGCCGCATTTTTCGCGAAGGGGTGCGGAGCGTGGGACCGCTGCGGGTGAACATGCCCGAGGTCGTTCGGACGCTCCGGGAGCCCTCCAACGAAGGGGAAGTGATCAAGTTCGTGTGCCGCGTAGCGCCCGTCGCCTCGCCGGACCCCGAGCACCCGTTGGCGGCGGCGCCTCTGGAGACCGAATCGGTGCTGATCCCGATGATCGGGTCGGCGGGCCGGCAGACGTACACCCTGTGCCTCTCGAGCCAGGTGGGGTGCGCGATGGGATGCACGTTCTGCGAGACGGCCCAGATGGGCCTGATCCGCTCCCTCACGCCGGGCGAGATCGTGGCGCAGTGGTACGCCGCGGCTCACGAGATCGGCATCCGCCCCAGCAACATCGTGTTCATGGGCATGGGCGAGCCGATGGACAACTACGACAACGTGATGCAGGCGGTGGCGGTGCTCAAGGACCACAACGGAGCAGGGGCAGCGCTGAGCCGGATCACGATCTCGACGGTGGGCCGCGTGGACGGGCTTCGGAAGATGCGCGAGCAGATCACCAAGCCCGGCTGGCACCGGCTGAACCTGGCCCTGTCCCTCAACTCGCCCAACGACGCCGACCGGTCGGCGATCATGCCGATCAACCGCAAGTGGAGCCTCAAGGACCTCCAGCAGGAATTAGCGACCTGGCCGCGTTACGGCGGCAACAAACTGTGCATCGAATACGTGCTGATCCCCGGCGTGAACGACTCCCGCGCCCACGCCTCGCAGATCGCTGATTTCATGCGCCCGCTGGTGCAGCAGGTCCTTCAGAACCCCACCGGCGACCCGGAGAAAGACACACGCATCCGCGCCGTTCTCAACCTGATCCCGTACAACCCGCGGCGGAACTCGCCGTGGCCCGCGCCGACCGAAGAATCCGTCCAGCAGTTCATGGACTGGCTCATCGAGGAGCACGTCTTCGTGAAGCGCCGCCGCACCAAGGGCCGCCGCATGATGGGGGCGTGCGGCCAGTTGGGCAACGAGGGCATCCGCAAGCGGCAGGTGGTGCCGCTCACGCAATCGGCCAAGCCGTAACCGGTCCCGACGCGTCGCCCGGGCTGGGAAGGTCGCGCCGGTGGCTGCTGAGGCTGCGGGCGGGGATCGATCGGATCATCCATCACGAGTACTGGCCCGCGTGGGTGTTCTATGCGCCACTGCTGCCGTATCTGCTGTGGCTCGGATTGCGACATCGAAGCCTGCTCTGCCCCACCGCGCTCAACCCCGGGATCGAGCACGGCGGCGGCATCGTCGGCGAGAGCAAGCACGCCATCATGAAGGGGCTGGGCTCCCACGCCGCGGTGCTGGCGACGACACTGATTGAGCCGGGACACGCGGATCGGCGTCTGGAGATAGTGCGATCGCACGCCGCGGCGCGTGGGGGTTGGCCGATCATCCTGAAGCCCGATCAGGGCCAGAGGGGGTTCGCGGTGACGCTGGTGCGCACCGAGGCAAAGGCCAGAAGGTACCTTGAAACCGTCACCGGGCCGGTGGTGGCGCAGCCGTTTCACGCCGGGCCGCACGAGTGCGGCGTGCTGTGGGCACGCGATCCGCAGAATCCTCAAACGGGCTTCATCTTCTCGGTCACCCGCAAGGAGTTCCCGACCATCGACGGGGATGGCGTGCACACTCTGCAAGACCTGATTCTGCTCCACCCGCGGCATCGCCGGCAGGCGCGCGTATTCCTGGAGCGGCTGGGCCAACTGGCGGCGAGAGTGCCAGCCCTCGGAGAGCGGGTGTCGCTGGGTGTGTGCGGCAACCACTGCCAGGGCGCGCTCTTCCGCGACGGCGCGGACCTCGTCACGCCGGCCCTTGTGGAGACCATCAACGCGATCGCGATGGGTTTCCGCGGTGTTGGCGGTGGCGGGCTGGACTTTGGCCGATTCGACATCCGCTACCGCAGCGAGCAGGAACTGCGTGAAGGCCGCGGCATGGCGATCGTGGAGCTCAACGGCATCACCAGTGAGTCGACCAACATGTACGATCCGACATGGTCCGTATGGCGGTCGTACGCGACGTTGTTCGCGCAGTGGAGGCTGATGTACAAGTTGGGGCGATGGCGGCGGTCGCAAGGCGCGAAGGTGACGGGGCTGGGTCAGATCCTGCGATGGTGGCGGATGCACCGGGCGGAGCGGTCGGGGAGTGCTGTGTCGAGTTAGAGTGTGACGGCGTGCTCTCGATGGGCGATCCAGATGTCGGCCGCGTGCCTCCGGGCGGAGGCACTTTTGCGCTGTCATACGCCAACGTATCGTCGGTCCGAGCCCGGGATGTTCGGGCAGTGATGTGCAGACTTCGTGACGTCACGCTTCTGCGAACGACCGCCCCGAGTACATCAGGCTCCGCAAAGCAACTATCGACGTGGCGGTCGTTGCCGGACGGCGTCGACGGTGAAGGGGTGAACGTCTCTCTTGTTCACTGAGAGCAAGCCCGCTGGAAGTACTCACGCCGCGAGCAGCCGCAGCCGCTCCGAGATGTTCCTCGCGTCGTCCGCGCCCGGGGCCTCGATGCCCAGGGCTTCGCACAACGTCTGCGGGGTCTCCTTCGCGGGGGCCACGCGGTGCGAGACGAGCCGCTGGCCCTTGGCGTCGGAAACGAACGCGACCACGGTGCCGTCGGACTCGCGGACGATCTCGATGAACTGTCCTCGCACCACCAGCTTGGCGGGGGGGGCGGCGTTCTCCTTGGCCAGGCTCTGCTCCACGGCGCAGTCAATCGCGTTGATGAGCCCGTTCTCGACGCGCTGGCCCAGGTCATCCACGCCCGGGGCGGCGGTGGCGATGCCAGCGAAGACCTCGATGAGCACCTTGTACTCGTTGATGCTGGCGCTGACGACCTTGGTCATCTCGTCATCGTTCAGGCGCAGGAGGCGCTGGGCGGTGAGAATGCCGCCGTCCTGTGCCGCGGTCATGACGGAGGGGGAGGCCTCCTGGCCGTCGAGCCGCAGAGAGCCCACGACGTAGGCGATGCGGTGCAGACGCCCGATGGGGTCGTCCCTGGCGATGTCGGCGGGCCGCACGTGGTGGAGTTCCAGCGGCTTGGCGAGCAGCTCGGGGAACCTCCATTTGCGGGCGAGCACGGTCACGATGTCGACGTGCGTGAAGTCGAGTTTCTCGAACTCGATCCGCTGGAGTGCCCCGGGGACTGGCGTGGCGGAGAAGACCTTGACGTAGTCGTCGCCGAGCAGTTTGCACATCAGCGGGACGCCCGCGTCGAGCATGAGGCCGATGACGAACGCCTCGGCCACCAGCGACGGCGCCGAGGCGCGGGCGGCTTCGGCCGCCATGCAGGCGCGGAAGACCGACTGGCCCCACACCTGGCGCACGACATCGCGCGATGCGCCCGCCGAGGCGGCGCGGCTCAGATGAAAGCCCAGCGACACGGCCTTGAGGCGTTCGAGCCCGAGCAGCAGGCAGGCCCGCTCGAGATTGGTCACGGGGGTGCGCTGCGCGAAGAGCGCGGAGTTGGCGAGTTTGAGCAGGCGACCGGAGATCGCGTGGTCGGCCTTGATCACCTTGGCGTAATCAAGGAGCGGGACGATAAATCCAGCAAACGCAGCACCACCTCGGGCTGGCTCTCGATTCCCACGCTTTCGAGGCGCCGATCAAGGTACTCATACAGGGAGTTCACTTCCGCGGCGGTCAGGAGGCTTCGCTGCTTCATTCCGAGCGACCCCAATATCGGCGGTGGTAACATAAGCCGGCCCGTTCCGAACGAGCGTCGATCCCGCGTCGCCGACATCCGTATTTCGGCGGTTGGAGGGACGGACACGAGATTCCGTAGGCAGAATCACCCAAGCGGTAGTGCTGGAAATATCGGCCCCATCAAACGTACCCGTGCGGGGGGTTGACACCCGCCGCACGCGGGCCGTCACGGATCCGGCAATGGGGTTCTTCGCGGGCGTCCCGCGGGTGCGAAGCTGCAACGGTCGGAACGAGAATTGGGTGTGGATGGCGCGTGGATTTCCTATCGGTAGCCTGAACGGAGGCACGCCCGCCGCCTACCTTGGAAGGTGCCCGCAGAAGCTGATCAATCAAGGCCCAACAACCGGCAGCGCCGGGGCGGCGGCGCCCCCGTCATTCCGCTCCAGAAGCTCTTCGACCGCGAATCACCGCAGGCGGTGGAAGCGGAGATGGCCCTGCTGGGATCGATGATCCTGGAGCCCAAGGTCATCACCGATATCCTGGCGATCGTGACCGGGCCGGAGGACTTCTACAAGGAGGCCCACGGGCACATCTACCGGGCCCTCATCGAGATCTACGACCAGCGTGATTCGGGCGATCTGATCCAGACGGTGACAATGCTCCGCGACCGGGGCATTCTCGACCAGTGCGGCGGCGATCAGTACCTGGTGGACCTGGCCAACTCGGTGCCGTCGGCGGTCAACGCGCCCCACTTTGCCAAGATCGTCGCGGAGAAGGCGCGGATGCGCCGCCTGATTGACGCGTGCGGGAACATCCTGTACGACGCGTACCACGCCGGGGACCTGGGGCCCGACGGTGCGCGCGAGGTCATGGACCGCGCCGAATCCGCGGTGTTCGAGATCGCGCAGGAACGCAACTCGTCGGACGTGCAGTCGCTCAGCGCTCTGCTCGACATCGAGATGGCCCGCATCGAGGCGATGGAGCAGAGCGGGGCGTCGATGTCGGGCATCCCCACCGGCTTCCACGACCTTGACAACATGCTGCTGGGCATGCAGCCGGGCGAAATGCTCATCCTGGCGGCCCGCCCCAGCATGGGCAAGACAGCGCTCGCGCTCAACGTGGCGGAGCAGACCGCGCTGGGCGGGGCGCCGGTCGCCGGGGCCCCCAAGAAACGGGACTTTCCCGTGGGCTTTTTCAGCCTGGAAATGTCCAAGTCGTCCGTGGTGCTCCGCATGCTGTGCGCGCGGGCGCACGTGAAGTCGCAGGACCTGCGGGGCGGCAAGCGGCTCTCCAAGCAGGACCTGGGCAACCTGGGGATGGCGGCGGACGATCTCAAGCAGGCCCCGATCTACATCGATGACACGCCGGGGCTCACGGTGCTCAACCTGCGTGCCCGGGCCCGCCGCATGGTGCAGCAGCACGGCGTGCGCGCGATCGTGATCGACTATCTCCAGCTCCTCTCTTCGCCCGGGTCGGCGCGGGAGAGCCGACAGAACGAAGTCTCGGCCATCAGCCGCGGCATCAAGGGGCTGGCCCGCGAGCTCAACGTGCCGATCCTGTGCCTCTCGCAGCTCAACCGCGCCGCGGAACAGCGCGAGGGCAACCGCCCGCGCATGAGCGATCTGCGCGAGTCGGGATCGATCGAGCAGGACGCGGACGTGATCCTGCTGCTGCACCGCGAGGACTACTACCACAAGGACGACCCCGAGTGGCTGGACTCAAACCCCGACAAGGTCGGGGTCGCCGAGATCATCATCGCCAAGCAGCGTAACGGCCCCACCGGGGTGGTGAAGCTGCACTGGAACTCGGACATCACGCGGTTCACGGATCTGGACCCGCACGGGCACGCGCCCGGAGGCTATCGCGATCTGGCGGGGGCGTTCGACGACTTCGGCGGCAACGCGCCGCCGCAGCCCGCGCCGCCGCCGCGGGCGCAGACGGAGTACAAGGGCTTCTCGCCGGGCAAGAAGAGCGGACCGATCGAGAACCACCGCGACGGCGGCGGTCCGATGCCGGCGCTCGACGATCTGGACGCCAATCCGCCGTTCTGAGTCGGTGAGTCAACGCCCGGCGACAAAGCCGGCGCCGCGCGCGGCGAGGCGCGCATTGGCCTTCTCGACCATCCCCGGGATGAGGATCAGGTCAACCAACTGACCGATGCCCAGGAGGCCGGCGGTGCACAGCCAGATGAGCCCGGTGATCCAGCGGCCCGTGTAGAACCTGTGCATGCCGAAGAGGCCCACGAGGCACAGAACCCAGAACAAGTA
>JBGAMO010000033.1:0-33305 GCA_044222845.1 Phycisphaerales bacterium
GCAACCCGGCGACCACGAGCGCGGGGATCAAGACGCGGTCGTTCGACGCGATCCTGGAGGAACTCGACGCGGCGTGCGGCGTGTTCGAGCAATCGGGCGCGCGATTGGGCGGGGTTCATTTCGAGCTCACCGGCGACGACGTGACCGAGTGCATCGGCGGCGCGGCGGGCGTGACGGAATCGGACCTGTCGCTCAACTACGCGAGCGTGTGCGACCCGCGGCTGAACTATCAGCAGGCGCTGGAGATGGCCTTCCTGCTGGCGCGGCGCATGGGAAAAGGCGCGGCCTGAGCGGGACGCGCCTTGGTTGAAAAGCGGCAAGATTGATTCGGCGGCCGGGCCGCGGTGATTACTTCCCGGTGGCCCGCTTGTAGCGGTCCAGGGTGGCCTGGAGTTCCTTCTTGGTGGCTTCGGGGAGCTGGTTGTCCTTCTTGACGAGCTCCACGGCGCGCTCCTGGACCTCGACGGCCTTGGTCTTTTCGCCGGTCTCCCAGTAGGCGCGGGCGAGGGTGTCGAGCACAGCGCCGTCTTTCTCGGCGGTCATGTCGGCGGCTTTCAGGGCGTACTTCATCGCCAACTCAAAGTCGCGCTTCTTGACGCCCGGATCGTCCAGGATCGTCCACGCGATGGCGTTGATGTCCATCCACATCTTCTGCTCGGTGCCCACGCCCTCAACGAAGACCTTGGCGAAGGCGTACGCGGCGTCGGCGTCCTTCTGGTCCACCAAGGCGGTCTTGAAGGCCAGGCCGGGGAAGGTGATGTACTTCTTGGGCTGGAGCTTCACCAGCTCGAGGGTGGCGTCGAGCATTTCCTTGGTGCGGCCGCCCTGCTTGGCGTTGCGCAGGCGCTGCTCGATGTCCTTGACCTTCTTCTCGAGTTCGGCCTGCTTCTTGGCCTCGTTCGCCGCGGCTTTGGGATCGAACTTTCCGTCGATCACGAGCTGAAGGGGCTCGTCGACATCGAGGGTGCGGCCGAACCACGCGACGTTGCCGTCCTTGTCGACGATGAACGAGGCTGGGATGCCGGTGGTGCGCGAGGCGCGCATCCAGGTGCGCTCCATCTCGCCGTCCTTGCCGCCGTACGCGATGGAGTAGTCGGCCTGATCGCCGATGTCGGTCAGGAACTTCTGCACGTCGGCGAGCGGGTCCTTGCCGTCTTCCCAGATGGCCACGCCGATGATGGTCGCCTTGTCCTTGTGCTTTTTGGCCAGTTCGGTCAGGTGCGGCACGGTGGTCTTGCACGAGGAGGACCAGTGAGCCCAGAAGTCGACGACGTAGACCTTGCCCTTCTCGAGGGACTTAACCTCCGCGCCTTTGAGCCACTTCTCAACCTTGAGCGTTGGGGCGGGGTCGCCGGGGGTGAGGGTCTTGGATTCGGGGGCCTTGTCGGCCGGCGGCGCCTTGGCGGGCGCGGGCGTCTGAGCGGGCGCGGCGGCGCATAGCGCGACGGCGAGAGACGCTGCGAGAACACGGAGGTGGGTCGTCATGGGGAAAGTGTACGGTGGGCCGCGGGATGGGGAGGCGTGCCGCGGCGGCGCGTGCAACACGATCCCACGATCCTTAGATGCACTCGATGGGCACGACGCGGAACGCGCCGACGTCGACCAGTCCAAGGTCGGTCACTTTGAGGGCGGGGATGACCGGCAGCACCAGGAAGCTCAGCGGCATAAACGGGTCGTCGTGCGGGTAGCCCAGCGATGACGCCGCGTCGAGCAGCCGGCGCTGAGCGGCGATGAGCTCGGGGGCGGGCCGGTCGGACATGAGCCCGGCGATGGGCAGCGGCAGCACGGCGATGGGCGAGCCATCGGCGACGGCGCACTGCCCGCCGCCGCAGGCCTCCAGCGTGCGTGCGGCCAGGAGCATGTCGGCGTCGTTGGTGCCCACCACGGCGAGGTTGTGCGAGTCGTGGCCCACGGTGCTGGCGATGGCGCCGCGCTTCAGGCGGAATCCGTGGACGAACCCCAGGCCGATGTTCCCGCTGCCCCGGTGCCGCTCGATGACGGCGAGCTTGAGAATGTCGTGGCGCGTGTCCTGCACGTACGCGCCGTCCTGCACGCGCCCGGGCATCCGCAGCTCTCCGGTCACGATCTGGTGCGGGTGCATGTGGATGACGCGCAGGTCCCCGGCCGACGCGGCGGGGACGCGGAAGGACCTCGTTCCCAGGCCCTTGGGCAGCACCACTCCCCCACCGCCCGGCAGCGGCGTCGCGGGCCGGCGGGGCGGGAGGTACTCGCCGTCGCGCGCGATCACGAGGCCGTTATGCCAGACGACGCGCGGGATGTCGGGGCTTTGCAGGTCAAAGGCTATCAACGAGGCGCGGCAGCCCGGGGCGATCGCGCCCAGGTCGCGCCGGCCGTAATGCCGGGCCACGTGCAGACTGCCCATCGCGAGCGCCCACGCGGCGTTGAGCCCCAGCGTCACGGCCTTGCGCACGACGTGATCGATGTGCCCCTCGTTCTTGAGGTCGGCGGGGTGGCGGTCGTCGGTGCAGAAGCAGAACAGGTGCTTGTTCTCGGCGGTGACGAGCGGGAGGAGCGCCTCCAGGTTGCGGGCCGCGCTGCCCTCGCGGATGAAGATCGTCATCCCCGCGCGGAGCTTCTCGCGGGCTTCTTCGGCGGTGGTGCATTCGTGATCGCTGGAGATGCCCGCGGCGGCGTAGGCCTGCAGGGATTTTCCGGTCAGCCCGGGGGCGTGGCCGTCAACGACGCGGCCGCGGCGTTGAGCGAGGTTGATCTTCTCCAGCACGTCCCTGTCGCCGTTGACGGCGCCGGGGAAGTTCATCATCTCCGCCAGCGCGACAACTCGGGGATCATCAAAGAGCGGGGCGAGGTCCCCGGCGTTCAGCACCGCTCCGGAGGTTTCCAGCGGCGAGGAGGGCACGCACGAAGAGAGGGCCCACATCGCCTCGAAGGGAAGGTCCTGGGCGTCGTTCATGAGGTAGCGGATGCCGGGAATGCCCAGCACGTTGGCGATCTCGTGCGGATCGAAAACGGCGCCGATGGTGCCGTGGGGCGCGGCGAGGCGGACAAACTCCGCGGGGGGCATCATCGTGGATTCCACGTGCATGTGGGCGTCGATGAGGCCGGGGGCGAGGGTGAGGCCGGTGGCGTTGAAGGTGTCGCGGGTGAAGGAGTAGTCGCCGATGCCCGCGATGCGGCCGGCGAAGACGGCGATGTTCGCGGGCTCGATATCGCCGGTGAATACGTTGAGCACGTGCCCGCCGCGGATGAGCAGGTCCGCGGGCGCATCGCCCCGGGCGACGGAGAGCAGTTCGGGGGTGATATCCGGGGGAATCACGTTGTCAGGTTAGCGGGGGAACGAGAGGATGGCGGTGCGGTGGAGGTTCGGGCCTTTGCGGCGCAACGCCGCGGCGTGGTGGCACGGAACGCGGGGCAACTGCAAGGTTTGAACGATTGAGAACGGATAGCCCTACCATTTCGGGCCGGCGAAAACGCCGCGCGCTGACCCCATATTACACAGTGCTTTGGGCCCGCCCGATGGCGGACTCTTGGGGTGATTCAGGAGCTTTCATGATCGATTCGATTTCCGGCGTGCCGGCCCGCATGGGCGTGGCGGTTTTGGGTCTTGTTCTGGTCGCCGGCGCGGCGGTGGCACGCCCGACCGAGCCCGCCACGAGCGCCGGCAAGGGCGGCCTGATTCCCCGCGAAGCGATCTTCGGCAACCCCGATCGTGGCGGCACGCAGATGAGCCACGACGGCAAGTACATCTCGTACCTGGCGGCGGTGGACGGCGTGATGAACATCTGGGTCGCGCCTGCCGACGACCTTTCCAAGGCCAAGGCGATCACCGCCGAGAAGACCCGGGGCATCCGCAGCTACTTCTGGGCGTTCGACAACGCGCACGTGTTGTACACGCAGGACAACGGCGGTGACGAGAACTGGCGCGTCTACGCCGTGGACGTGGCCTCCGGGGCCTCCAAGGACCTGACGCCGATGAAGGGCGTCGCGGCGCAGATCAACAACGTGAGCGAGAAGTTCCCCAACGAGGTGCTCGTGGGGCTCAACGACCGCAACCCGCAGTTGCACGACGTGTACCGCATCAACATCGCCACGGGCGAGAAGACCCTGGCGTTCCAGAACGAGGAGTACGTCGGCGTCACGTTCGACGACAACTTCGTCCCGCGCTTCGGACAGAAGATGCTCCCCGACGGCTCCATGGCGATCGACAAGATCGGCAAGGACGGGAAGGCCGAGCTGTTCGATTCGATCCCCGCGGACGACACGCTGACGACGGGCATGAGCGGATTCGACAAGACCGGCAACATCGTGTACGTGAACGACAGCCGCGGGCGTGACACCGGCGCGCTCTTCGCCAGGGACCTCACCACCGGCAAGACGACGCTGATCGCCGAGGACTCCCGCGCGGACGTGGGCGGCACGCTGGTGCACCCCACGCAGAAGACGATCCAGGCGGTGGAGTTCAACTACACCCGTTCTGAGTGGAAGGTGCTGGACAAGAGCATCCAGGCCGATCTTGATTATCTCAAGACCGTCGCCGACGGCGAGATCAACATCCAGAGCCGAACGCAGGACGACAAGCACTGGCTCGTCTCCTTCATGATGGACAACGGCCCGGTGCGCGTGTACCGCTACGACCGCGCCGAGGCGGGCAAGCCCGGCAAGGCGACGTTCCTGTTCACCAACCGCAAGTCGCTCGAGGGCCTCACGCTCGCGAAGATGCACCCGCAGGTCATCACGGCCCGCGACGGCATGAAGCTGGTGAGCTACCTCTCCCTCCCCACCGCCGCCGACAAGGACGGCAACGGGAAGCCCGACGCCGCCCCGGTGCCGATGGTGCTGCTGGTGCACGGCGGCCCCTGGGCGCGTGACGAGTGGGGCTACAACCCCTACGCCCAGTGGCTCACCAACCGCGGCTACGCCGTGCTGATGGTGAACTTCCGCGGCTCCACCGGCTTCGGCAAGACGTACGTCAACGCCGGCAACCGCGAGTGGGCGGGCAAGATGCACAACGACCTCATCGACGCCGTCGACTGGGCCGTCAAGGAGAAGATCGCCGACAAGAGCAAGATCGCGATCATGGGCGGCTCGTACGGCGGGTACGCCACGCTCGTGGGCCTCACGTTCACGCCCGACGTCTTCGCCTGCGGCGTGGACATCGTCGGCCCCTCCAACATCAACACGCTGCTCTCCACCATCCCGCCCTACTGGGCGCCGATGAAGAAGATGTTCTCTACCCGCGTGGGCGACTACGACACCGAGGAGGGCAAGAAGTTCCTGGAGTCTAAATCGCCGCTCACGATCGTCGACAAGATCAAGAAGCCGCTGCTCATCGGCCAGGGTGCCAACGACCCGCGCGTGAAGCAGGCCGAGGCGGACCAGATCGTCGCCGCGATGCAGGCCAAGAACATCCCGGTGACGTACGTGCTCTTCCCCGACGAGGGCCACGGCTTCGCGCGGCCGGTCAACAGCATGGCGTTCAACGCCGTGGTCGAGGGCTTCCTCGCCAAGAATCTGGGCGGGGCCGCCCAGCCGATCGGTGACGACCTGGGCAAGTCCACCGCGCAGATCAAGGTCGGCGCCGACTTCGTCCCCGGCCTGGCCGAGGCGGTGCAGAAGGCCCAGAGCGCGGGCAAGTAAGGCGGGCCCCGCGGCCCCGCCGGCAATTCATGGATTGATTCGAACCGCCGGGCGAGAGCGTCCGGCGGTTTTTTCATGCCCGCGCGCCCCGGAGCGGTACTGTCCGGGGTCGCCGGGTGTACGCTGTGACTGTTGTCCGCACCGGCACGAAACCCGATCCGCCCCGCCGCGAGATTGATCAACCGGGTGTGCGCCTCCGCCGAGGCGTTGCTCGAGTGGCGGCTGCTCAACGCGGCGACGCGGCGGCTTCCCCGGGAGCTGCGCGACGCGGGCGTGCCGGGCGTGCAGATCAGCATCGTCGTGGGTGATCGACCCGTGCGGACCTGGGCGTGGGGCGTTTCCCGGCGCGGCACGCCCATGAGCGCCGCCACGCGGTGGCGGATCGGCTCGCTGGGCAAGCCGGTGGGCGCGATGACGGCGCTCTGCCTGCACGCCCGGGGCGTGTTGCCGCTGGACGGGGATCTCTCCTCCCGACTCTCGGGGTTGTGCCCGAGGGGGATCACGCCTCGATTGCTCCTATGCCACGCTTCGGGTCTTCGGCCGGGGCTCTCTCCGCACACGGCCATTGCGGGCGTGACGCTGGAAGCATCGCTGCGCGGCGAGTGCGGCGCTGAGTTTGTGCCGCGCTTCGAGAGTGCGCCCGCGGCGGCGACGAGCTACAGCGCCTCGGGGTACGCGCTGCTGCAACTCGCGATCGAGCGGGCGACCGGCCGCGCGTTCGCTGAAGCGGCGCAGGAACACGTGCTGGGGCCGCTGGGACTCCGCGGCGCGGAGTTCACGCAAGCCGCACGCACCGCGCCGGATGTAGCGTGCGAACACGGCCCCGAGGGTGAGCCCCTTACCGTGTGCTTCACACCCTGGCTGGCGAGTTCGGGCCTCGTCGCCAGCGCGGCGCATCTCGCCGAGGTGCTGCGGGAAGTGTGGCGGTGCGCGGAGGGCCGCCGCGGCGTGCTGTCCGCGGCGTGCGCCGGCCTCATGCTCACGCCGCAGCCACAGGGGCTCAGCAACGCCGGATTCACCTGCGGCCTGAGCCTGTTCGAGGGGCGCGACGCACGGGTGCTCTCGCACGGGGGGCATCGTCCGGGGCTGCGGGCGATGGGCATGCTTGTCCCGGGCGCCAGGCTCGCGGTGGTGATGGCGGGCAACAGCCAGCACGCGGGGCCGATCCTGAAGCGCTGGTGCGGGCTGGCGCACGAGTTGGGGCTGGCGCGGGGGGAGAAGTAGGACGTTGCCCGGGAGAAGAGTTGGAGATGTGCAGCGCGGCGGCCCCGCGCGCCAGAAAAACAACGAGGCGGGCAATATCCGAAAGGCCCTGGGCCTGAGGGATGCTGCACGCCTCGTGTGTGAGTGTTCGTTCGGGAGTGTTTGTGGATTATTCCACGGGCTCGAGCTCGCGCTCGCGGTGCTGCATCTGGCTCTTGAGGCGGGCCAGGATGGAGCTATGCATCTGCGACACGCGGGACTCGGAGAGGTCCAGGGTGGCGCCGATCTCCTTCATCGTCATGCCCTCGTAGTAATAGAGGATGACGATGAGGCGCTCGGCGCGGGAGAGGCCCTTGGTGATCAGGTCCTTGAGGTCGCGGCGTTGGATCTCGACCACGGGGTTGCCCTGGCCGTCGTCCTTGACGACGTCGATCTCGCGGACGTCGCGCCCGCCGCCGCCCTCGTTGGGGAAGGCCCGCTGCGTGAGGCTGCGGGTCATGACGGCCTGCGAATCGCGCTTGAGCTTGTCGAACTCCTCGCCCTGGATGTTCAGGATGGAGGCGACCTGCTCGTCGGTGGCGGCCACGCCCGTGGACTTTTCCACGGCCTGGCGGACCTGCTCGACCTTGTTGCTGCGCGAGCGGACCAGGCGCGGCACCCAGTCCATCGAGCGGAGCTCGTCGAGGATGGCGCCGCGGATGCGCGGGGCGCAGTACGTTTCAAACTTGACCTTGCGCTCCAGGTCGAAGGCGTCGATGGCGTCCATGAGGCCGAAGATGCCGGCGGACATGAGGTCCTCGATGTCGACCTCGTCGGGCAGGCGGGTGTGGATGCGCTCGGCGTTGTAGCGCACGAGCGGGAGGAACTTCTCCATGAGATAGTTCCGAAGGCCTTCGTCGTGCGACTTCTGGTACGTCACCCACACTTCGTGCATGGGCATCGTGTCGTACTTGGACGGGGCCTTGCTCGCTTCGGCGTGGCGCGCCGAAAAACGGCCGGACGAACGGACGCGGGATGTTGACTTGAGGCTCGGCATGGTCTGCTCCGTGACCCTTGCGACTTCACTCTTTCCTCGCCCGTTCGCGTTCGGTAGGAATCGAACACTACGGGCACGTGTCTTTCACTGCGATCAGCGGTGCGGGTCGGAATCGGCCTCGCGGCGCTTCGCAGTCGTGCTCATCCATGAGCGGACAGCACGCAGTATACCAACATTTCCATCAGGCGGAACCCCCTTGCGAAACATTTTTGGAAAATTTTTCATCCCCGAGCGGGGTAGATGAACCCGAGCGCGCGGGCGCTGTGGTCAGTGATACTTCGGGCACGGGACGCGCGGCTTCGTACGCGTGCACGTGCTCATCGACAACGCGAAAGAGAATCGTGCCCGCCGCGTGCCCGAGCATGTTGCACACCATCAGCACGATCAACGCGCGGCCGAGCACCATCGTCGCGGGGTTGCCCGCCAAGAGGCCGGAGATGACCGCGAGCGCAAAGCCCAGAAGGGCAAATCCGCACGCGATGACCTTGACCTGGTTTCTCACTGTGAGTTCTCTTCTGCCTTCGTCCCGTGAAACACCACAACCCGTTGAGTCGCAGGAATCCCCGAGCCCCATCATCTGGATCGGGTTCGCTCCAAGCTCGCGCGTTCCTGGCGCGTTCAACTCGATGTCGTTGGATTCCACACTTCCAGAACAACCCAACCACCACCGAACGATCCGTGCCGCGCCCCTCAGAAGAGCGCGGCGTACTGCGCATCGCGGCATGTATCGGCCGCGAGTTCGAGGGACTGAACTCAACCCTCGAACAACTCATTCAACCAGAGTGGGTCTCTATCGTGTAGCGGGTCTATTTACCTAGAAGTGAGCGCCATAATCCGCGCACGATGCCGGGCGCATGCTGACCGGCAGATCCTGCGCAGCGAAGCCCCATGTGCGCCATGAGCGACGACGCGACGAGGCGCAACTCTTTGGCGAGCAACGACTTGGGCGCATCCAGCAGCACGGGCGTGCGGCGCTGCGCCGCCACCGAAGCCGCCGCGTCCCACAGGCACACACCCACCAGTGAGGGGGTGAAGCTGAGGAATCTTCCGCAGGTGGCGGCCATGCGCATCGACGCGGATTCGGCATCTGCGCGGGTCCGCGCCTGGTTCACGAGCATCAGCATGCGCGGCGCGTGCTCGCCCGCGCGCCGCGTGACGCACTTCATCATCGCGTACGCGTCGGTCATCGCCGCGGGCTCGGGCGCGAAGACCACGAGCGCGGCGTCCGCGGCGGTCACGAAGCTCACCACCCCGTCGCTCAGCCCCGCGCCGGTATCCACCAGGATCACGTCGTGCTCGCGCGAGAGCGCCTGGAGCCCTTTGATGAGGTGCTCGCGTTGCGGGGCGTTGAGGTTGGCCATCGCCGCGACCCCCGCGGCGCCCGGGACCAGGTGGAACCCCGCCGTGGTCATCACCGCGAGTTCGGCCATCGTCCGCCGCACACCGGGGCGCCCGAGCGCGGCGTCGAGGCGCGTGGTCGGGGTCAGGCCGCAGAGCAGATCGGCGTTCGCCAGGCCCGGATCACCATCCACCACCGCGACGCGGAGGCCGGACTGCGCCATCGCCGTAGCGAGATTCACCGTGAGCGTCGTCTTGCCCACCCCGCCCTTGCCGGATGTCACCGCGATCACGGGGCATGCATTCGCCTCGGTGGCCAAGGGCGCATCGGCGGACGCGACCATGGCCCGCAGCGCGGCCGCTTGATCGCGCGGCGCTTGAACGGACGGACCGGGATGGGCGGTGGGCAACTCGATCATGCTGCGGGGCGTCAGGATACGGCGCCTTGCGCCGCCGGAGTTGGATTCTTGAGCGCTTCCATGCCGTCGAGCAGATACCCCGCCAGAGTCTTTCCCGTCGCGACGCGGAAATCCTCGGGCACCTCCTGCCCGCACGACACATAAGACACCGGCATCGCGGCCCGCCGGATGAGCGCGAGCATGTGCCCGGGCGACGCCGCTTCGTCGAGCTTGGTCAGGATCAGGCGGTCCGGGCGCAGAGCGCCGAAGGCATCGATCACGCGGCAGGTTGTTGGTTCGTCGCCCGCCGCGGAGATCACCAGGTGCGTCTCGTGCGGCTCGGCGGCGCCGAGGAACGCGGCGGTTTCCGCGAGCCTCTTCCCGTCGGTCTGTGAGCGTCCCGCGGTGTCCATCAGCACCAGGTCGCAGCGGTTCAGCGTCTCCAGGGCCGCGGGAACCTCGTCGTCGGTCTGTGCCACCGCGAACTCCAGGCCCATGATCTGCGCGTACGCACGCAGTTGCTCGACCGCGCCGATGCGGTACGCGTCGCACGCGAGCATCCCCACCGCCGCGCCGCGCTGCACCGCGTATGTCGCGGCGAGCTTCGCCAGCGTGGTGGTCTTTCCCACCCCCGTCGGGCCCATGAGCGCGACCGTGAACGGCCGATCGCCGCTGCGCACCGGGGGCGACAGTTCCCCTACGCATGGGATCATGCCGGCCAGCGCGCCGACGGCGCACCGGCCCACCGCCGCCGCATCGTCCAACTGGTCGTTGGGGAGCGTGGTTCGCACACTGCTGAGAATCTCATCGATCGCCGGCGCGGGGATGCGGGCTTCGCGCATCCGCAACAGGAGCGCGAACATCGTGTCGGTGTCGCCGGTGTGGTCCAGGGCAGACGCGCCCGCCCCGGGGATTCGCGCCACCGACCGCAGCCGACCGACCAATCGCTTCACGGCGGCGAGGTCTTCGCGGATCGCCGCCGCGGCCTGATCATCAACCGGGTTCGGCTCGACGTGCGTGGTGAGACGATCGAGCGTGATGGCCTTGGGCTCTGCGGCTGCGAGTTCGATGGCCGGTGCGGGCGCTTCGGGCAGGTCCGCCGAGGCGGTGATTTCCACCGCGTCCTTCGCGAAGATCCCGAAGACGCCGCCCTCGCGGATGGTCCGGGTGCGCACGATGACCGCGCGTGAGCCCAAGTCCTTTTTGACTTCGGCGAGCGCGAGTGCCAGCGTCGCAGCGCGGTAGGTCTTTGCGTTCATGCGTGCCGTCCGTGGCCGAGAGCCGACAGTGTACCCCACCGAAGCGAGCGGTCCCGCGCCGAATCGCGCCGGACGGACCAACCCGAGGGCCGAATCCCGCCGATGCCCTACTACGATCCGGCCCGACCCAACGCCTCAGAGAGACACCGCCCACTCATGGGAATCATCGCTCAAATCCGAAGCCGCCGAATCCTGGAGCAGATCGCGGAGCGCAAGGCCGGGTACGACCGGCCGTGGACGCACGAGCAGCGGCTGGCGTGGCAGCTCGAGCGCGTGAACGAGAACTGGATCGTCCAGCAGCGCAACATCCCGGCGTACATCGACGCCGTCAAGGCCGGCAAGCTGCCGCAGACGTTCCGCTCCATGCAGGAGTTCTGCGACAAGGTCGAGCCCATCACCAAGAAGATGGTGCAGACGCAGATGGACCGGCTCGCGGACCCCACGCGCCCCGAGGACCTTTCGTTCACCACCGGCGGGAGCACGGGCGAACCCACCAAGTTCCCGTTCTGGAAGGAAGAGAGCGAGCGGACCATCCCCGACCGATGGATGTGCCGCGGCTGGTACGGCGTGAAACCCGCCGACAAGCTCTTCATGATCTGGGGCCACAGCCATCTGCTCGGCTCGGGCTTCAAGGGCAAGATGAAGGGGCAACTGCGCGTCTTTAAGGATTCGCTGCTGGGGTACTACCGCTTCTCCGCCTACCAGTTGGACCCGGATCGGCTCCGCAAGGCGTGCGACGAGATCCTGCGGTACAGGCCCGCGTACATGATCTGCTATTCCGCGGCGTTGGATTTCTTCTGCCGTGTGAACGCCGACCGCGCGGCGGAACTGCACAAGCTCAACCTCAAGATGGCCGTGGGCACGGGCGAGTCGTTCCCCTTCGCCGACAGCCCGCAGTGGGTGAACAAGACCCTGGGCTGCCCGTGCGCGATGGAGTACGGCAGCGTCGAGACGAGCATCATGGGCTTCTCCGCGCCGGTGAAGGAAGGCCTGGGGCACTTTGATCTCTTCTGGCGCTCGTATTTCTTCGAGGCGAACGAAACGGGCACCAGCGGCGGGCGGGTGGTCCGCATCACGAGCCTGTTCCCCAAGAAGTTCCCGCTGATGCGGTACGAGATCGGCGACGAGGTCACGATGTTCGACGGCGACAGCCCGCTGGGCCTGACGCGGGTCAAGAAGATCGTGGGCAAGACGCTCTCGTTCGTCACCCTCGCCGACGGCACCAAGGTGCACAGCGTGGCGTTCGAGCATTCGATCCGCACGGTGCCGGGCGTGGAGCGGTTCCAGGTCGTCGCCCGGGGCGGGGTGATCACGCTCAAGGTCGTGGCGCCCAACGCGAACCAGGCCGAGGCCACCAAGGCGATCCTGGCGCTCATGCACAAGATCCATCCCAGCCTCGCGACATCGAAGATCGAGTTCACGGACAAACTCATCCAGACCATCGCGGGCAAGACGCCGATGGTGATCATGGATCAGTCGCACCTGGGCGCGGGGCAGACCGAGCAGGCGATGTTCAAAACCTCATGACGGCTCGCCCGCGGGTGCTTCGCCCTTGCTCCGCAGGTGCGCGAGCACAAAGGCGATGTGGTCGTACGACACCTGGCCGCCCAGGTGCTCGAAGATGAACTTCATGCGCTGGGTGCTCAGGTTTCTCGCGGCGTCCGTGACGGCGCGGTACGTCTCGCTGTCGACCCAGGCGCCGATGTCGCCGGGCTTCTCGGTCTCGATGAAATCCACCAGGTGGGCGCGGATGGTCGACAGCGCCAGGCCCACGCGCTCGGCGACGTCCGCGATGTTCGCGCGCGACTTGAACATCTCGAACGAGGTGGCCTTCTGCGGGTTGCGCGGACGCGGCGCCGAGGAGGTTCTCTTGGGCGGCTGGCCCCTGGGGACCTGGTTGGTCGCAAGGCCGTTGTTCGCGCAGGCGTCGGCGATCGCGCTCGTGAAGATGTGACCGAACTCGCGGGCCTTGGCCTCTCCGACGCCGGTGACGCGCCGGAATGTCTCGGCGTTGGTCGGTCGGATGCGGGCCATGTCGCGCAGCGAGTTGTCGGAGAAGATGATGTACGCCGGGACGCCGCGCTCGGCCGCGAGCTGCGCCCGCAGGGCCCGCAACGCCTCGAAGACGCCGGTGTCGAAAGGTTCCTGCTCGGCCTCGCCCGTCACCGCCACGGGCACCTTGGCCGAGACCAGCGCGACCTGGCGCTCGCCGCGCATCACTTCCCACGACGCGTCGGTGAGGTCCACCGTGGGGTACTGGTCGCCGGTGCGCTGCAGCAGGCCCATGTCGATGAGCTGGTTGACGAAGCCGCAGAGCACGGCCTGGTGCGTGTCGCGCAGGAGGCCGAACGTGGTGAGCGTGTCGTGGCCGCGCTCCACGATCTGCCTGGCCATGCTGCCCCGAAGCACGCCCACGAGGTGGCCCACGCCGAAGGTCAGTCCGCCGGAAGCCCGGTTCATCCGCGCCACGCAGGAGATGATCTTCTGCGCCACCACCGTGGAATCCGGCACGGACTCGAGCTCGCCCAGGCAGACGTCGCACGCGCCGCACCCCTGGGCGCTGAGCACCCCGGGCCGGTACGGCTGGCCGAAGTATTCCGATAGAAACTGGTGCCGGCACGCCGCGCCTACCGCGAACGACTGCACCTCGCCCACGTGATCGCGCTGGTGCTTGAGCCACTCCTTGCTCGCGCCCGATTCCTCACCGCCCATCTCGATCAGCTTGTTCCAGCGCACCACGTCGCCGCCGGAGTAGAGCAGCACGCACTCGGCGGGCAGGCCGTCGCGGCCGGCGCGCCCGGTCTCCTGCTGGTAGTGCTCGATGCTCTTGGGCATCGACGAGTGCACCACGCACCGCACGTTGCTGCGGTCGATGCCCATGCCGAACGCCACCGTCGCGACCACCACGTTGATCCGCTCCTGCGCGAAGGCGTCCTGCACGCGCTTGCGCTGATCGGCGTTCATCCCGGCGTGGTACGCCTCGGCCGCGACCTTCTCGCTCTTGAGGAAGTCGGCGAGCTCCTCGGTGTTCTTTCGGCTGATCGCGTAGACGATGACCGCTTCCTTGTCGTGCCGCCGCACGATCTCGAGGGTCTGCGTGTACACGCTGGACTTGGGCACCACGCGGTAGACCAGGTTTGGGCGATCGAACACCCCCACCAGCACGCCGGGATCGCGCAGGCCCAGCTGGGCGACGATGTCGTCGCGCACGCGGGGCGTGGCGGTGGCGGTGAACGCGTTGAAAACCGCGCGCGGGTATGTTTCGCGCAGTTCGCGCAGGCGGCGGTACTCGGGCCGGAAGTCATGCCCCCACTGGCTGATGCAGTGCGCCTCATCGATCGCGAACGCCACGGGGCCGCGGCCGTTGTTGGCCCGCGCGAGGCGCGAGAGCATGCCGGGCATGAGCAGCCGCTCGGGCGCGATGAACAGAAGCCGCAGCGAGCCATCGTCCACCGCGCGCCACACGTCACGCTGGTCGTCCTGCTCCTGCCCGCTGTGCAACGCCGCGGCGGGATAGCCGATCAGCCGCAGACCATCGACCTGATCCTTCATCAGCGCGATGAGCGGAGAGACCACCACGCTCAGTCGGCCCTGGATGAGCGGCGGGATCTGGTAGCACAGGCTCTTGCCCCCGCCGGTGGGCATCACCACCAGCGAGTCGCGTCCCGACATCGCCAGCGAGATCGCCTCCTCCTGCACCGGGCGCAGCGACGTGTAGCCCCAGTACTGGGCCAGCGCATCGAGCACATGTTGCCTCGCCTCGGGGACCATCCGGGATGGTATGAGACCGGCCTGTGTGCGGCGATGCTGTGACAACTACCGGGGTCGACCGTACCCTCCCGCGGGATGTCCACCACGCAGTCGCCACAGCGTTGGGCGCAGGTGAAGGCCGCGTTTCTGCGTGCCGCGGCGGCACCGGCGGCGGAGCGCGAGGCGCTGCTGCGGGAGTTGTGCGGCAGCGACGCGGAACTGAGGCGCGAGGTTGAGCGGCTCTTGGCGTGCGATTGCGACGAGGGAAAGTTCCACGCCGAGCCGAGCAGCTTGCTCGGCTTGCCTCGGTTTGCCCCGCAACGGGAATCAACCCCCGAAACCATCGGCCCGTACCGAGTGATCCGCGAACTGGGCGATGGGGCGTTCGGTGTGGTCTATCTGGCGGAGCAGCCGCGCCCCAGACGCCTGGTGGCCGTCAAGGTGCTGCGAACGTGGGGAGGTTCCGGCAACGCGCTCCGGAGGTTTGAGCGAGAATCGGAACTGACCGCGCGTCTTCATCATCCGTGCATCGCGCAGGTGCTGGATGTCGGCAACGAAACGGGGCCCTCGGGCCGGCCGTACCTGGTGATGGAGTACGTGGACGGGCCCATGATCACCCGCTTCGCGGCCGACCGGGCGCTGTCGGTGGCGGACCGTGTCCGGCTCATGATCTCGGTCTGCCGCGCCGTGCAGCACGCGCACAACCACGCGATCGTGCACCGCGATCTCAAGCCTTCCAACATCCTGATCCAGATGCCGGGATCGTCCGCTGCGCGGACTCCGTGCGAAGATACTGATGGTTCCGCAGTCCCATCCGCCGCCGGTCCGCGCAACCGGTCGCCCAGCGATGATCCCTTACCCAAGGTTCTTGATTTCGGGGTGGCCCGCCTTCTGCGGCAGGGATTGGGCGTCGCGGAGTTCACCGTGACCGGGCAGTTGATCGGCACGCTGGCGTACATGAGTCCGGAGCAGGCCAGGGGCGTGCCGACGGACGTCGACACGCGTTCGGACATCTATTCTGTCGGCGCAGTGCTGTACGAGTTGCTCGCCGGGCGGCCGCCGATCCCCACGAATCACACCGAAGTTCCCGAATCGCTCCGCGCCATCCAGGAGGATGAGCCCAGGCGCGTGGGCACACTCTGCCGCAGCTGCGGGAGCGATCTGGAAACCATCGTGCACAAGGCCCTCGCGAAAGAGAAGAACCGCCGCTACCAGAGCGTGAGCGAACTGGCCGACGACCTGGAGCGCTTCCTCCGGCACGAGCCCATCGCGGCCCGCCCGGCGACCATCGCGTACCAACTCCGCAAGTTCGCAGGACGCAACCGGGCCGCGGTGATCGCCGCGGCGGCAGTCGCCGCCGTCAGCGTCACCGGCGCCGGGATGTGGTGGCGTGCGCAGGCCGAGCGCAGGCAGGATGCCATCGAGATCGAGCAGGTCGCCGTGCTGCTGGACGAAGTACGTGACCTGGTCTGGCCGCAGGCGGGCACGCGGCCCTTGCGGGAGAAGAGCGTCAACCTGGCCGGGCCCGTGGTGGAACGGTTCGTGAAGCGCCACCCCGAGAACGCCGCGATGCTCCGGACGCACGCCCGGTTGCTCGCGGCCAAGGCCTCGCTGTGCGCCGAGGATGGCCGCGCCGCGGAGGCCGCGGAGCTCTACGAGCGAGCACGGAACCTGGCCGAACGTCTTCTGGGCTCCGCGCCGGGCGATCGTCAGTTGATGCGCACGCTCGCGTTCGCCACCATCCGGCTGGGCGACCTCGCCGGCGAGCGTTCCGGCCCGCGCGCGTCGGAGCCGTACTACGCGCGCGCCATGGAGATCGAGCAGCACCTGGTCGAAGCGGCTCCCGACGATCTGCGCGCCGCCGACGACCTCACATGGAGCTATGAGCGGCTCACGCATCTGGCCGTGGCCCGCGGGGCTTTCTCTGCCGCCGCGCAGCTGTGCGACCGCCGTGTTCAGGCAGCGGAGGCGCTGCTCGCCAAGGACCCGTCGCGCAAGGCATCCGTGTACGCCGCGATGTGCGCTCGCGGCACGTGCGCGGGGGTTCGGGTGCGGCTCGGTGAGTTCGATACCGCGTGCTCGCAGTACTCCCGGGCGGTGGAACTAGGCCGCCAACTGGTCGCGGGCAGCCCCGTGGAACCGGACCATGTCATACGGTTCCTGATCTACCGCGCCGGCTGGGCTGAGTACGGGATCCGCCGCGGGTTGCTCACCGCGACGGATATCGATCCGCAGGACGCCTTCGCCGCGGCGGCGAAGCTGCAGAAACTCGAGCCCGACAGCGCCGCCACGCGCAACGCGTGGTACGAAGCGGCTCGCGCCGCGGTGTTCTTCGCCCGCGCCGCGGACGATACGGAAGACGCCGCCACGGCATTCAGGAGTTGGGTCGTGCTGTGGAAGGCGCAGCGTGACGGCGACCGCCAGAGCTTGGAACTCTGGCTCAATGAAGGTGGGTGCCGGTAAGCGACGCGAAGGCGTTCAGCCGCAGCCGCCGTTCTCCCAGGCGAAGAAGAAGTAGTCAACGTCGCCGCCGTCGATGCCGCCGTCTGCGTTGACGTCGGCGTCGCAGTGTCCGGTTTCCCATGCCTCGAAGAAGTAATCCACGTCCGTACCGTCGATGCCGCCGTCCTGGTTGAAGTCGGCCGGGCACGCGAGGCAGGCGCACACTTCCAGCACCGCATCGTCGCTGACGGCTGCGCCGCACGGGTTGGAGACCGCGCAAGTGTACACCCCGCGATCGCTCTTCTGCGTGTTCGAGATCGAGAGCATCGGCGCTCGGCTGCCCGAAACGACGGCTCCATCGGCGGTCGGGCCGTCGGCCAGCGGAGCGCCATCCTTGCGCCACTCGTAGGAGAGTGAGCCCTGGCCGGACGCCGTGACGGAGAAGCCGACGGTCTCGCCCGCGCAGACCTGGGCGTCCGCCGGGTGCCGCGAGATGACCGTGGTGGTGTTGGATGCGGCGGTGTGCTGCACGAACGCGTAGAACTCCATTCCGGTAGGTTCAAATTCGCTGAGGTTGCCGTCCACGGCGAAGACGAGTTCATTCACGCCAGCCCTGAAGAACGTCTGGTTTGTAGCGCCGAAGTCGGCGCCGGTGGACCAGGTGAGCGCGTTGCGGCAGTTCGCGTCGACGTAGTCCTGATTCCACTTGGCCGTGTCGATGTTGGCGGAGAGAAGGTTCCCGTTGAGCCAAACGGTCGCGGCGTCATCGACATTGGCCGTGCCCAGCAGCGACGCGCCCACGAAGCCGGAGGGAAGAGTGAACGTGAACCGGTAATATGCGGGGTTGCAGTCGTCGAAAGTGACTTCATCGATGCCCATGAGCGGCGTTACTGTCGAGACAAACGAAGGCGCGGGCGGTTTCTCGCGACACCTAAAGGACTGATTTGTCGGTCCATCGGTCTGTCGCCGGTCGGAGCCCACGAGCGGCACCCAAGTGCTCATGTTGAACGCGGGCGGGGGCGAGTTGACGGTGGCAGGGCTGGCCAGTTGGGTTGTGTAGCCGAAGTCGTTGGATGAGATCAGCCGCGTGGAGCGGTTCCGATGATTCAGGAAAATGGTCCCGTCGCAGCCGCGGGTGGATCCATTTCCGCCGCGGGCCAGAAGCGGGGCCCCAATCGTCATCGCGAAGTCGCAGGTGGTCAGCGAGATTCGACCACCACCGCCGCCGCCCTCGCCGGGGGTTCCGGTGTAAGTTCCGCCGTTGGCGCGGATGACGCCGCTGCCTGTCACGACGCCCGCCGTGATCCACACCGAACCACCGGCGCCGCACCCGGCATCGGCTCCAGGAGAGTTCTCCCCATCGACCGAGATCGTGCCATTGACGGTCAATGTTTCCCCGACGTCGAGGCGGATCGCGCCGCCGCCCTTGCCGCCTGCAATAGAATTGTCTTGGTCCGCCCCGCCGCCGGAGCCGAACGAGATAGGCGCGTGGAGCGAGTCATACACCGGTCCGCCGCTCTTGCCGCTCGAACTACCGCCCCCGTGCCCGCCGTGACCACCGCCGCCGGCGGTTGCGCCGTCCACCCCGCGCCCCGGCCCGTCCGACCCCAGAAAGCCCGCGTAGTCCGCGGCGAGGCGGGAGTTGGTGTTGATGGTGCAGTCGCCCAGGACGGTGAGTTGCAGCGGCACACCGGCCGTGTTTGGCGCGGACGTTCGTGGTCCCACGCGGGCCCCGCCCGCAACGGTGAGTTGGTCGTAGGTCAGCACCCCGCTCATCGGCGTGAGCCAGGAGTCGGTCTCGTTCGAGTGTTCGTTGTCGATGATCAACTGCGATGGCTGACCGCTGAGCTGCTTGTAGACCGTGCCCGCGCCGCCGCGACGTCCCCATCCGGCGCCGCCCTGGGCCTGCAGATCCGGACTGATCGCGCCGGCGTACACCGCGACCCGGCCACCCCCTCCGCCGCCCTCGACGCCGGTTCCGGTGTAGGTTCCGCCACTGGCGCGGACCACGCCGCTCCCTGTCACGGAGCCCGCTGTGATCCAGACCGAACCACCGGCGCCGCACCCCGCGTCCGCGCCCGGCGAGTTCTCTCCGTCCGCGGAAATGGTGCCGCCCACCGCCAGTGTTCCTCCAACGATCAGCCTGATGGCGCCGCCGCCCGAGCCACCGTCCAAGTTGCTGTCGGTGTCTCGACCGCCGCATCCGCCAAACAGCGTCGGTTGTTCGACCGAGCCGTACGAGTCACCGCCGAGCGATTCGCCACCGCCGACTCCGCCCTGACCGGCGTGGCCGCCACCGCCCGCGTACCTGCCGTCAACGCCGCGGCCTTCGGGATCGGATCCGAAGTACCCCGCGTAGTCCGCGGTAAGGCGGGAGTTGGTGTTGACGGTGCAGTCACCCAGGACGGTGAGTTGCAGGGGCACTCCCGGCGAGCCCGTGCCGGCGGGGCGCGGTCCGACGCGGGCGCCTCCCGCGACGGTGAGCTGGTCGTAGGTCAGCACACCGCTCATCGGCGTGAGCCAGGAGTCGGTCTCGTTCGAGTGTTCGTTGTCGATGATCAACTGCGACGGCTGACCGCTGAGCTGCTTGTAGACCGTGCCCGCGCCGCCGCGGCGTCCCCATCCGGCGCCGCCCTGAGCCTGCAGATCAGGACTGATCGCGCCGGCGTACACCGCGACCCGGCCACCCCCTCCGCCGCCCTCGACGCCGGTTCCGGTGTAGGTTCCGCCATTGGCGCGGATCACGCCGCTCCCGGTCACGCCGCCCGCCGTGATCCAGACCGAACCACCGGCGCCGCACCCCGCGTCCGCGCCCGGCGAGTTCTCGCCGTCCGCGGAGATCGTGCCGCTCACCGCCAGCGTCCCTCCGACGATCAGGCGGATAGCGCCGCCGCCCGAGCCTCCGTCCTGATTGCCGTCGACGTCTCTGCCGCCGCATCCGCCGAAGCGAGTCGGTTGCTCGATCGAGCCGTACGAGTCTCCGCCGAGCGATTCGCCGCCGCCGACTCCGCCCTGACCGGCGTGGCCGCCACCGCCAGCGTACCTGCCGTCAACGCCGCGGCCTTCGGGGTCCGAGCCGAAGTGCCCCGCGTAGTCCGCGGTGAGGCGGGAGTTGGTGCTGACGGTGCAGTCTCCCAGGACGGTGAGTTGCAACGGCACACCGGCCGTGTTTGGTGCGGCCGTTCGTGGTCCCACGCGGGCCCCGCCCGCAACGGTGAGTTGGTCGTAGGTCAGCACCCCGCTCATCGGCGTGAGCCAGGAGTCGGTCTCGTTCGAGTGTTCGTTGTCGATGTTCAACTGCGATGGCTGACCGCTGAGCTGCTTGTAGACGGTGCCCGCGCCGGCGCGGCGTCCCCATCCGGCACCGCCTTGGGCCTGCAGATCAGGACTGATCTCGCCGGCGTACACCGCGACCCGGCCACCCCCTCCGCCACCCTCGACGCCGGTTCCGGTGTAGGTTCCGCCACTGGCGCGGACCACGCCGCTCCCTGTCACGGAGCCCGCTGTGATCCAGACCGAACCACCGGCGCCGCACCCCGCGTCCGCGCCCGGCGAGTTCTCTCCGTCCGCGGAAATGGTGCCGCTCACCGCCAGCGTCCCTCCGACGATCAGGCGGATAGCGCCGCCGCCCGAGCCTCCGTCCTGATTGCCGTCGACGTCTCTGCCGCCGCATCCGCCGAATCGAGTCGGTTGCTCGACCGAGCCGTACGAGTCACCGCCGAGCGATTCGCCACCGCCGACTCCGCCCTGACCGGCGTGGCCGCCACCGCCCGCGTACCTGCCGTCAACACCGCGGCCTTCGGGATCGGACCCGACGTACCCCGCGTAGTCCGCGGTGAGGCGGGAGTTGGTGTTGACGGTGCAGTCTCCCAGGATGGTGAGTTGCAGGGGCACACCCGGCGAGCCAGCGCCGGTGGGGCGCGGTCCGACGCGGGCGCCTCCCGCGATGGTGAGTTGGTCGTACGTCAGCACACCGCTCATCGGCGTGAGCCAGGAGTCGGTCTCGGCGGCGTGGCCGTTGTCTATTTGCAGCACGGAAGGGAGTCCCTGCAGCAATCGGAACACGGTGCCCGCGCCGGCACGCTTGACCGACCCTGTACCTCCCTTCGCCTGCAGAATGACACTGCCCGGCGAGTTCAAGGCGTACAGCGCGATGCGCCCGCCCCCTCCGCCGCCTTCATTGGCCGTTCCTGAGTACGAACCGCCGTTGGCCCTGATGACGCCGGTTCCTGTCAGAGTCGACGCTGTAATCCAGATGGATCCGCCAGCGCCAGCGCCGGCATCGACCCCCGGGGAGGCCTCTCCGTCGGCCGAGATCGAGCCATTCACGGTCAGCGTGCCGTTCACGTTGAGGCGGATGACGCCACCGCCCTTACCTCCCGCGACAAATCCGTCAACATCGAATCCTCCGCTGCCGCCGAACAGAGTGGGTTCTTCGATTGAGTCGTATGCGGTACCGCCGCGCGGGCTGGTGGGAGAACTACCACCCCGACCGCCATCGCCGCCGTGACCACCACCTCCGGCCGTTGGACCGGAACCTCCGAGCCCCGGCTCATTGCTCACGATGCCCGCGTACCCCTTCCCCGCGACGTCAATTCTGCTCGCTTGGGCGGAACCGCTAGCGCCCTGCACGACCACATCGCCTGTCACTTCGAGCCACATGCCGTAGGCGGTCTGTTCGCCGGGCGTGTTCGGATCACTGTCGTACATTTCGCCCTGACCGTGGGTCACGATTCCCGGCTGCGTCGTCCCCGCGCGCTGAACCGTCAATGACCGAACTGTGTGGCGTCCGTTGATTGTGAGCGTGGTGCCTTGAACGATGATGTCCGCGTTTGAAAGGGCCACCGGCGGACCGCCAGCGGTGGGAACAATCTGCGTATCAAGGGCGGTGATCGTGGTCGCGCTGGTGAGCAGAACAGGCTCGGCGTTGGCACTCGATACGACACCAATGCACGCGGCCGCTGGAATCATCCACCTGTACATCACGCATCTCCTTCTTGCTCAAGGGCCGGGTTCTGGCCGAAGTACTTCTGGCTAGATTTCCCACGCCATCACAACTGCTTGCCGGTTCTCGCGATCTCGCGGTGCAGAAACACACCTCCACCCACCAGTGCTGGCGATGTTCGTTACTGTCCCTCGGTTTGGCGACTCGCGCCTTCGTGATCACCAGCGAGAACCCGCTGAGCACTCCTAGAAAATGGTGCCAACAATCTCACTGTCCCGCACAGTTCACAAACGAGGCCGAAGGTCAGGCCCGTGTGCATGTGGGTGGGCTAAGGCGTGGGGGTGCGTCGGTGATCGGATCCGGATCTACACCAGAGACGACCGCGACCGCCGCGATGGCGGGGGCCCTCTACGCCGATCTGCGCCGGCTGGCGAGTTCGTACTTTGCCGCGGAGCGTCCGGACCACACACTGCAGCCCACCGCCCTGGTGCACGAGGCGATCCTGAAGTTGGCGCAGGGAGCGATCGTGAAGGACTCGAACCATCTGCTGGCGCTCGCCGCGAACGCCATGCGCCAGGTCCTCGTCGATCACGCACGATCCCGGGGCGCGGCCAAGCGCAGCCCGGGCGGGCACCTGATCGAGCTCAACGAGCGGCTTTCGCCGGCGCGCGGCGACCCGGCGGAAGCGATCGTCGACGTGATCTCGCTCGACGAGGCGATCGCGAAGCTGGAACGCATGGACCCACGGATGGCCGAACTGGTCACGCTGAGATTTTTCGCCGGACTCACTGTACAGCAGGCCGCGATCGTTCTGGGCGTGAGCGATTTCACCGCCGAGCGAGATTGGCGCATCGCGCGAGCCTGGCTCGCGGATCATCTCGCGGAGCGTTGAGAGACTGCACCGAATCTCGGCGAGAACGGGGCGCGCCTCGACCATCCAAGATCCGCTGGTGGCACACTCCGGTCCTTGCGCCTGCCCCGCGGTTACAGCGAGTTGATGAGCGAGTCCGCGGCGGCTTCGAGGCGGTCGGCGGTGTCGTACGAGCCGTTGGCGATGCGGGCGCGAACGTCGTCGACCAGGCCGCGGCGGATGCCCCTGTCGTTCATGGAGAACCAGAGGGCCGCGTCGGAGAGTTCGACCGAATCGGCCTCGCGCCCGGGCTGGGCCGAGGTCTGCACCGCATCGGGCTCGACAGCGGCATCGCTCTGAGCTCCGAAGATTCGGGCGATGTCGAAGGCGGGTGAAGTACCGAAGTTTTCGATGGAAGGCGACATGCTGTGCCGTTTCCGTGTGATATCGTCGACGATCGGGCGAAAGCCCCGACGCCGGTCGATGCGTGCGTGATGTACGACGCGCTCCGCGCTTCCTCGGGCCGGTCCTGCGGGTCTGGCGCCAACAATGTTGGCTTGCTTGACCTGTTCGGCCCCGTTGCCGGATCCCTCGGCAACGCTGTCTGTATCGACGGTCGCCCTGCAACTGCTGCAAATTAAGCTGAATTCCCTCAAGTCACTCTAAATGTCTGTCCCGCAAGCACTTATGACCAATAACCGACACCCGGACGCGAGAAAATTTTCGCCTTCGCGCAGGAATATCGTTCATGCAAGTGCGGCGCAGATGTTGCGCCGGTGGGCCGCGTACCCATGAAAATGCCCTTTGTGAATCACCATCTCGGTTTGGCCATCCTGATCGCCATGATCGGGGGGTGTGCGGCCAGTGAAGAGAAAGCGGCGGAGCCCGCGGCGGCGGACACCGGGCCCAAGTACGCGTCGCCCTGGGACAAGCCAATCGGGGGTGAACGCCGAGCATCCGCCAGTAAATCCACAGCCCCGGCCCCGCGGAGCGCGACGCTCACGGAGATGCTGAATCAGTCGGGAATCGCGGCCACCAGCGGCGCGGTGATCAGTTCGCCCAGCCCATGGGAGCCGGGGACGCCGCGGGCGGCGGGTACGAACGAAACCCCGGCAGTCGGGGCGTCTACAGATAGTTCAGTTTCCAAGGCGGCTGCGGGAGCGTCGGACTGGACGATCGCGCTGGCCAGTTTCACGGCCGAGACGGAAGGGGCGGCGGCGCAGGCGGCGCTTTCTCAGGCTCGGAGCCTGCCGGGTCTGGAGAACGCGTACCTGGAAGATCGAGGCCGCACGATCGTGATGGCGGTGGGCAAGTACGACGCGCCGGGGAACCCGGCCGCGAAGAAGGATCTGGAGCGGGTGCGGCAGATCACCGTTGGCGCGAGCAAGCCGTTCCAGCACGCGATTCTCTCTCCGCCTCGGGATGAATCGCTGCGCGGGTCGGTGCCCGAGCACGAACTGCGGTACGCCAAGACGCTGTACGGCAAGGACGCGATGTACACGCTGCAGATCGGCGTGTACTGCCGATCGGACGATACCGAGCCGAGCGCGAAGGAACTGGCGGAGTTCCGCGCCGCGGCGGAGAAGGCCGTGGCGCAGCTGCGCCGCGAGGGCGAAGAGGCGTTTTATTTTCATGGGCCCCGGCGGAGCATGGTGACGATCGGCGTGTTCAACGATCAGGAATACGACGCGAGCCCGCAGCGCGTGAACCCGATGGCGCTGCCGAAGCAGAGCGAGCGGCTGCTGAAGCTGCGCGAGAGATTCCCGTACAACCTGGCGAACGGGGCCGCGGTGAAGCGGACCGCGCCGGGCCAGACCAAGTCGCGGCTGGATCCGAGCTTCGTGGTGACGGTGCCGAACTAGGGCAGGAAGGCATCGGGCATCAGGCATCGGGCATCAGGGGAAACAACCCTGGCGGTTGCAGAGGATTGAGGCGAACCGTGAGCGGGTCGCGCTCGGAAGCCAGCGGCGATTGACGTGACGTACGGGCGAGGAGATTCTCGCGGACCGTTGTGCTGACTGCGCAGAAAAACGGCGCGCCGCCGGTGCGACGCGCCGTTGATGAACTCACTTGATCGGCGTGTTGACGCCGCGGACGGGCTCAGCGGCCGTAGCGGCGCACGACGCCCTTGACGATGCCCTGCACCTGGCAGAACTTCACCTTGATGGGGTCGAACTGCGGGTTGGCGGGCTGGAGGCGGATGTGGTCGTCTTCCTTGAAGAAGGTCTTGAGCGTGGTGGAGCCGTCGGGCAGGAGCGCCACGACGCGGTCGCCGTTCTGGGCGATCTGCGTGCGCTCGATGAGCACGTAGTCGCCGTCGAGGATGCCCTCGTCGCGCATCGAGTCGCCCTCGACCTTGAGCGCGAAGGTTGACGTGCCGCGGTCGCCCTTGGGGACGAGGATGTCGGCCAGGTCGATCTCTTCTTCGCCGGCGACGCGTTCGATGGGGTTGCCCGCGGCGATCTTGCCGACCAGGGGGAAGCGGAGCGGGCGCGATTCGTCGGGAACGGCGATGCCCTCGGCGATCGAGAGCGAGCGGGCCTTGTTGGGCTCGCGGATGAGGGCGTTCTTCTTGATCAGCGCCTCAACGTGCTCGAACACCGTCACCTTCGACACGCCGATCTCGTCGGCGAGCTCCTGCATGGTGGGCGAGTAGCCGCGGCGGACGCGCCAGTCGCGGATGAGTTGCAGGATGCGAAGTTGCTTGGGCGTGAGATTCATCATGGGCAGTCTCCTTGAATCCAGAACCTGTGAGTCTTTGTTTCACCGAACCACGAGAGAAGATCAAACAATGGCCGCAGTGCCGCGGCGGTCGTCGCCGTGCCTGCGGAGCACCACGCGCCCGATCAACCCGCTCGCGCGGGCGAAGAGCCCGCGCAGCGCATCGATCGCCGCGAACCGATCGGCCGCTTCCCGCGGCGACAACTGGAACGAAAAATCGCCGCCGGGTCCCAACCGGACCAGCGGCAGATCCCGCAGCGGGGCGCTCTCAACCGCCGACGCTCCCAGCACGACTCGGGGTGCGGAACCAGACGAAGAGGAACGAACGAACTCGAACACACCGGCAGACGCGACGGACATGGGATGCTCCCAGACCCACCGCCTACACGATCCGGCGGCACCGAATCGCCACATGCTTTCACCACCTGCCAAAAGCCAGCCGCGTGAGAACGCCGCGGCACTCGGCGCCCGCTGATTCGATGCGCCGCCACCGTTCGCGAACCAACGCCGCGACACCGCTGCCAGCCACGTGCAGCACAAGTGCGGTTGATGTTGGGTCACGTGCGAAAGCATGGCAATGCACCGAAGCGACACGGGTCACACACGATCGGGGCCCACACACGGCTCGCGGTCGTGTCGAAGTAGTTGAACGTTGGTACGGGTTTCCTTATCCCGACCATAGTTGTTCTACCTCGTTCGGTAAACAATAGCCTATTCTGGAATGCCTGTCAATAGGTTCGTCAAGATTTTGTGAGGATACTCACCTATCAGACTCCGGGCACATTGGATGCGGTTTCTCTGGAGTGCGCGTGACACGCCGGACTCGAGCATCACGTTTCGCAACGTTGTTGATTCCTGCTGCGCAATGAAAAGGCCCCGCGATGCGGGGCCATTCAAGTGCGAGTTCAAGATGCGCTGACAACCGCTTAAAACAGGCTGATTTACGCGACGGTGACGCTCTTGTCGAGGTACACATCCTGCACGGCGTGGAGCAGCGCAGCGCCGTCCTTCATGGGCTTCTGGAATGCCTTGCGGCCGGAGATGAGGCCCATGCCGCCCGCGCGCTTGTTGATGACGGCGGTCAGCACGGCTTCGGCGAGGTCGCTCTCGCCCTTGGATTCGCCGCCGCTGTTGATGAGGGGCACGCGGCCCATGTAGTTGTTCAGGATCTGGTAGCGGCACAGGTCGATCGGGTGTCCGCCCTTGCCGTTCTCATCGCTGCCGCAGAGGTTGGTGTAGACGCGCTTGTCCCACTTGCCGTACGACGAGCCGCCGGCGTTGAGCGCGGCGTAACCGCCGTTGTTGGTGGGGAGCTTCTGCTTGATGATGTCGGCCTTGATGGTGGCGCCCAGGTGGTTGGCCTGACCGGTGAGGTCGGCGCTGGAGTGGTAGTCGGTGCTCTTTCCGTCGGCGCCCTTGACCTTGAAGGCGTTGTTGCGGGTGTAGCACCACAGGACGGTCGCCATCCCCAGGTCATGGGCCTGCTCGAACATGTCGGAGACGTAGGCGATTTCCTCGCGGCTGGTGTCGCTGCCGAAGTAGACGGTGGCGCCCACGGCGACCGCGCCCATCTCGTAGCACTGCTTGACGGACCCGAAGTACGACTGCTTGAAGATGTTCGGGTAGGTGAGCATCTCGTTGTGGTTGAACTTGACGAGGAAGGGGATCTTGTGCGCGTACTTGCGGGAGACCGAGGCCAGGACGCCGATGGTGCTGGCGACGGCGTTGCAGCCGCCCTCGATCGCGAGCTTCACGATGTTCTCGGGGTCGAAGTAGGCGGGGTTTGGCGCGAAGGAAGCGCCGGCGGAGTGCTCGATTCCCTGGTCGACGGGGAGGATGCTGACAAAGCCCGTGCCCGCGAGGCGGCCGGTGTTCAGGATGCTCTGGAGATTGCGCAGGACCACCGGCGAGCGGTCGGTCGCGGCGAAGACACGGTCGATGAAGTCGGGGCCGGGAAGGTGCAGTTGCCCCTTGTTCACGGTCTTGGATTCGTAGTTGAGGAGGGCGTCGGCGTCTTTGCCGAGCAGGGCGCGAATGTCGGTGGGCATGGCTGTGTATCCGTGGAAATAGGTGCGAAACGCAATGATAGCGGGCCGGACGAGTGCGAGTGCTTTCGGCGGGCCCGGGCGGCACGCTCGCGGGGGCCATGAAAAAAGCCCGCGCCAAGGGGCGCGGGCTTGAAAAAAGGCGAGGGATGTTGGATCAGCGCTTGCTGAACTGGAAGCGACGGCGGGCGCCGGCCTGGCCGTACTTCTTACGCTCGACGCGGCGGGAGTCGCGGGTGAGGAACCCGGCCTCGCGGAGGGCGGCCTCGGTGGTTGGGTCGTAATCGCGCAGGGCGCGGGAGATGGCCAGGCGCAGGGCCTGGGACTGGCCCATGAGACCGCCGCCGGTCATCTTGGCGACCACGGTCAACTTGTCGAGCAGGTTGGTGGTCTTGAGAGCGGCGAGGGCGTCGGCCTGGTCGCGGAGCTCGGGGAAGTACTTCTCGGCTTCGACGATCTTGCCGGCCTTGGTCTCGATCTTGAGGCCGGCGTCGCCGCCCGCGGCGGGGCGGAGGCGGATGCGGGCGCAGGCGGACTTGCGGCGGCCGGTGCCCCACCACCAGCCGCGCTTGTCGGCGGGCTTGGCGGCGCGGAGGGGGCGAACGGCGGGAGCGGCGGGGGACGCCGCGGGAGCGCCGATATCCAGAAGGCTCAGGTTTGTGAGGTCGGCGGGGATATTCTGATTAGACATGGCTGTTCAGTTCCGTAATCTCGTGGTGATGATCTGTGGTTGAGTGCTCTTGACTGAAGTCGCTCACGGGAGTGGAACGACCAACTGCGCGGGGTTGTGGGCGGCGTAGGGGTGTTCGGCCCCTTCGACGACGTGCAACTTCTTGAGCATCACACGGGACAAACGGTTCTTGGGCATCATGCGGCGGACGGCGTCGCCGATGAGGAGTTCGGGCTTGCGGTCGCGGACCTGGCCGTAGGTCTCGGTCTTGAGGCCGCCGGGGTAGCGGGTGTAGCGCATCTTGAGGCGCTGCTCGGCCTTGCGGCCGGTCATGCCGACCTTGGAGGCGTTGGTGATGACGACGTAGTCGCCGGTGTCGACGTGGGGGGTGTACGTGGGGCGGTGCTTGCCCATGAGCACGTTGGCCACTTCAACCGCCAAACGGCCCAGCGGGATGCCCGAGGCGTCCACGATGTGCCACGATCTCTTGATGTCGCCTTCCTTCGCGAGGAAGGTCTGCCGACGTCCGCTGACGACTCCCATCGGAACCTCCGAACCGCGGCGGCCAGCATCGTGGGGAAAGCACGAGAGTGGCGGTGAGTGCCGCGTTCAAATACGCCGCCTACCGGGCGGGGCGGGCCGCAGAGCCTTGTGGGGATGCGGCAGGATTGGATGTACTGCGCGACCAGAGCCATCCGGTCGCGGGAGCAAGTGTAGGCGGGGGGGGAAGAGGGGAGGGATTCGGGATTCGGGATTCGGGATTCGGGATTCGGGAATCGGGAATCGGAGGGGAAGGGGGAGGGAGCAGGAGTTTGAGGTGGGTGCGGTGAAGTTTTGGTGGCGTGTGCGGGGCGGGGGAAGGAAAGGGGTGGTAATTGGGAAAGGGGGAAATGGGGAAATGAAGACGGGGGCGTTGGCGGGGGCGGTGAAGTTTTGGTAGGGGCGGCGGGGCTGGGAGCTGGTGGGGTCAGGTCAGGGTTCTGGACGATGGGGAGGGATTGGTTGTGACGGATGGGGGATGAAGTTTTGGTGCGTTGGGGGCCGGGGTGGGCGGGGGGTGGAGGTGGGGCGCAAGTGGTTGAAATCAAAGGGGTTAGCGGGGCGGATGGGGTTGGGTGATGATGGTGTTTGGTGGTGTGCGGGGGCGGGGGAAGGAAAGAGGGAAATTGGGAAAGAGGGAAATGGGGAAATGAAGAGGAGGAGCGTTGGTGGGGGCGGTGAAGTTATGGTGCGATGGTCGCGAGGTGAGCGCGGGGTTTGGAGGGGCGCAAGTGTTTGAAATCAAAGGGGTTAACGAGGTGGGTGGGGTTGGGTGTGCGATGAACTTTTGGTGGCGTGCGGGCGCTGCGAGGGGGTGATGGTTATTGGGACCAGTGCTGAGAGGGGGTGAGGGGGGAAGGGGTGTCCGGGTTGGAAGTGGCGGGGAGATGGCTGTGGCGTTCGTTGTGGTGGTTGGCCGTGAGTGTCGGGGAGGGAAGGGGTGCGGATGAACTTTTGGTGCGGTGTGCGCGGGGACGCGGCGGGCTGGTGCCGTGGGGAGAGGGGCGTAGCGGCGCGGGGGCGGAGGAGTTTCTGAAGAAAGTGGAATACGGGCGGCGGGCATGCGGGCGCTCCTTGCATCGCGGGAGCGCGGGAATTACGCGCCTCCCTAATTACGCGAGGAGCGGGGTGGTTCGGCGGGGAGTGTGCGCACGGGGATGGGTGATGCGGCGTGGAAAAGAGGCGGGAATTGAGATTTTTGGATTGGAGTTGGGGCTGTCGGGGCAGGGGTGGGAGTGAGTGGCATGGAGTTTGTTTTGGGATTTTTGAAAGGGGTACTACGGACGAAGGGGGCGCGCGCGGGAGGTCGAGGTGCGGCGGGCGAAGACCAAAGTGGTTCCTACAGATTTGCAATGTTGCTGCGCAGAAAGCGCAACAGTGAATCAGGCGGGATACGCTGGTCCGATGGGCCAGATCAAGCGGGTCACCTTGACAAAGAAGGACGCGGAGTCGCCATGGGGCCAAAGGCTCATCCACCAGATTCTCGCAGTCAGTCATGACGGCGAGCTTACCATTGACGAAGTGCGGATAGTTCACGCGCGTCTGCGTGAAGGGCCGCCGACGTCCAACGCAATTGCATTCCTGCGGGCGCTCACGACGAACATTCTGGCGGATGGTGTGCTCGACGCGATCGAGACGTACGAACTTCGTCGTGCGATGGAGCGGGTTGTTCCCAAAACGGTTCGGATGCAACTGACCGAGTTGCTGAGTGGTATTGGACTGCCCACTACTGAAATTGAAGATGACGAAGACCAGCGCGACGCGCCGTCGCGATCGCGCCGATTGGCAGGTGACTGGCGATCCGACCCCGTCACTCAGCGACAGCTTTCTTTCATACGTGAACTTGGGGGCAACGCGAACGAACGAATGACCAAAGGCGCGGCGTCGGAGCTGATTGATGATTTGCTAGAAAGGCGACCGCCAACGCCCCGGCAGTTGATGCTATTGCGATTCTTCGACCGTGTGGACATGGCGAAGCGTACCAAGGAGGAAGTCAGTGTCTGGATAGACGAGTTCTACGCGACGGACGAACGTTACGAACGCGCCTGGGACCAGTTCAAAGTCGATGTCGGCGACGACCGAACCATTCGAGACCCCCAGTCCGTTCCGATTGGTGAATACCGGAAATACATGCGGCGGGGGGTCGCCGCGGATTCGAGACGGTCAGCTGTGCAACGCAGCGGGCCTCGCTTGGTGCACGTTATTTTGGTCCTGTTTCTGCTGCTCGTGGGAGTTGCCGTGATGATGCTGGTAATGGCAAATCGAGAATGAGGTTTGCACGAGATTCGCGTCAGATTGGAACGGGAGAATTTGGTGCCGATCGTCCCTATCCTCTCCCATGGCTTGGCGTCCCGCCATCGATGATCGCGGCCGCGTAGTGGAAGGGTACGAAGTCTCCGACGACGGAGACGTTGCAAGCTTCTGGCGAATGGGCCCCAATAGCAATATCTGCGACACTCCGCAGCGGACCTTGCGTGTAAAACGCGACCGCGATGGTCGAATCATAGTGAAACTGCGGGTCCCATGGGGTGATCGGCAGTGGTTCGCAGTGCATCGACTGGTCGCGTGCGCTTTCATTGGCCTTCCACCAGAAGGAGCCACTGAAGTTCTGCATTTGGACCGCGACTCCAGCAACAATTGCGTCGCGAATCTGCGTTGGGCGTCCGATTTGGAAATTCGGCGATACTCAGAGGACGAAGATCGCCGGTACGCCGCGCCTCGCGGCCGCCCTGCAAAACTTTCGCCGGAAAAAGCGGCTGCCATTCGAGCAAGCGATTCGACGCGAACAGACTTAGCCAAGCGGTACGATGTGTGCTTGAAGACGATTACTCAGGTCCGAGCGGGGAGAACATACAAGCCGAAGGGCAAGGGGCCGTGAGCCAACCGACGTTGATGAACGGTCAGAGCGCGACCCTGTCCGTGATTGCCAAAAGGGTGCTCCCACCATGAAACTACCGAAGCGCTGATGCCAGAGGAAGGGGAAGCCCCTTCCTCCGGCACCTCCATCCCCAGGAAGACCAAGCCGCGCAGACTCGAAGCGGCCGCCGCTCTTGGCCCAAACGAGGCAACGGGCGGTAGCCACGGGGGGAGCGGCGGCGCGGCGATACCCGCCGACGCGGAACCCGTGGAAAAAATGATGTTTCAACGGACCTGTCCCGGAGGGACGGGGGAACTGTCCCGAGCGGCAAGGGAAAAAGTTCACGAAGCGAAAAGAGTCTTCATCGCGGCTGGAACATTGGCTGTTTGCTTAGCGAACTCCGTCAGCCGCTTTTCGACCCGCTCCATGACCGCATCCACGTCGGGCTCTTCATCCTCAGGCAAGGCGCAAATCTCCTCGGACATGACCCGAGTCCAATCTTCCGTCAACTCCTTCTTCTTGAAAAAGGTGGAGAATCCGAACTCGCTCTTCTCCTTGAGAAGCCGTTCCAAGGCTTTCTTACGGATCGCCCCATCAGTGGTTGGGCAAACGATCACGAAGAGTCGGAGGCGAGTGCTCCCCGCGCGAATTCGCACGGTCATCCAGTGTTCGGGTTCAAAGGTCTTTCGCTTGCCGACGGGAGGTAGCATTTTGGCCCACGCGACTGGAATGAACTCCACTTCCTTCTGCTTTGTGGTGATGTGCATCCACTGGTCTGGTCGCTCTTCAATCCACTTCTCAATGCGACCCACGAGCCCAGAGGCAGGCGTGCCGACTCGCTCCCAGATCAGGTCGAGGGCTCGACGGTGATTGGAGTAGATCTGACGACAGAGCTTGTCGATGTCCTCGTTCTCCATGAATCTATTTCCAATCAGGCTGAGGTAGTGCTCCAGGAAAACGGCCACATCGCCGCCGATCGCTCCGGCGTTGGCCTTCCGAGTGCGGACGAAAACGCGATGCAGATCGGCATAGCTGTAGGTCACCCAATCCGGATCGCTCGCCTCGTCGCCTTCGGGTGTGAGGTACACGAAGAGACGCTTAGCGTCTGGAAACTCGGCGGCGACGGTGTCCTCGTACCGCTGGAGTTGGTTGCTGTGCTCCCCACTATCCACCTTGTTCTCGATCGCGATGACGAAACGCGGCTCGTCGCATGTGATGAGCATGTCGATGTTTCGCCACTCTCGACGGATTTCGACACCCTTCAAGTCGGCGCCATCAAGCTCCACGGGACTGATCGGTGGCGTGACGCCCTGTTGTCGCGCTTTGCGGAGAATGTCCATAAGCAGTGACTTCAGGAACAAGTCGCCCTGCCCGTGGCTCTCTCCCGGCGTTAGCACCCAGGCCAGATAGTTGCTGTGACGTATCTCCACGCGGGCAATACTCAACGCGTCGAAGATGTTGAACCGCCCGATCTGCTCTTCGAGCGCCAACATGTCATCGTTCTCGACAACGAACCGCTCAAGGGCTTGAAGATCGGTTTCTGGCGTCATGACCAGAGAGTGTACATGCCTCCGCCCCTGCCGGGGCGGCCCGCGAATCCGACACGTTTTCCACGGGTTGCGCGACGCGCAGAGC
>JBGAMO010000248.1:0-4770 GCA_044222845.1 Phycisphaerales bacterium
CCTGCTCGAAAACCTCCGCTTCCACAAGGCGGAGAAGAAGGGCGATCCCGCGTTCGCCGCCAAGCTCGCCGCGTACGGCGACGCCTACGTCAACGACGCCTTCGGCACCAGCCACCGCCCCGACGCCTCCATGGTCGCCGTCCCCAAGGCGATGGCCGGCAAGCCCCGCGTCTCGGGTCTGCTGCTCGAAAAGGAAATCAAGTTCCTTTCCGAGGCCCTCGCCCACCCGGCACGCCCCTTCGTCGTCGTCCTCGGGGGCGCCAAGGTCTCGGACAAGATCGCCTGCATCGAAAACCTGCTCCCCAAGGCCGACTCCATCCTCGTGGGCGGAGCCATGGCGTACACCTTCCTCAAGGTGCTCGGCCGCAACGTCGGCAAGAGCAAGGTCGAAGAGGACAAGCTCCCCGAAGCCAAGAAGATCCTGGACCTGGCGGCCGGCCGCAAGGCCGACGCCCACCTGCCCAAGGATCACGTCTGCGGCGATTCGTTCGCCGAGGCCCCCGCCTCCATCCAGAACTTCGACAACGACATCAAAGACGGGTACATGGGCCTTGACATCGGTCCGAAAACCCAGGCCGAATACGCAGATGTTCTGCGCAAAGCCAAAACCATTGTCTGGAACGGACCGATGGGGGTCTTTGAGTTCGGACCGTTCGCCGCGGGGACCAAGGCGGTCGCCAAAGCGATCGCCGAGGCGACCTCGGCGGGCGCGGTCAGCATCGTCGGCGGCGGGGATTCTGCCGCGGCGGTGGAAAAGTTTGGGTTGGCCGATCGCATGTCACATGTTTCCACCGGCGGCGGAGCCTCGCTGGAAATGCTCGAAGGCAAGAAGTTCGAGAGTGTTGAACTGCTCGATAACGCCTGAACACAAACTTCGCGCACGAGAACGTAACGCGGAGTGCAGTCTGCGGTAAACTACGCCGTTGATCAGCGTGGGAGCGTTTTCAGCAGTTGTTGGGGGCAGGTATTTTATCAGTCGGCGCTGCGCGCCGGACGTCGGGAGCGTGTCCCGGCGTGCCACCGCCATGAAGCGGTTTGGCCGGCTTCTACTGGAGTAGTGGACCATGCCCGCGTCCCAAGAGCGGATCCACGGAATCGACGCAGCTCGGGCGGCGGCGATGTTCCTTGGAATCGCGCTGCACGCCTCGATGGCGTACACCACCACGCCCGAAGAAGCCTGGCGGGTCTCCGACCCTTCCAAGAGCGTCTTCTTCGACACGCTTATCTATGTGACCCATAACTTTCGGATGCAGGCGTTCTTCATGATCGCCGGTTTCTTTGCCGCCATGGTGATCTCCACCAAGGGCTCCGCCTATTTCGTGAAGAACCGCGCCATCCGCATCGCCCTGCCGCTGGTCCTCGGACTGGCCACCATCGGCCCCATCACGCAACTCGCCAAGATCTACGCGGGCGATCGCTGCGGCTTCGGCGCAGCGACACCCTCGATCTGGGCCGCATTCACCGCGTACTACGCGGAAAACGGCCTCCGCGCCATGCGCAGCCCCATCCACCTCTGGTTCCTCGAGTTCCTTCTCGTCATGTACACCGCGGCATTCGCCGGCCGCACCGTTTCAAGAGTTCTGCCCCGCGCTTTCCTGAACGCACTGGACCGCATCGGCGATCGCCTTTTCCGCACCGCATGGTCGCCCGTGATCATGGGGTGCCTCACCCTGCCCCTGGTCATCGGCGTCCACGACTGGATGATCGACGGCGGCCGCGGCGTCCGCCCGTGGATCGGCCTCATCCCCTCGCTGCTGCTGGGGATGTGCTATCACCTCACGTTCTTCTCCTTCGGATGGGCGTGGTGGAAGCGCCGCCGCGAGGGTGTCGCGATCTACTCCCGCTTGGGCCCGGTCTGGTTCATCGGTTCGTGCATCGCCCCTCTGGCCATCGTGCTGTGGCTCTTGCCCGCGGCCCGGGCACTCCAGCCCGACGACCCGCACAACTTCACGCTCGGCATGACCATGAAGTGCCTTTGGAACTTCGCCGCTTGGTTCGGCGCACTGGGCTTCATCGGCATGTTCCTGCGCTGGTTCCGCCGCCCATCCGCGGCGTGGCGCTACGCCGCCGACGCGTCGTACTGGGCGTACCTCGCCCATATGCCCATCGTCATCGCCCTCGGCGGGCTCACGTACAACTGGGGCCTCAACTGCTTCGAGAAGTTCGCCATCGTTGTGGCCCTCACCGGCGCCGTGCTCCTGGTCACCTACCACTTCGGCGTTCGCTACACGCCCATCGGATGGATCCTCAACGGCCGACGCGGCGAGCAGTCGCACCCCAAGACGCGGACCAATCCCCAGCCCGCCGTCGCCCCCACGCCCATGCCCCAGCAGTAGACTCGCCCCGTACCCTCCCGCGGTGTTTACAGGAATCATCGAAGCAACCGGCTCCGTGCACGAACTGCGACCGATCCCGACGGGCGTTCGACTCGTTGTGCAGTGCAGCCAGTGGGATCACCGAGCCAGCCGCGGCGACTCAATCGCCGTCAACGGCTGCTGCCTCACCGTCGTCGCCGATGTCGGCAAGGCGGGACGCATGGCCTTCGACGCCATCCCCGAGACGCTCTCAAAGACCACGTTGGGAAGTCTTCGCGTCGGCGACCGTGTAAACCTGGAGCACGCCGCGATCGCCTCCACGCTTCTGGGCGGCCACATCGTGCAGGGCCATATCGACGGCGTTGGCTCCGTCGCGACGATCAAGACCGATGGCCAGTGGCGCGTGCGGGTGAAGCCCCCTCGAGAACTCATCCGTTACATGACTCCCAAAGGGAGCGTGAGCCTCGACGGCGTCTCACTGACTCTGGCTGCGGTGGGCCCCACATGGATCGAAGTAGCTCTGATCCCTACCACGCTCGACAAGACAACACTCGCGTCCTGGCGCGTCGGCAGCCGCGTGAACATCGAGGCCGATGTCATGGCCAAAACGATCGTGACGCACCTGGAACGTATGAGCGTGGGCCGCCGCCGCTAGCTATCACCGGCCCGGGCCGCGCCCGCCGCCCGACTTGCCGCCGCGGTCCGTGGAACCGGCGCTCTCCGCGCCCTCCGAGCCTCCCAGCCGCTGCAACCGGCCAAGCCGGGCGATCAACTCCCCCGGCACGCTGATCTCTTCGATCACCACGTTACCGATGTACCCTTGCGCCTCCAGCGACAGGAACCCCTGCTTGAGCCCGACAAACGTCACCGTAGTGTCCGCCCGCACGGCGGCCCCCAGCGGCTTGCCCGAGTCGCAGTCCAGCCCGCTGGGCAGATCGACGCTGAGCACGTGCGCCCCGGAGTTGTGCAGCCGATTGATCTGCTCGATGACCGCCGCGATCGCCGCTTCGGGCTCGCGTGTGAGCCCCGTGCCCAGCAACGCATCGATGATGATCCGGGGCGAGGACTTGAGCGCGGTCAACGCCGCGGCCCAGGAATCGTGGAGCGTGATGCCCATGCGCCGCACAATCTCGTGCTGGACCGCCGCGTCGGTGCCGGCTTTCGGCGGTGACGTGAGCACCACTTCCAACCGCACACCCTCGTTGTGCAGGTGGCGCGCGATCGCCAACCCATCGCCGCCGTTGTTCCCCGGCCCGCACGCCACCAGCACGCCGCCGTCGCGTTTGTCCAGTTCTATGAGCGCCGCTTCCGCGCAGCGGATCGCGGCGTTCTCCATCAGGACCAGCGACGGAATCGCGAACTCCTCGAGCGCGAGCCGGTCAACCTCCCTCGAAGCGTCGCGCGTGAACACATACTCGGAACCATCCTCGGACTCGTGCGGATGCTGCTTCATGATGCGCCGGCTCCTGACCTGAGAATCACGCGATGTCCAGCGGCCCGGGGTCCGGGCACAACCCTAATTCATGCCCACGAAGAAGCAGGTGGACCACCGCCGCACGTCCACGCTCGCCCATGTCGACGGTCAGCGGGTTCACGTACATCTCGACGTAACGGTCCACCCGTTCAAGCGTCGGCAACCCGGCCCGCTCCGCGCCGGGCTTGGCGGCGTTCGCCAACGCGAAGGGCATGGTGTATTCCAACGACTCGGCGCGGTGCGCCAGCGCGTACTCGATGCTGGCCCGCAGCAGGCGGACCACCTCGGCTCTGGAGCCCGGCCCGAACCGGGCATCCAGATCCCGCTTGACGGCGTTGCAACCCAGCGGAACGGCGAAGCCGAAGGCGACTTTCCACCACGCCCCCAGGTCCACTCCAAGTTCCAACCCGGCCTCCGCGAACAGGAGTTGGCCCTCGTGGATCACCACCCCCGCGTCGGTGTCTCCTCGCGCGACCGCGCCGATGATCTGGTCAAAGGGCATCTCCACCACCCGGCCGGGCGGGTATTCCCCCATGAAGATCGAAAGCAGCAGGAACGCGGTGGTGCGACGGCCCGGGATCGCGACCGACCGCTCGACGAGTGCCGCGGCGCTGTGCGCCCGGATCCGCTCGGCCAGGGCATGCGGGGCGACCACCTTGGGACCGAACCCATCGCCGAACGAGGAGCCGCAGTGCGTGACGATGTACCGGTCCTTCACGTCGCAATACGCCCGAAAGGAGAGTGCCGTGATGTCAAGGTCGGCCTGTGCCGCGGCGCGGCGGTTGAGCGCCTCGATGTCCGCGGGCACCGCCCTGAACCGGAACCGACCGGTATCGATGGCGGTCGCCGCCGCCGGATCCCTGAGCGCGCCGTCGGGCGCAACCTTCCCGGTGATGGGCCACCACATGAACGCATCGTCCGGGTCCGGTGAGTGAGCCAGAGTGAGGATGGGACGTTCGTCGGGCATGTGCGCAATCGTTG
>JBGAMO010000034.1:0-32874 GCA_044222845.1 Phycisphaerales bacterium
GGTGGGGGTGGTGTAGTCCGGGGCGCGGGAGAGGCGCAGGACCAGTGCGGCGGCGCGACGGGCGGTCTCTGCCGCGCGGCGGCGCATCTCTATGTGGGCCATGTTGTTGGGGCTCACGAGGACCCGGGCTTCGTAGCACTCGAAGGTCATCATGATGCGGACGGCGACGCTGAGGGCGCGGCCGAGCTGCGCGGTGGCCTTGCGGCGCACGAGCTGGATGTCGGTGTTGCTGATCTGGTTGAGGCGGTCCTGAACTTCCGGCGTGTTGATCCAGACGACCAGGGCGGGGAGAGTGGTCTTGTACTTGGCGGCGAGATCGCTCAGATGGCCGTCGATATCGGAGAGGTCATTGAGAAGCTCTGCCACCTGACGCTCATCGGTGGGCCGGAAGAGGAGGGATGCGTCGGAGGAGTTGGGATAGGAATGCTCCACTCAGGAGAAGAGTGTACGGATTTTGAGCGGATATGCAAGGTATTTGTTTGGTCTTGTGTGAAATAGGTGCGTAAGTGGTTGTGGGGGCTGCGGTTAGGAGGTGTGGAATTGTGGGATGTGAGGTCAAGAGAGACGGATTGGAGATGCGGGCGAGGGTGTTTCGTGCGTTGGGGAGGTGGTGTGCGGAGATGTTGCGGCGGACGCGGTGAGGAGCCCATGGACTGGTGGTCATGGGCTTTCCGGTGGGGTGGAGATGCGGTGGGCTGTCCCGGAGTTCGTTGCGCGGAGACTGCGCTCGGAGTGGCGTCGGGGGCTTTGGTGCTTCGGGTGGTTTTGCGCGTTCGGCATCGAGGTCGTTTAGGGCGACGAACTGCGGTGGGACGGGGACGTCGAGGCCACCCGTCGGACAACGCATCGTCAATCGTGGACCGACAATCTTGAAACCCGCAAACGTAAACCCCACCAACGAAACGGTTGAGACACTCCCTAAGCGGTTAGTCTACCTTGGCACCATCAATTTTTCGCGAACCCAACCATCCGATGCGCAACCACCGTGCAACAATAACTACCAGCAAAACGAAGAACGGAATTGACGTAATGTAATAGCTATTGTCCACCTGAGGCACCGCGATCGGAAACATGCACCAGGAAACTATCAGGGCGACACCTTCAACAAACAATGAAGTGCCTCGAATCCATGGACGAAATGAAATAAAACACACAATAGCAGATATTGCCGCCACCAGCGCGAAAAATGATGTGATGTGCCACTCGGTCGAAATGTCACTTATGTCTTTTATGTATACGTAATAACCCATGAAAAGAGGCACTGGTGCAGTTTCAAGCCACGGCAGAGTGCACAAGTGCGCCGCCAGCAATAGGCCGGAGAGCACTCTAGTATTTCGCCTACTTCTCCTCACTTGCCTATCGGTACAATATGTCCGCGGATCTCTCCGATCGAAAACAGCACCGCACTCGGGGCATTGCTGCCCTGTGATAACGGACAAATCATAATAGCACTTTCTGCAAATCATTGAGCATGTCCCAACCTTGAGTCGCACATCGTCTGTAGACCCGCTAATGAGTTGCAGTCATCGTGTCCAATAGGAAATTTCATCTGTTTGGAGCGCTTGGGATCTGGCCGTCATTGCCGAGGCGTCGCTGTTCATGCCGTCGCACGCGGGCACGCGGTCGTCCCGGTCGGCGCACGCCGCGACATCGCCGCTGCCCACCGCGCCGTTGCGTGCCAGGTCGTAGTCGGGGTCGTACCCGGACTCGTAGATCGCCGCCGTCGCCCCCGAGATCGCCGCGTGGTCGGAGGAGTTCACGTACCCGCCGCGGTTCACATCCGCCGGGTAGCAGTGCGTGGCGCGGCCGTACGCGTCGTCACGCGCGCGGTTTACGATCAACGGGTACGAAGGGGCCTGAATCATCGAGGCGGGAGTGTATTGCGGGTTGGTGGATGTGGGCGCGAGTGAGATGGGGTGTGGTCGGCGCGAGAGTGGGGAGGAACCCATGCACTGGCGTCCCAAGGGTTTTCGGGCGAAGGCGGACGCGGTTTTGTCTGGGAGGCGCCAGCGTTCAGAGCGGGGTGGTGCTGACGACGCTGCCTCCGCCCCGGCCGGGGCGGGAAGAAAAGAGCTTCGGTTCCACGGGTTGCGCGACGCTCAGAGCCGCGTCGCTGCACCCGTGGCGACAACCCGTCGCCCCCGTTGGGGGCGAAGAGGGCGGCGGCGTCAAGTGGGCCGTGGGGTTCAGGAGTGAGGTAAGCGCGGGAGGAACCCATGGACTGGGGTACATGGGTTTTGGGGTGAGCGGAGTGGTAGTGAGGTGTTGCTACGTGCGATCCCGGACTTCGCTGCGCCGAGCCTGCGCTCAGTCCGGGCGTCGGGGTGTTGGTGCTTCGGGTGGTTTTGCACGTTCGGCATCGAAGTCGTCCGGGGCGACGACTTGCGATGGCACGCGGCGGCGATGCCAACCGCCTGTGGGGGGTCAGCGGCCTTGTTCCCAGAGGTAGAAGAAGTCGGCGGAGTCGGTTCCGTCGACGGCGCCGTCGTCGTTGATATCGGCGAGGACAGAGCCGCGTTCCCAGAGTTCAAAGAAGGCGGAGACATCGGAGCCGTCGACGCCGCCGTTGCAGTCGATGTCGGAGCGGGGGAGTGAGGGGGCGCGGCCCCAGCGGGCGATGGGGTTCCAGGGTTCGTTGGTGTCGGCGTGGAACTGGCCGGTGAAGAGCAGGTCATTGCCGACTTCAAGCACGGCGTAGTTGGCGGTGGTGGCGAAGGCACCGGCGGTCATGGGTTGCCATTGGTGGCCATCCCACACGGCGAGGAAGCGGGCGTTGACGCCGCTCATCTGAGAGAAGCTGCCGATGGCGTACAGGCGCTCGCGGCTGTACTTCACCTTCGAGATCGATCCGCCGCCGGTGGTGGGGGGCTGGCCGATCACGCTCCACGCGGAGCCGGAGAACTCTCGCACCTGGCGGTTGAGGCAGACCCAGACGCGAGCGCCGTCGGTGGTGATGTCGTACGGAGCGGCCTCGAGACCATCGCCCAGGGGTGAGAACTGAGCGCCGTCCCAGCGGGCGATGCGGGAGGCGGTCACGCCATTGATGGAGGTGAATGAACCGCCGACGATGAGGCTGTCGCCGCCGACGGCCATGGTGGTGATGGGCGTGGTGGTGATGTTGACCCAGCCTTGCGAGTAGCGGAAGAGGCCGACGCTGGTGGCGGCGAGGAGTTCGCCGCGGAACTCGATGAGTTGAGTGGGCGCGACGTTGCCGGGCTTGGCCATCGTGGTCCAGTAGATACCGTTGTATTGCTGGACTTGGCCGGAGTGGGAGGCGAAGACGCCGGCGGGGGTGCGGCAGAGCGAGCTCAAGCCGCCGGTGGGCTGGAGAATTCGGGTCACGACGCCGTTGTGGCGGCGGTAGACCTGATAGACGTCGCGCTGGTCTTCATAGTCGGTGTAACTGGAGCCGACGTAGAGGTCATCGTCGTCTCCGGCGATGGCGACGATGTGCCTGGTGGGGAAGCCGGGGCCGAGGGTCTTCCACGTGGTGCCGCTGAACCAGGCGACGTTGACGCCCGGAGTGCCGCCGAGTTCGTCGAACACACCTGCCGCGAGGACTCCGCCCGCGTGGGCGCAAATGGCCTCGCAGTCAGATTGCGCGGTCGCGACGGGGTTGCGCGAGGCGTTGGCGCCGCCGACGAGCATGACGCCGCCGTTCTGCACGCCGTGGTAGATGTATGCGGGGCTGGCGAGGTAGTCGCCGTCACGAAACTCGCAGACGTTTCCGCTCAGGTTCCGGTGGTAGCCTGTGGTTGGGCTCCATTGCGAGCCGTTCCAGAAGTTCACGACGGAGACATTGCCGGCGCCTGCGCCGAGATAGTGGGTTTCGGTTTCGTAGACGCCGCGGGATGTTGAGCCGCGGACGGAGCGGTCGCCGTTGAGCGGGCTCTGCGGCAGGCTCGACCAGGTCTCATCGGGATTGAACATGTAGAGGAGGGTGCCGGCGCCGGCGTAGAGATTGTTCTGGAAGACGGCGAGGCCCGTGGTGGCGGCGGGGAGGCCTGCGCCGAGGGGGGACCAGCGGGCGCCATCCCACGCGGCGATGCGGTTGGCGGCGGTGCCGCCGAGGGAGGTGAAACTGCCGGCGGCGATGAGGCGGTCGTTCCAGACGGTCAGGTGCGTGACGGCGGCGGGAGTTGCGGCAGCGCCGGGGTTAAGGAGGCGTTCCCATTGGGTGCCTGTCCAATGGAAGACGCCGGGGGGAGTGACGCCGTCGGTGGATTCGGCGCCGGCGACGTATAGGTCGTTGCGGAAGACGGCGAGCGAGAGGGGCGAGATGTTGATGGAGCCCAGGATCGACCAGCGAACACCGTCGAAGACATCGATGCGCGGGGAGGGGTCGTTGCTCGTGCCGTAGTAGAGGTTGCCGACGACGGCGCGCGCGGCGAGGGGGCCGGGGCCGTCGGGGTCCCACGAGGCGACGCAGACTGCCTGGCCGGGGACGCCGGCGTAGGCGGAGTCCTGGGTTTTGGTCCATTGGTCGCACTGGGCGTGCGCGAGGCAGGCGGCCGCGGCGGAGGCGGTGAGGAGCGAACAGAAGTGCTTCATGCTCAGGGCTCCGGGCGTGGTGATTGCCCCAGCGAATTCCGGCAATTATATGGCGGAACGGGTGGGTTGCACGCGGAGCGAGTTCTCGGGGCTTGGTGGGCGAGAGGTGGTGCGGTGGCGCGGGTGTGAACGGCGGGGGGTCGGGGATGACATCGGCCGATACAATGTGCACACGATGCAAGTTCAGGGCGTCAACTTCGACATGGATCGAATCGCGGAGGTCTGCCGGAGGTACGGCGCGGCGAGGCTGTCGCTGTTCGGGAGCATTCTGCGGGATGACTTCAACGGGGCGAGCGATGTGGACATGCTCGTGGAGTTTCATCCGCAGACGCGGATCGGGCTGATCGGCATCGCCAACATGGAGGCGGAGTTGGGGGACTCGATCGGGCGGCGTGTGGACCTTCGCACGGCCGCGGATCTCTCGCGGCATTTCCGGAGCGAGGTTGTGGGAACGGCGAGGTTGCTGCATGCCGCGTGATGCCGGAGAGACTTTGAGGCAGGATCGCATTCGTCTTACGCACATGCTTGAGGCGGCGAAGCGGGTGGAGCGGTATTGCGCCGGTCTCACGCGCGAGTCGCTGGAAGCGGACGAGATGCGGCTGCTTGCGGTGGTCAAGTCGATCGAGGTGATCGGGGAAGCGTCGACCAAGGTGAGCGCCACGATGTGTGCGGCGGTCTCCGGCATCGACTGGCAAGGTGTGCGGCGCATGCGGAACCGTCTCATTCATGGGTACGACACAATTGATGTGGCTCGCGTCTGGGATGCGGTCGAGATCGACCTGCCGCCGCTCATTCGGGCGATCGAGAACGCGCTGTCTCAATGAACGGGTGATTGCGCGACGCCGGGGCGCGACGTGCATGAGTGCTGGAGTGTGCATGCTGAGGTCGCGCGGATGCTTCAAAACCCGGTCGGCGGGCGAATTGGGATTGTAACAAGGGGCGTGATTTGTTGGTCCGGGTGCGGCTGTTCCGATACGGTTGGCGGGGTGATTATGGAGTCGGACATGGAAACCGGTTCAATCGTGATTTCTCGGCGGACGTTTGTCGGGGGCGTGATCGCCGCGGCGGCGGGGGGCGTGGTGCTTCCGTTGGCGGCGATGGCGGATGACACGGCGTTGCCGGCGGGGACTGTGGTGGGTGGGCTGAAGGTGGGGTCCCGCGCGTACGCGGTGCGGGTGCGGCTGGAGTCGGTGCAGCCGGGGATCATCAGGGATATGTCGATCGTGGCGCGGCCGATCACGATGGTGTTCGTGGAGGTGGCGGCGGTGGGGAACGCGTACATCGACGTGCCGATCACGGCGTCGGCGGTGTTGACGCGGTTCGGGAAGCAGTTCAAGGCTCCGCTGTATCAGCCGGCGACGCTGCAGGGCGGGCCGTTCCGGAGCATCCCGTTCTACGGCAACGGGTATTCGGTGTGGAACGCGGGCGACGGGGTGGTGGCGGATGTGATGATCGGGATCAATCGGCGCGGGTACCGGCTGCGGTTCAAGAGCGTGGTGATCCAGGTGGGGCCGCCGTATCCTTGAAACAGCGTCGCGGGTGCCGGCCCGGTTGTCACGGGTTGGGTGCCGCGGGCTGCGAGTTCTTTGGAGGCAGCATGAAGACTTCGATCGCCGTCGTTCTCTCAGGGGTTGTTGTGTTCGCCGGGGTGGCGGGGGCTCGGCAGGAGCAGCCCGGTGCGGCCGCGGCGCAGCCCGCGGCGAAAGCGGACAAGCCGCGCGTGTACGACGAGAAGGCGGACGCGAAGGAGCAGATCGCGGCGGCGGTGGCGCGGGCGAAGCAGCAGAACCGCCGCGTGCTGGTGCAATGGGGCGGCAACTGGTGCGGGTGGTGCGTGAAGTTGCACGAGCTGTACAAGAGCAACCGGGAGGTCGCGAAGGAGTTGCTGTACGAATATGACGTGGTCTATGTTGACTCGGTGAAGGACGGCAAGAACATGGACCTGGCCAAGTCGTACGGCGCGGACCTGGCGACGCACGGGGTGCCGTTCCTGACGGTGCTCGACGCGAAGGGCGCGGCGGTGGCCAACCAGGAGACCGCGGCGCTGGAAGTAAACCACAAGATCGACGGCGGGCACGACGCGGGCAAGTTGCTGGCGTTTCTGAAGGCGAACCAGGCGGCGTACCTGCCGGCTCAGAGAATCCTCGATGACGGCGTGGCGCAGGCCAAGGCGGCGGGCAAGCGGGTGTTCCTGCATTTCGGCGCTCCCTGGTGCGTCTGGTGCCACCGGATGGAAGACTGGATGGCCCGGCCCGAGATCGGCGCGTTGCTCGCCAAGGACTACATCGACGTCAGGGTTGATGTCGATCGCACGGTGGGCGGGAAGGAACTGAAGGCCAAGTTCACGGGCGGCAAGGAGGGCGGCATCCCGTGGTTCGTGATCCTGGATGTCGATGGCAAGCCGCTGGCGACCTCTGACGATTCCGATGGCAACAACATCGGATTCCCGAGCAAGCCCAAGGAGGTCGAGCACTTCTGCGGCATGCTCACCAAGACCGCGAGCCGGCTGAGCGCGGACGATGTCAAGGCGATCGCGGCGTCGCTCTCGGCTACGCAGTCGCAGCAGAGCCCGGGCCACTGAGCGCGGGCGGTTCGGGAGCGTCGCGAAGAGGGCGAGACTGATCCTGCCGCGGCGGGCGCGGCGACGTACGCTGAGGCATGTCCAACCAAACAAGCGATGGGTCGGAGCAGCCGCGGGCGGCGCTGCGGGTGGTGGCGATGCCGGCGGACACGAACCAGTACGGCACGATTTTCGGCGGCGTGATTCTGAGTTACATCGACCAGGCGGGCTTTGTTGAAGCGCGTCGGCACGGCGTGCACCGGTGGGTGACGGCGGCGATGGACCGGGTGGACTTTAAAGCGCCGGTGCACGTGGGGGACGTGGTGACGTTCTTCGCGACGACGGTGCGGATGGGGACCAAGAGCGTGACGGTGCGCATCGAGGTGGTGGCGGAGCGGTACGACAGCGGGGTGTGCGTGCAGGTGACGTCGGCGGAGATGATCATGGTGTCGGTGGGGCGGGACGGCAAGCCGATCCCGTTCAACTCGCCGCCGACGGTGTGAACGTCAGGTGCCGATGCGGAGCGTGGCGGCGAGGGCGCGGACGTCTTCGGCCATGGGGAGGCTGGGGATGGCGCCGGGCTTGGTCGTGGCCAGTGCGCCGGCGGCGGAGGCGGTGAGCACAGCGCGTTCAACGAGTGGGAACTCGTCGGGGTTGCGGGCCTTGGCGGCGGCGGCGACGCCGGTCCAGGAGGCGGCGAGTGCGCCGCAGAAGGCGTCGCCCGCGGCGACGGAATCAACGGCGGCGACCTGGGGCGTGGGGACGCGGCGGGGTCGGCCTCGGTGGGAGAGGATTCCGCCCTGGCCGCCGAGGGTCAGGATGATGATGGGCGGGCCCAGGTCCGGGAGGCGGAGCGTGAGGCGGCCGGGCTCGACGCCGGGGTCTATGCCCAGCAGCGTGGCGGCTTCGACGCGGTTGACGATGAGCACGTCGACGACCTTGAGCAGGTCGGGCGAGATGGTGCGGGCCGGTGCGGCGTTGAGCATCACCGTGACGCCCGCGCGGCGGGCAATCTGGGCGGCGGCGATGATGGGGGCGTTGGGGATTTCGAGTTGAAGAAGCAGGACTTCGGCGCCGGTGATGACGCTCTGGGCGGCCTCGATGTCCTGCACGGTCATGGTGGCGTTGGCGCCGGGAGAGACCACGATCATGTTCTCGCCGCCGTCGGCGACGGTGATGAGGCCCAGGCCGGTGGCTTCGCCGGGGCGGACGAGCAGGCGGGAGAGGTCGAGGCGTTCGGCCTCGAGGGCGGCTTTGACCTTGATGCCGTGGGGGTCGTCGCCGATGCAGCCAACGAAGGATGTGGCGGCGGCCATGCGAGCGGCGGCGACGGCCTGGTTGGCGCCCTTGCCGCCGGGGTAGGTGCGGTAGGAGCCGCCGAGGGTGGTTTCGCCGGGGCTGGGGAGGCGCGGAACGCGGATCACCAGGTCCATATTGACGGACCCGACGACGCAGACGCGGGTTTGTTCGGGAGAGGCCACGGCGGCGGAGTGTACACCGAGGTCGGGCAACGGGACGTGGACGGGGAGTCGGGGGTGGGTTTGTCGGGGCGGCGTCTACAGTGAATTGTGGCGGTGACGCAACAGGACATCACGGCGGCGGGCGAGGCGATCGCGGCGGGGCGGTTGGTGATACTGCCAACCGAGACGCTGTACGGCGTGGCGGTGAACGCGGCGAACGCGAACGCGGTGGCGTTGTTGCGAGATCTGATCGTGGTGTACGCGGGGGCAGACAAGCAGATGCCGGTGCATACGTGGCATGCGGCGAACGCGCGGAGCGTGGAGGCGGCGCTGGGGATCGAGCAGCCGGTGCATCGAAGGCTGCTGGAGAGGCTGGCTCCGGGGCCGGTGCGGTTTGGGGTGGAGGTGGCGGACGCGGAGGAGAGAGTTTCGGCGATGGGGGTGGGTGCGGGGGTGATCGATGGACCGGGGGGCGTGATCGCGGTGCGGATCCCGAGCGACGAGGTGGCGTCGGGGGTGATCGCGGCGGCGGGCGTGCCGGTGATCATGGAGCGGGTGGGGGTGCTGGGGCTGGGGAACGGGAGGGAGTTGCCGCGGGACGTGGGTGAGAGGGCCGAGCGGATGGGGGTTGGGTTGGTGCTGGACACGGGCGCGACGCGGCTGGGCAAGCCATCGACGACGATTCGTCTGCGGCCTGACGGCGGGTATACGGTTGACGCGGGAGGGGCGTACGAAGAACGATTTATCAAACGGAAGATGGAACGAACGATTCTCTTTGTCTGCACCGGCAACACGTGCCGCAGCCCGATGGCCGAGGCCATCGCGCGGGATGTGCTGGCGCGCGCGGGCGAGACGGGGGTCGTGGTGGTGTCGGCGGGGATGACGGCGGCGGAGGGTGCGCCCATGACGCCCGAGGCGCGCGAGGCCCTGGCGGACCTGGGGATCTCGGCGGGGGGGCATCGGAGCAAGCCGGTGGACCCGGCGGTGCTGAGCCGCGCGGAGCACGTGTACGCGATGACGCGTTCGCACCTGCGTGCGCTGCAGTCGGCGGGGGCGGCGGACAAGGCTGAACTTCTAGATCCGTCGGGCGAGGACGTTCCGGACCCGATCGGGGGACCGTTGGAGGAGTACCGCGACACGGCCCAACGGCTCCGTACGATGATTGAGCAGCGCTTCCTGGAGTTGGGACTCCTCGCGGCGAAGCGGCCCGTGTGAGCCGGGGGTGAGGCCGGCTCGGATTTCTCAGGAGCATCGCCGATGCGCATCGCGCTGAGTGCAGACCACCGTGGATACGCCTCGATCCGGCAGTTGTTCGACAAACTCCGGCGCGAGGGCAAGGAGGCTGAACTCATCGGAGATTGCTCGGGTGCGCCGAGCGACTACCCGGAGCGCGCGTACCAGGTGGGGCAGGCGGTGGCGGCCGGGAAGGCGGATCTGGGGATCCTGATCTGCGGCAGCGGCATCGGGATGTCGATCGCGGCGAACAAGGTGAAGGGCGTGCGGGCGGCGGTGGTTCACGATGAACTGACGGCGCAGCTTTCTCGCAGCCACAACGACGCGAACGTGCTGTGCCTGTCGGGGGACCTGCTGGGGCAGCGGCTGATCGAGAAGATCGTGGACGTGTGGATCTCGACCCCGTTCGAGGGCGGGCGGCACATCCGGCGGGTTCACAAGATCAAGGCGATGGAAGAGGGGCGTGATCCGGCGACGGTGCTGGAGTAAGGGGCCCGGGACGTAATTGATGCTGGCGGCGTGGCCGGGCGGGGCGGCCGGTGGCCGCGTGTGGTAGAGTTGCGTTTTGGCGGGGGCGCAAGAATCGTCGCGGCGGTGCGAAGTGCTGGGACGGGGCCGCTGCGGCGGCACCCTGATTCGCGGAACGGCATGGACCCGAACTCACATCCATCTCCCGAGGCGTTGGAAGCGGTGTCGCTTGGGATCGCGCCGCCGGAGGAGGTGCGCAAGCACCTGGAATCGTGCGCGGAGTGTGCGCAGTTGCTCGCGGACATGCGGGCGAACAACGAGTTCATGGTCGACCTGCGGGCGGCGGAGAAACCGGGGGCGGTTGGGGCGGTTCCGCAGACGGTGCCGGGGTACAAGCTGCTGGAGCCGCTGAGCAAGGGCGGGCAGGGGATCGTGTACCGCGCGGTGCAGGTGAACACCGGGCGGGTGGTGGCGGTCAAGATGATGCTGGGGGGATGGTTCGCCACGGAGCAGCAGCGTCGGCGGTTCGAGCACGAGATCGACATCGCGTCGCACATGAAGCACCCGAACATCACGGTGGTGTTCGACGCGATCGAGGTGAAGTCGGGGATTCACGCGTTCGCGATGGAGTTCATCGATGGGCGGCCGCTGGACGTCTGGGAGCCGACGACCGGGTCGGTGCGGGGCCAGTCAAGTCCGAACAGCCCGACGATGGATCCGGATTCGGTGACGGCGGCGATTGTGACGCCGCGGGGAACGGCGGGGACGGCGGTGCCTCCGGGGCAGCAGGCGCTGCCGCGGGCGGGAGCGCCCCGGAGCGGGGCTCTGGCGCGGGAGACGCTGCGGGCGAAGCTGGAGATGTTCGCCAAGGTGTGCGACGCGGTGCATTACGCGCACACGCGGGGGATCATTCACAGAGACCTCAAGCCGAGCAACATCCTGGCGGACGCGGCGGGCGAGCCGCACATCCTGGATTTCGGCATCGCGATCGTGAAGAACACGGACCTTGATCCGGGCAAGCCGTACCGGCTGACGGGGGTGACCGGGACGATCGAGTTCGCGAGCCCGGAGCAGGCGCTGGGCGATCCGTCGCAACTGGATTTCACGACGGATGTGTACTCGCTGGGCGTGATCCTGTACGCGATGCTGACTGCGCGGTTGCCGTACACGCTGACGGGCACGACGCGGCAGCGGCTGGACACGATCGCGCGGACGCCGCCGATTCGTCCGTCCCTGGTTGATCCCAGACTCAAGGGCGACCTGGAGGCGGTGCTGCTCAAAGCGCTGGAGAAGGACAAGGCGAAGCGGTACCAGATTGCGGGCGAGCTGGGGCGGGAGATCCGCAACCTGCTCGCGGGCGAGCCGGTGGCGGCGCGCGGGGGGAGCCTGGGGTACGTGATCGGGAAGAAGGCACGCAAGCACAAGTGGCGGGTGATGGCGGCGGCGGCGGCGCTGGCGCTGGTGGCGGGGGGCATCGGCGCGGCGGTGGTGCAGCGCGAGGCGCGGCTGGTGGAGACGGCGAATCGCGAGCGGGCCGAGAGCGTGGCGGCCAGGGAGAAGTCTGAGAAGGAACAGGCCAGGGCGGAGGCGGCGGAACAGCGGGTGGCGGCGGTGGAGGCGCAGCGCGAGGGCGAGCGCGTGCTGCAGCGGGTGTTCACACGGACGATCAAGGAGGCGGGCGATGAGTCGTCCGCGACTGGGAGAGCGAAGTTGGCGGCGGCGGCGCAGAACGCGGGGCGCGGGCTGCTGAGCGATCCGAACCTGGCGGACCTGCCGAAGGCGAAGCTGCTCAAGCAACTGGCGGGGGAGTTCGGGGAGTTCGGGTTCACGGGGCCGCGGCGGTTCTATCTGTTGCAGGCGAGGGACTTTGCGCGTGCCGCGGGGGCGACGGGGACGGAGTTGGTGCAGGAGGTGAACAAGGAACTGGACGCGCTGCCGAGCGTGGAGCGGTTCGGCGCGGCGATCGCGCGGCCGGAAAAGTACACGCCCGAAGAGACATTGTCGTTGGCGCGGGAGGCGTACCGGGCCCGCGAGTATGAGCCTGCGGTGACGCTGGCGAGGCGGGCGGAGAGAATGTTCTCGGCGAGGGGGCCTACGGAATCATGCAACGCGGCGGAGGCAGCGAACATCGCGGTGCGGGCGGCGCTGGACGGGGGGGCGGGAGCGCTGGCGCAGGTTCAAGGACTGAGCGAGGCGGCGAGAGGGTGCGGGAATGCGATCACGCGGGCGCGGATCGGCGCCACGGTGGGCGCGTGCCTGCTCGATGCGGACAAGGTGGAGGAGGCGTGGAGCGCGGCGATCGGCGCGGCCGGGGATGCGTCGAGGTCGGGGGTGGCCGGGGCCGCCTTGGCGGCGAGCGTGGCGAAGGTTGATCTTGCGGCGATGCGGGCGCTCAAGCCGGAAGCGGGGGCGGGCGCGTGCGAGGGGGCGCTGCGGGTGCTGCAGGAAGTGACCGACGGGGAGGAGGCGGCGGCGCTGCGGGCGGCGACGACGCTGGGGCTGAGGCTCTCTTCGGCGCGGGCGTTCGGGGCGGCGGAGCAGATCCTGGCGGTGGTTGCGGAGCGGTACGAACAGGGCGGGGAACAGACACGCGACCGCTTGGTGAACACGCTGTGGGAACTGGGGCGGGTGCAGGGCGCAGGGGGGAAGATCAAGGACGCCGCGGCGACGCTGGAACGAGCGAAGGCGATCGATCCGGAATCGGTGAGCGGGTATTACGCGGACACGGATCGACGCGGGGTGTATCTGGCGGTGACGCGGGCGGCGGGGGACGTTGCGGCGACTGTGTCGGCGGCGCGGGAGACGCTGCGGGCGGCGGAACGGCAGTATTCGCGGGATTCGTTCCAGGCGAGCGCGGCGCGGACGCAACTGGCCGATGCGTTGATCGCCGACGGGCGGTTGGAGGAGGCGGAGGCCGCGCTGCTGGAAACGGATCGCGCGTTGCGGGCGGCGATCGACGCGGACGGCGAGCCCCATGACGTGCTGCAACTGGCGCTCATGCGGGCGGTGCTCGCGAAGCTGCGGCTGGCGCAGGGCAAGGCTGCGGAGGCGTTGGAGATCGTTCGAGACTCGATGCGGGTGGTGAAGGAACAGAAATACGACGACCCGGGGCAACGGATGCACCTGCTGGAACTGGAGTGCCTGGTGGCGCTGGGAAAACTGGATGAGGCCGATGCGATGTTCCGCGCGGTTCTGCCGGCGCTGAGCCCGTCGGAACGGGCGGCGGAGCGGAACAACCCGGCGATGGCGCGCTGGCGTGACGCGCTGAACGCCGCGCCCAAGCCGTGACGGCGGGGTCAGCAGGAACCCAACTCCCAGACGAAGAAGAAGTACGAAACGTCCGAGCCGTCGACGCCGCCGTCGGCGTTGACATCGGAGCAGGGCACGCCCGCCTCCCAATCGGCGAAGAAGTTGGATGCGTCGTTGCCGTCGACGCCACCGTCCTGGTTGTAGTCGGCGGCGCAGGGCGGGCAGGAGCCGCCGCCACACGCGGAGGTCAGCCCGAGCGTGAAGATGTCGAGGGAGTCGATGGTGCCGATGTCGGCCCCGGCGTTGTCGGTGACGGTGAGCGTCCAGAAGCCGCCCAGGGATGAGCCGCTGAAGACCGAGAGCGGGTCCGAGGGGAGATAATCGCCGGGGGGGATGAGCGGCGTCGGGAGCATCTGGTCTGTGGCGTTGTCGGAGAAGCAGTATTGTCCGCCCAAGTTGCTGCCGGCCGCGACGCGGTTCATGAGGCGGGCGGTGGTGTCGCCGTGCTGAATCGAGACGATCAGGTCGCCGGCGAACGTGTGGGTAAGGCCGACACAGACGCGCAGGGCGGAGATAATGTCGCCCGACGCGATGAAGTACGACGTGCTCGCCATCCCGGGGATGGAGCCGCTGGCGTCGGGGATCGGCACGGGGAAGGGGCCCGGCGAGGGGTATTCGTTCAGGTCGGAGTAGACGTCGCAGGTGGTGCCGTCGCCCAGGTACGTGCCGCCCATGACCACGCAATCGATGGCGGAACTGATCTGGCAGACCTGCTGGTTGGGCAGGCAGCACGCGCCCGTGGGCGTGCAGAGCACCGAGGGCTGGCAGCTCTGACCGTTCTGCGTAAGCGTGATGGCGAAGGGGCCGGTCGCGTCGGAATACCCGTGCACGAGGATGAAGTAGCGTGCGCCGGCCTGCGCGCACCAACTGACCTGGGAGAGCAGGTTGCAACCGGGGAAATCGTCGTTGCCGCCGACACAGGTGAGGGCGCTGCAGTCGCCGCAGAAGACGCTCATGCGGCTGTCGTACGAAGCGCCGCCGCAGAGGGTCGCGGTCATGGTCGTGCCGGTGCCGATGGTGGTGTACCAGACGCCGCCGGCGGTGATGGCCTGGTTGGCGCACTGCGGTGAGCCGGTGTCGATTGCGGCGGTGCAGGTGTCGCCGGGGGTCGTTTCGCCGACGGTGATCTCCTGTGCGAGCAGGCAGACATCGTTGCGGGGGCCGCCGATGGGTTCGCAGGTGCAGTTGCTGCACGTGGTGTCGTCGCCTTTGTAGACGCCGCCCATGTCGTTGCAACTGAAGCGCGTGCGGACGGAGCAGACCCCGTCGATGCAGCACGCGCCGGTGGCGGTGCACGCGGGCGGGGCGCCGCAGGACAGGCCGGTGGTGACGACGAGGTCAAACGCGCCCTTGGCGGAGGGCGAGGCACCGTGGACGAGGATGTAGTACTGGTTGTCGGTGAGCGAACACCAGGTGGCTTGGGAGAGAGGGCCGCAGGCGTTGTCGTTACCAGCGACGCAGGTGAGGCTGCCGCAGCCGCCGCAGAAGACGCTCAGACGCGAGTCGAAGGACATGTCGGGGCCGGAGCAGAGGGAGGCGGTCATGGTGCGGCCGGTGCCGCGGCAAACGTACCAGACGCCGGGCGCGACGACGTTTACGCCGGAGCAGTCGGGCAGGCCGTTGTCGATGGTGGCGTTGCAGGTGTCGCCGCGGGTGTAGACGTTGAGGTTGATGAGCGCGGCGTTGGAGCACAGGTCGTTGGAGGGTGTTTCGGGCGCGGCGCAAGAGCACGAAGAGCATGGGACGGCGTTGCCCTGGTAGACGCCGCCGGTGCGCTGGCACTCGAACTGGGTCTTGATGGAGCAGGCCTGGTTGGTGCAGCAGGCGCCGGTGGGGGCGACGGGGGAGAAGACGTCCGCGCCCAACGCGAACGTGGAGCAGCGGGAGAGGGGCGAGGTTTCGCAGACGGTGGTGGGCAGGCTGTAGAGGCCGGGGGGCGTGCCCGCGGGGATGGCGAATGTGTACGTGAACTTGGTGGCGTTGAGCGGCGTGAAGACCGCGACGGCGGGACCGCCGAGCGAGGAGAGGTTGGCGATGACGGAGTGGGTGTTGCTGAGGGGGGAAGTGCCGCGGGTGACGTCGACGGTCCAGGTGACGGAACCGGTGCCGTTGTTGGTGACGGGGTTGGGGATGGGCACGCCGCGGCCCGCGGGCGGGATGGGCTGGGCGGCGTTGACCACCTGGAACCTGAAGAAGACGACGCCGAAGGGCAGGCGCTTGATCGCGTAGCCGTCGCCGTCGAAGACGTGGCCGACGGAGTCGCGGATGCGGATTGGCAGGCGGAAGTTGAAGTCGAATGTGGAGTTGGCGGTGAAGTTGGGGAAGTCCAGGATGTTGCCGTCGCGGAAGAGGTCATCGGCAGGGCTTACCTTGTCGTTGGCGAAGTTGGTGTCGGAGACGGCGACGTAGTAGGTGCCGGGGAGGAGCATGCGGCCGATACCGTCGGTGTCGGGCACTGCGTCGTTCTCGTCGTGCCCGAAGTCGGGCAGGGCGATGAAGTTCGAGTCGTACACCCACCAGTCGTAGTTGACGCCGCTGGGGCGGCCGGTGCCGGCCTGGATGAAGATGTTCTCGCCTGCGATGGCGCCGAAGGAGAAGGTGCCGGCGTCGATCACGCCGGGGCCCGCGGGCGAGGTGGGCGGGAGCACGTCGATGCGGGTGCATTCCATCCGGTAGCGGTACCGCTGGATGCCGCCGCTGCTGCGCGACATTGAGAAATAGCCGGTGCTGGCGGCACCGTTTGTATAGACTTCGATGCGGGGGCCGGAGCTCACGGTGGCGGTGGAGCCGGCGACCTTGGAGCCCGCCGATTGGAGGAGGCCCACCAAGTCGGCACGCGGGATGGGTGAGCCGTCCTGCGACTCGGTGATGAACGAGTACCGGTAGATGCCGATCGAAGACTCGGGCTGGATGTGGATCTCGAAGTAGTCGGAGGTGTCCGCGGCGGAGAGCTCGCCCAGGATGCGGTCGGCGGTGGTGAACTGGATCGTCACCGCGGAAGGAGGCATGCGTTCGAACGTTGACTTGGAGTTGTTGCCCGCGCCGTTGTTCTCAGATTCGCGGTAGTCCACGGCGCGCGCGGAGGCGCAGAGCACAGCCAGCACCATCACGACGACAGCCCACGCCCACATTCTCATCTCAGCCTCGATCCTTTGCTTGCCACTTGCCAGGGAATTGCCCGATCTTCATACACTACAGGCAAGTCAATAGCGGGTCAACACCATTTCGGTTGCCGGCCCCTATTCTGACAGCCGTTACGCCGCGACGCGATATTTCCGCACCTGCCTACCTCCCGATCACCGAACAAAGAGCGTCCCATCGAGGCCCCCGCGAGCCATCCAGCGACAGAGCAACTCGAGTTGTTCGTTCAGACCGGTCAGGCCTCCGCGGAGGTGCGGGCGCATCTTGCGCAGTGCGAGCGGTGCCGCGAGATGATCGCGGACATCCGCGCGAACAACGCGTTTCTGCTCGATCTCAAGACGGCGCGGTCGCCGGGCGCTGCCGCGGGGGCGCCGACGGCGCAGGAAGTGCCGGGTTACCGGATCATCGACACCATCAGCGCGGGCGGGCAGGGCGTGGTGTACCGGGCGATCCAGGAGCGGACGCAGCGGGTGGTGGCGGTCAAGATGCTGACGGGGGGCTGGTTCGCCACGCCCAAGCAGCGTCGGCGGTTCGAGCGAGAGATCGACATCGCCTCGGGCCTGTCGCACCCCAACATCGCGGCGGTGTACGACGCGATCGAGGTGCGCACGGGCGTGCATGCGTTCGCGATGGAGTACATCGAGGGGGTGCCGATTGATCGGTGGTCGCCGAAGGCTACCGGGCTCGCGGGCGTGCGGGCCAAGCTCGCGGTGTTCGTCAAGGTGTGCGACGCGATCCACTACGCGCACCAGCGCGGCATCATTCACCGCGATCTCAAGCCCAGCAACATCATGGTCGCGTCCGGTCCGGCGGGGGTGACGCGGAGCGGGGTGGAGGAAGGGGCGGCGGTGCCCAAGGTGCTCGACTTCGGCATCGCGGTGTTCGCGGGGCAGGAGACCGAGCCGCGGATGACGCAGTCGGGCGAGTTCACCGGAACGGTGGAGTTCGCGAGCCCGGAGCAGGCGGGGGGAGATCCAGCGGCGATCGACTTCAGGACGGACGTGTACTCGCTGGGGGTGATCCTGTACGCGATGCTGACGAGCGCGATGCCGTATCGGCTGGACGGGCCGACGCTGGAGCGGCTCAACGCGATCCGCAGCGAGGCGCCGGTGCGGCCGGGGAGCGCGAACCCGTTGTTGCGGGGCGATCTGGACACGATCATCCTCAAGGCGCTGGAGAAGGACCGGGCACGCCGGTATCAGACGGTGGCGGATTTGGGGCGGGACATCTCGCATTACCTAGCGGGGGAGGCGGTGGAAGCGCGGCGGGACAGCGTGCTGTACGTGCTGCGCAAGCGGGCGGCGAAGCACAAGGGCAAGATCGCGGCGGCGGCGGTGGGGGCGGTGCTGATCGGGATCGCCTCGGGGGCGTGGCTGAACGAGCGTGCGGCGGCGCAGGACCGGGAACGGGCGGCGGAGCGGTCGCGGCAGCAGGAGCGGACGCAAGCGGCGGAGCGGCTGGCGCGGGAATCACGGAGCAAGGTGATGGTGGCGGCGCGGCTGATCGCGCGGCTGTTGGAGGATTCGGCGGGCCCGCTGACGACGGCCGAGCGGCGGCGGCGTGCGGAGCGGGCGCAGATCATGCGTGATGAACTGCTCGCGGACGACCTGAAGCTGTCGGGGGCGGCGAGGGCGGAGTTGTCGCTCACGCTGGGAGAGGTGTTCCGGGGAATGGGGATGATGCGCGAGGCCGCGCTGCAGGTGACGATCGCGGAGCAGTTCGCGTCGACGCAGCCGCGGAACGAGGAACTCAGGCAGATGATCGCGGAGGCGAGGGCGGCGCTTCCGGCGTCGGTGACGCCCGGGGTGGGCGAGGATCTGTCGCCGGCGCAGCTTGATGCGCTGGCGGCGAGGGCGTTGGAAGTGGGGGAGGATGAGCAGGCTGCGCAGGCGGCGGCGCGGGCGGCGCAGGGGTGGAGGGAGAAATCAGACAGCGCGGCGGCCGGGGCGAGCCGGACGGTGGCGGCGGTGGCGTTGCTGCGTCTGGGGCGGTGCGACGAGGCGCTGGAGGCGGCGGATGAGGGGGTTGAACTGGCGAAGAGCGCGGGGGTGAAGGACCTGAGACTGCTCGCGTCTGCGCTGGGGGCGCGGGCCGAGGCGCAGCTGTGCCTGAAGCGCACGCAGGAGGCGTGGGAGTCGCTGCACGCGGCGCTCGAGCACATCGCGGGGGACAGGCCGGCGGGCGCGGGCCTTGCGGAACTGAGGATGTTCTCGGCGCCGCAAGCCGCGGCGGACCCGATGCTGGCGCCCATGGCGTCGCCGCTCGCGGAGGACGTGTGCGGCGGATTGCAGGCGTGGGAAGCGGGGGACCGGGCGGGTGTGGCCGATGCGCTCACGAAATGCGCGGCGAGGTTCGCGGGGGCGCAGTGGCACAGCTTTGTGATCAAGTTGCTAGCGGCCGCGGCGGAGTTGCGGGAGGCGGCGCTGCCCAAGGGGGATGAGCGGACGGTGCGGACGCTGTGGAACCTGGGGCGTGCGGAGCAGGCGCTGGCGAGGCAGGCGATCGATCACGGGCATGCGGAGGAGTCGCCGCGGCTGCGGAAGTCGGCGTTGGAGAGTTTTCAGAAGGCGTACGCGATGTCGCCGGGCTCGCTGACGGGGACGTTCGGTCCGTCGCAGCCGTACGCGGACAACGAGCCGTACGCGCTGCATCTGTGCACGGCGATGGTGGTGCTGGAGCGTTGGGGAGACTGCGCGAAGGTGCGGGCGGCGCACATCGCGGCGCTGCGGGCGGAGAACGCGGACGCGGGGCTGATCGTGTCGGAGCGGATCCAGTACGCGCGAGATCTGACGATGGCGGGTGATTTGAAAGGAGCGGGGGCGGAGTTTGAGGGAGTTGAGAAGGCGATCGGGGAGATGGCGAAGACAAGCGCTGCGGCGTCGCTGGGGGCGCGGGCGAAGAGTTATCGAGTGCTGCTGGCGGTGGCGCAGGGGCGTGGGGATGCGGCGGTGAAGTTGGCGCGGGAGGCTGCGCGGGAGATGGGCGCGATCGAGGGGGACGCTTCGGCGTACGGGCCGATCATGCAGGGGCACCTGGCGGTGGCGCTCGCGGCGTCTGGGCAGCGCGAGGAGGCGGACAGGGTGTTCCGGCGGTGTCTGCCGGAGCTCAAGGCGAGATCGAACTGCGAGATGTTCCGGCCGGTGTTCAGGGCGGCGGCGGAGATGTACGAGGGGATGGGCGAGGCGGCGGAGGCGGGGCGGTGGCGGGTGTGGTTGGGGGAGTGAGGGGGCGAAGGTGTTACTGAATGGGTTTGGACCGGGCGAGAAATGGGTGCGGCGGGGGCGGATTTGAGGTGATCGGGTGCAGGGGCGGGTTTGTTCCCGGCGGCGCGCGTTCCTACACTGTGCTGCCGGAGAGATGGCGAGCGGCTGAAGGCGACGGCTTGTAAACCATACGGAGTATTACCTGTATCGAGGGCCTTCGAATCCTCTCTCCGCTTCCACCAGAGGCTCTCTTTGAAGAAAAGAGGGTCTCTTGTGCTTTGAGGCTCGAGCGGGTCTGGGCTGGTAAAAGGCGTTTGGGGGGGCGGGCGGGCGATCCCTACAGTGGGGGGTGAAGCGAGGAGCCCTCTTATCTCGGGGATTCACGCTCATCGAACTGCTGGTGGTTGTGCTGATCATCGCGGTCCTGATTGGTCTCTTGCTGCCTGTTCTGGGGAAGGCAAGGGCCGCGGCGAAGGAGGTGGTGTGCGGTTCGCGGGCTCGGCAGGTGCATGTGGCGCTGATGATGTACGCGGATGTGTCCAAGGGGTGTATTCCGCGCGAATCGACGATGGGGACGACTCCGCAGGATCTGCGGTCGCGGTTGCCGTGGAACGTCGCTCTGCGGCCATTTCTGGACAGCAGGGTGGGGCCGGACGCCGATTTGAACGACCTGTTTGAGAATGCGCCGTACTACCGGTGTCCTTCGCGAGTGGGCGGGGCGCACCGGGTGCACTTCGTCGCGAACGGGTTTGCGTTCCGTGCGCCTGGGGAGCCGGACGAGCGGGGGGAGTTTGACCCGAGTTTTCGGCGCGGGCCGTCGCCCATGCACCTGATTCCACGCCCGGCGGCGATGCTGTACCTGACCGATCTAAACCGGGATGAAGGGGACGTGATGTTCGGCGTGTGGCGTGCTTTAGGAGACACGGACCTGTCGATCGGGCAGTGTTACGACGCTTGGCTGAGACGGCACGTGACGCCGCGGTCGACGGACTTTCGGATTGGTCCTTGGTGTCACGGGGATGGGGCGACGGGGATGTTCCTGGATGGGCACGTGGTGCACCAACGAGCGGAGTACTTCGTGGATGTGAACTCGTGGGATGACGGTTGGTATGTGCGGGAGTGATGCGGGCGGTGTGGGCGTGGGGCGGTCGATGCTTCGGGCGCTGACGGATGGTGGTGCGGACGCGACGCGGGGCGCCGGGCTTTCGCGGCGTGCGACGATTGATCGCCGACGTTGGATTGCGCTGTGTTCGCCCGCGCGGCTTTGATGTTTGGCGTATTTTCGTCACGGCAATGGCGGGATGCCGAGCGCTTCAATAATGCCTCATGAGCGAATCTCACGAAAACCATGTTTCGCGCCGCGGGCTGCCCGGGTGGGTGAAGGTGTTGCTGGGGGTGTCGGTGGTGTTGATGGCGGCGGGGGTGATCATGCCGCTGGTGGCGCCGGCGCCGAAGCCGTCAGCGGTGGGGGCGTTGGCGACGGGGTTGGCGGGGGAGGCCGGGTCGGGAGGGGCGGCGGCGTCGCCGTGGTCGCCGGCGGTGTTTGCGCTGGGGTTCAGTTTCTTCGTGGCGTTCGCGGTGGCGTACGCGATCCGGACGTTCGTGAAGATGGCGTTGATCGCCGCGGGGTTCATGGCGCTGTTCCTGTTCGGGCTGCAGTACAGCGGGATGATCGAGGTGAAGTGGGCGGCGATGGAGAAGAAGTACGACCAGGGGTCGTCGTGGATTTCGGAGCAGACCAAGTCGTTCACGGCGTTCATCACCGGGGCGCTTCCGTCGGCGGGCGCGGCGGCGGCGGGGCTGGTGGCGGGGTTCAGGAAGTCCAAGTAGTGCCAGAAGGCATCGGGCGTCGGGCATCAGAGATATCTCGAACACCTGATTGGGGGCGGGGAGGGGTCGGATCGATGCGAGTGGGCGGGTTGTGACGCGTGCGCCGTTCGTCGCGGGGGCGCGGCGGGGCGGTGGTCTTGGGCGGCGGGCCGGTCGGGCCGATACTCGAGGCGGAGAACCCCTGCGCGGGGTTCCGCCCGGAACGCTCACGGAACAAGAGCCGCTGCATGGACAAAGCCAGTCTCATCGGAGTTCTGATCGGCGTTTCGGCGCTGGGCTATGTCTTCTTCGAGGTGTCGCACGGGCACCTGCAGATGTTCTTCTCGATGGAAGGCGTGCTGATGGTGGGCTGCGGCTCGATCAGCGTCTGCTTCATGGCGATGCCCATGGAGAAGATCAAGTCGGTGCCGGGGTACATCAAGCGGTTCCTGTTCCACAAGGCCCAGCCGATCGCGGAGATCATCAAGCAACTGGCGTCGCTGTCCGAGAAGGCGCGTCGCGACGGGATCCTGGCGCTGGAGAGCGAGATGGCCAACATCAAGGACCCGTTCCTCGCGGCGGGGCTCAAGATGGCGGTGGACGGCATCGAGCCGGCGCAGATCGAGGCGACGGCGCGGATGGAACTGCTGGCGATGCAGGACCGGCACAAGGCGGGCAAGAAGTTCTTCGACCTGATCAAGCTGTACGGCCCGGGCTACGGCCTGGTGGGCACGCTGGTGGGGCAGGTCGGCATGTTCGGCAAGCTGGCGTCGACGCGGACATCGGCGCACTGGGTCACGCGCTGGCCATCGCGGTCGTGGCGACCATGTACGGCGCGATCATCGCGAACGCGGTGGCGGGCCCCATCGGCGACAAGCTGGCGCTGCGTTCCTCGGAGGAGATCCTGGCGCGTGAGATGATGCTGCAGGCGATCCTGTCGATCCAGGCGGGCGACAACCCGCGGGTGACGCAGGACAAGATGCTGGCGTTCATCCCCGCGGTGTCGCGCACGAAGCTGGGCCTGGCGGCCTAACCCTCTCATCCACCGGAGCACGCCGTGGCAGGACACGATGAAGCACACAAGGCTGAGGGCGAACACGGCGACGGCGGCCATGGCGGCGGCGGTCACGGCGGTGGCCACGGGGGCGGGCACGGCGGCGGGGGGCACGCCGAGGGCGAGCACGAGGGTGCGCCCGAGTGGCTCATCTCGTTCGCCGACAACGTGGCGCTCATGATGGGCTTCTTCGTGATTCTGCTGGCGATGAACATGGGCCCCAAGGGCAAGGGCACGGTGCAGGGCGACGGCAACGAGGACCCGGCGGCGACGGCGGAGATGCTCGACTTCGTCATCGCCATGCGCGAGGCGTTCAACAGCAAGGTTGACATCAACTCGAAAGACCCTTCCGAAGCGCCGCTGGTGCGGCGGATGCTGCAGCGCACAAGCGGCAAGACGCGCGACGACGGGCCTCAGGGTGAGAGCGAGGGGTTGCAGGCGATCCGTCCGAGCGACTTCACGCGGGTGACGGCGTCGGTGGCGTTCGATGACAAGCAGGCGGTGCTCTCCTCGCAGGCGCGGGCGACGCTGATCGATACGGCTTCGCGTCTGCGGGACCAGCGGTGGGTGGTGGAGGTTCGCGGGCACGTGAGCCCCTTCGAGGCGATGCGGAACCCGATCAAGGCGATGGAACTGTCGCACCAGCGGGCGATCGCCGCGGCGAGCGCGTTGGTGGAGGGCGGGCTGTCGTGGGACGCGATCCGGATCGTGGCGTGCGGCGACAACGACCGGGTGGTGGCGCGGACTTTTGACCGCGACCAGGACCGGGTGAATCAGCGGGTGGAGGTGGTGGTGACCAACGAGGTGCTGGCGCCCGACCCGTACGCCAAGCCCAAGGGCGAGGATGGGCATGAGCCGGAGGCAACGCCGGCGAGCGCGAAGAAGCCCGCCGCGAAGGCCGAGGCCAAGCCGGCCAAGGAGCACGCCGACGCGGGCGGGCATGACTGAGCGGGCAAGGGGCTGAGTTCATCATTGAGGCGGCATTGGACCGGCGCGGGGCCGGTCTTGTTTCAGTTCGCGGGGTTGGAGCGAGGGGATCGGGCGCAAGAAGTGCTGGTTCGGGGGAGTATGTGGAGTGGGGGCGGCCGCGGCGGTGTTCGCTGGGCTACCTTGGGGTCGCGTCCGCGCGGCGGGCGCGGCGACAGCATCCACAGGAAACAGCATGGAGACACCATTCTCAGCGCGAGCGGCGGCCCTGTGGGGCGCGTTCCTGGCCTGTTCGTGGACATGGTGCATCGGCATGTGGTTGCCGGTGATCCTGCGGCGGGATTTTGGCCCGTGGTCGTTCGCGGTGTTCGCGGTTCCCAACGTGGTGGGGGCGGCGCTGATGGGGTTGATGCTGCGGGCGCCGGGGGCGAGCGAGCGGTTTGTCGCGAATCATCGGCTGGCGTGCCACGTGTTCTCGTTCGTGACGGTGGCGTTCCAGACGTTTGTGTTGATCTGGTTGCTGGCGGGCCTGGGCGGGAGCATGGCGGTTCGGGTGGGGTGCCTGGCGTTGTTCCTGATTCCCGCAGCGCTCGTCAGCGGTACGCGGCAGGGCTCGGGGCGGACGCTGGCGGTGTCGGTGGTGGTGCTGCTGGCGTCGATCGGGTGCGCGGCGTACTGGATCGCTCACGGCGGGCTGACGGAGACGCTTCCTGCGGTGCCGTTCGACGGGCCGGGCCTGACGGGGTTGGGCGCGGTGTGCGTGCTGGGGTTCATGCTGTGCCCGTATCTGGACCTGACGTTTCACCGGGCCCGCCGGCAGGCGGCGGGGCGGACTGGTGACGCGGCGTTCATCGTCGGGTTCGGCGTGTTCTTTGCGCTCATGATCGTGTTCACGTTCCTGTACGCTCCGCAGACGATCAACGCGGCGAACATGATTCATCCGGCGATCGCGGCGTGGCCGGTGATCTTCCACATCCTGATGCAGTTGGGGATCACGGACGGGCTGCACGCGGAGGCCTTGGGGCAGGAGGAAGAGAGCGGACGATCGACGGCGATCAGCCGGGTGGGGACGGCCGGGGCGATGATCCTCGCGCTGCTGGTGTACATCGTGCCGATCCCGTCGTACGCGGGGCTGAGCAACAACGAGCTGGTGTACCGCGGGTTCATGGCGTTCTACGGGTTGCTCTTCCCGGCGTACGTATGGACGTGCGTGGACAGGCTTGGCGTTGGGGGTGGGGCCCCGGCGCGAGGGAGGATCGCGGTGTGCGTGGGCGCGATCGTGCTGGCGTCGCCGTTCTTCTGGATGGGGTTCATCGAGCGCAAGCACGTGTGGCTGGCGGTCGGGGTCGCGATCGTCGCGGCGGCGAGGCCGGTGGCGAAGTTCGCGGGCGGCCGCGGGAGTGCCGCGGCGGCGTGATCGGTTCAACGCTTCGGACGGCGGGACTTGGCGGTCTTGCGGATCTGCTTGACGGCGTCGACCATGCGGCGGCAGCGGTCGGGGTCGAGCGGTTCGCTCCAGATGCCCTTGCGCTTCAGCGATGAGCCGACGATGAAGCCGTCGGCGTGGGGGGCGAACTGCGCGGCCTGCTCGGGCGTGACGCCGGAGCCCACGAGCAGGGGTAGGTCGGTCGCCTGGCGGACGTCCTGGAGGTCTTCAATGCTCGCGGGCTTGCCGGTGGCGGCGCCGGTGACGATGAGACCGTCGGCCCCGAAGAACTCGGCGCCGCTCGCGGCGTCGGCGATGCTCAGATCGCCCGTGATGGCGTGGGCGGCGTGCTTCTTCTTGATGTCGCAGATGATGGCGACGTGCTGAGCGCCGATGGCGCGGCGGTAGCGCAGGAGGGGGCCGGCGGCGGCCTCGATCATGAGGCCCTCGTCGGCGACGTGGGAGTAGACGAAGTTTTCGCAGCGGATGAACTGGCAGTTGGAGGCGAGGGCGATGGCGAGGGCTTCGCGCTCGCCCCGCGCGAGCACCTGCACACCGATGGGGAGGCTGCCGGCGGCGTCGCGGACGGCCAGAGCCGCGGCGGTCATCGCGGCGACAATTTCCGGGCCGTGGGGAGGCAGGGCGTAGGGCGCATCGTGCATGTTCTCGATCATGACGGCGTCGAAGCCGGCGCGGCGGAGGAGCGCGGCCTCCGCGGCGGCGGTGTCGGCGATTTCCGAGACGCTTGAAGCGGCGTGGGGCGTTGCCGGCAGGGCCCGCAGGTGGACCATCCCGATAAGGGCGGGGGGCTTGGGGAGCAGGGGAGCGAGTGCGCTGGCTGGCATTTGGTTCGAGTGTAGTGCCCCGCGCGGGAGGCGTTCGCGGCGTACATTCCCGGCATGATGACGCCCAACTCGCTCCGTCACGTGCTGGCCGCGGTGCTCTGCCTCGCGGCCTTCCTTCCGAAGACGTTCGCCCAGGCTCCGCTGAGCGATCCGCGGCTGGCCTGGTGGAGCCAGGCGCGGTTCGGGATGTTCATCCACTTCGGGCTGTACGCGGTGCCCGGGGGCAAGTGGGGGGACAAGACCAGCCACGGCGAGTGGATTCGCGACACCGCGAAGATCCCGGTGGCGGAATACGAGAAGCTGCTGGGGCAGTTCAACCCGACGGGATTCGACGCCGAGCAGATCGTGCTGGCGGCGAAGAACGCGGGGATGAAGTACATCGTGATCACCAGCAAGCACCACGACGGCTTCTGCCTGTTCGACAGCAAGGTGACGGACTGGGACGTGATGTCGACGCCGTTCAAGCGGGACATCATGAAGGAGATGGCGGACGCGTGCCACAAGCACGGGATCAGGAGCTGCTGACGAACTACGGCGAGATCGGGGTGCTTTGGTTCGACGGGCAGTGGGAGCACAACTGGACGGACGAGCGCGGGCGAGATCTGTATGCGTATGTGCGGGGCCTGCAGCCGAACATCGTCATCAACAGCCGCGTGGGCAGGGCGGGTGGCGACTTCGGGCTGGACCGTCAGTCGGGCATGCTGGGGGACTATGGAACGCCCGAGCAGACGATTCCGGAGTTCGCGATTCCCGACATGCCGTGGGAAACGTGCATGACGATGAACGGGCACTGGGGGTACAACGCGGCGGACAAGAACTTCAAGACTTCCGAGGACCTGATCCGCAAACTGGCGGACATCGCGAGCAAGGGGGGCAACTTCCTGCTGAACGTGGGGCCGACGGGCGAGGGGAAGATCCCCGCCACCAGCATCGAGCGGCTCAAGGAGATGGGCGAGTGGATGAAGGTGAACGGCGAGTCGATCTACGGCACGGTGGCGGGGCCGATGCCGCTGGCGTGGGGATGTGTCACGCGGGCCGATGCGGGCGGGGGCAACACGCGGCTGTACGTGCATGTCAACGAGCCGCCGAAGGACGGCGTGCTGGTGCTGCCGGGCCTTTTGAACACGCCGGTGTCGGCGGGTGTGATGGGGGGCGGGGCGGTGCCTGCGGACAAGTTGACGCGGAAGGATGATGCGGTGGTGATCGCGGCGCCGGGGCTGAAGGCCGATTCGGTGGTGAGGCTGGACATTCAGGGAACGCCGGACGTGGCGATCCCGCCGACGATCAAGGCCGATGCGCCGATCTTCGTGGGTTCCACGACGGTCACGATCACCTCGGACCGCAAGGACGTGGAGGTGCGGGCGACCATCGACGGGACGGACCCGGTGGCGACCTCGCCGATCGCCTCGACGCTGACGCTCAAGGAGACCGCGACGGTCGCGGCGCGGTGCTTTAGGGCGGGCAAGTCGGTGAGCCCGGTCGCGAAGGAGACGTTGACGCGAGTGCAGCCGACGGCGGCCGTGAACGTGGCGGGCGCTGTGGGTGGGCGGCAAGGTGCTCATCGACAACGACAAGCCGCACAGTTACCACGAGCGCACGGGCGACGTGGCGCTCGCGGCGGGGCTGCACCCGATCAAGGTGGCGTTCTTCGAGAACTCCGGCGGCTTTGAGCTCAAGGTGAAGTGGTCGGGCGGCGGTGTGGCCAAGCAGGAGATCCCGGCGTCGGCGCTCTTCCGCGATCCGTGATGGCGATGCCGTGGAAACTCCTTCGCACCATACCGGGCTGACTCGCCGCGCTGCGCTGGGAACGCTGGCCGCGGGGGCGGTGGGCGCGGCGGTGTGGCCTCGCACGCCCCGGAGCCGGGCGGACATTCCCAGAGGGCGGACCGTCATTGACTATTGGGAGAAGTGGACGGGTCCGGAGGGGGACGCGATCCAGCGGGTGGTGGACAGGTTCAACGCCGAGCAGAGCCGGGTCTGGGTGCGGCGCACGGCCGTGAGCGAGATCGACACCAAGGCGATGGTGGCGATCGGCGGGGGCGATCCGCCGGACGTGGTGGGGGTGTTCAGCTACAACGTGCCGCAGTACGCGCGGAGCGGAGCGGCGATCCCGCTGGGCTCGTTCGGCGATGCGTCGACGCGGATTGATCCGGGGATCTACGTGCCGGCGGTGCGGAAACTGCTCACGTACCGGGGCGAGTTCATCGCGGGAATCACGAGCCTGTACAGCCTTGCACTGTACTACAACCGGGCGATGTTCAAGGAGGTTGGGCTGGATCCGGATGCCCCGCCCAGAACGGTGCCTGAACTGGACGCGGCGGCGGAGCGGCTGCTGGTGCGGCAGGGAACAGCGATCGCGCGGGCCGGGCTGCTGCAGAATCTGCCGTTGTGGTGGCCGTACTTCTGGCCGGTAATGTTCGGGGGCGTGCTGTACGACGCGGAGAAAGACCGGGCGGTGTTCGACGATGCGGCGACGATCGAGGCGTACGAGTGGGTGGCGAGCTATCCCAAGCGGTTGGGCGTGGCGGCGAGCGAGGAGTTCGGCGTCGCGTACAACCGGAGCTTCCACTCGCCACAGGACCCGTTCATCGCGGGGCGGGTGGCGATGATCGTGCAAGGGCCGTGGCTCGCGAACTTCATCAACCACTACCGGCCCGACCTGGACTACGGGGTGGCGCCGATCCCGGTGGCGCCGGGCATTTTCGACGACGCGAGCCCGCACGGGATGCTGGAGGCGGATGTGCTGATGATCCCGCGTGGGTGCCGGCACCCGGAGGCGGCGTTCGAGTTCGTGCGGTTCACGCAGCGGCAGGATGTTCAGGAGCAGTTGGCCCGCGAGCACACCAAGAGCTCGCCGCTGGTGGAATGCTCCAGGGAGTTCTTCGTCGGGCACCCGAACAAGTGCGTCGGGGTGTTCGACGCGATCACGCGCAGCAAGAACGTGCTGATCCTGCCGCAGACGCCGGTGTGGAAGAGCTACGCGCACCTGACGGAAGGAGCGTTCGACGCGGTGTGGCGGGGCGAGCATGTGCCGGGCGTGTGCGCCGCGGTGCAGCGGCGGGCGCAGGAGATGATCGACAAGGCCGCACGGGTGGAGGGACTTCGCCGCGCCCGCGGCTGAGCCATGAGCGAGAAACGCACATCCCGGGGATCGCTGGCGACGGGCCTGGCGTGGATCTCGCCGTGGGCGCTGGGGTTCGTGGTGTTCCTGCTGGCGCCGATCGCGATGAGCGTGTACTACAGCCTGACGGACTACGCGCTTCTGGACTCGCCGGTGTGGATCGGCGGGGACAACTACGCGGAGCTGGCGGGGGACGGGCTGTTCTGGCGGGCGCTGCGGAACACGCTGGTCTTTGCGTTCTTCAGCGTGATCGGATCGACGCTGCTGTCGGTGGGGCTGGCGGTGCTGCTTGAACGGCCGACGCGGGGGGCGGCGGTGGCGCGGGCGGCGGTGTTCCTGCCGACGCTGGTGCCGGTGGTGGCCAACTGCGTGGCGTGGCTGTGGTTGTTCAATCCGCAGTACGGGCTGATCAACTCGGCGCTGGGCGCGGGCGGCGTGCAGGGGCCCAACTGGCTGGGCGATTCGTCGTGGGCGCTGATGTCGCTGGTGCTGATGAGCCTGTGGGTGATCGGCAGCCCGATGCTGGTGGTGGGGGCAGCGCTCAAGGACGTGCCGGCGTCGCTGTACGAGGCGGCGTCGCTGGACGGGATGACGGCGTGGGGGCGGTTCCGGCACGTGACGCTGCCGATGATCTCTCCCGCGCTCACGTTCAACGTGATCATGGGGATCATCTGGTCGCTGCAGGTGCTGGCGCCGCCGATGATCATGACCCGGGGCGGGCCGGACAACGCGACGCTGACGTTCTCGATGTACATCTACAAAACAGCGTTCGAGTTCGGGCGCATGGGGTACGCGAGCGCGTTGGCGTGGGTGCAGATCCTGATCACGCTGGTGCTGGCGTGCGGGGCGCTGGCCTTGGGAAGGAGGATGGTGTACTACCGCGCGGCATGAACCAGAGGCCCAACAACTCGCGCGGTGGCATGCCTGGTGGAGCGGGCCGGCGCGCGGGGTCCGCGCTGGTCCTGCTGGCGGCGCTGGCGTACCTGACGCCGCTGATCTGGATGATCGCGCTCTCGGTGAAGCCGGCGGCGCAGGCGGGGAGCGCGACCATCGTGCTCTTGCCGCGGTTGCCGGAGGAAGCGCCGGTGTCGAAGGCTTCGCCGGGGTACTGGGCGGCGCTGGCGGCGCAGGCATCGGCGAACTACCGGGAAGTGTGGAGCGGGGCGGCGGCGGACTTCCCGACGTACTTCCGAAACTCGCTGATCGTGGGGATCCTGAGCGTGCTGGGGATGACGGCGTCGAGCGCGGTGGCGGCGTACGGCTTTTCTCGCGTCAGGTGGCCGGGGCGGGACGCGGTGTTCGTGCTGGTGCTGCTCACGTTGATGATCCCGCAGGCGGTGCTGATGAGCCCGCAGTTCCTGCTCTTCAAGCAACTGGGGATGATCGGCTCGCTGCTGCCGCTGTGGCTGCCGTCGTGGTTCGGGGGGGCGTTCAGCATTTTTCTGCTGCGGCAGTTCTTTCTTTCAATTCCCAGTGAACTGGACGAGGCGGCGCGGATCGACGGGTGCAGTCACCTCGGGACGTTCCTGCGGGTGGTGCTGCCGCTGAGCAAGCCGGCGCTCGCGGCGGTGGCGCTGTTGCAGGCGGTGGCGACGTGGAACGACTTCCTGGGGCCGCTGCTGTTCCTGAATCGTGAGGAGCAGTACACGCTCTCGCTGGGCCTGCAGATGTACCAGAGTCAGCACGGCGGTACGCCGTGGAACCTGGTGATGGCGGCATCGTGCATCGTCGTGCTGCCGGTGCTTGGGCTGTATGTGCTGACGAGGCGGTTTTTTGTGGAGGGCGTAGCGGGGCAGGGCATCAAGGAGTAGGGAAGGTATCAGTCATTGGCCATCGGGCATCAGGGGAAGCCGTGCACGTGCATGCGTGGGCTCGTGAGATGAACGGGAGTATCTGCGGCGATGGAGCATCGCGGCGGTGCTCCGCCAACTTCAGTTTCTGGGCACGCGTCCTTCGGTCGACGGCGGTTTGTACACGGCGCTTCAGGTGGTGACGAGGTGATTGGCGCACCAGAGGATGGGCGGGCGAGAGAGTTCGGGAATGTTCACGATCTCGGGCGGGATGGGCGTGCCGCGGCGTTGGATGAGAGTGAAGTGGGTGCTCTCGCCGGCGAGGAGTGTGATCGGCTGCACGCCGCGGGCTTCAAGATCCGGATGGATGCGGTCGGCGAAGAGGCAGAGATCGTGCAGGAAGGTGAGGGCCGTGACCTGCACGTGCAACTCGCCTGCATCGGGTCGAAGGGCGGCGTCGCAGCGGGGCGCGGGGAAGGCGATGTCGAGGTCCTTCGCGAACAGGTGTGTGGCGCGGGGCAGGGATTCACAATCGGCGATGACGCATTCACGCGACGTGTCTGCCGCGGCGCCGACAATCGGTTCGGTGGGGCCGAAGCGACCGACGGAACGGGGCGCCACGCGGAGCGTGGTGGTCCGGTCGGCGAGTGTTCCGTTCTGAACATCGACGCGACGCAGACGGACGCGGCAGTCCCAGGTGCTGTCGGTGTCGTTGATGGCGAAGCAGCAGAGTCTGTTCTCGTAGGGCGCCAGGGCGATGGCGCGGGGGGCGAAGGTGGGGGCCACGGCGTGCGCGGCGAGTTTGAAACGGTTGTCTTCATCGACCACGGCCCAGCTCAGGCCCGGCCATACATCGTTGAGTTGCCAGATGAGTGCGCCCATGCAGTGCGGGGCGTTGATACGGGTCCACTCGACGCCCCAGCGCATGGCGCGGGCCTGCAGGAGCTGTGCCGCGTAGTGCCAGTGGTCAAAGGAGGTGAGCGGTGGGAACCACTCGGCCAGCACCTCGGTGTATTGCTTGGCGTTGCCGCCGGGGCCGCGCTGGCGGTGTTCGAGAGCTTTGGAATCAACGGCGAGGTCGGCGGGCGGCAGGACGCGGGCGAGGGTGGCGAAGTTGGATGGGGATTGATGGCCGAACTCGCTGCAGAATCGGGAGGTGACGGTGCGATACCCGTCAAGGCGTACGTCCCACGTGTGGCGGTCGCCGTGCTGGGCGTCGTTGGGGTGGATGGGTTCGGAGCCGGACCACGGGCTGTTGGGCCAGTACGGGCGAGTTGGGTCGATCTGTGCGCAGAGTCGGGGCAGCAGGTCAAGGTAGTAGCCGCGGCCCCAGGATTGGCCGGGCAGCAGACGCTGTTTCCATCCCCAACTCTCGTGCCCCCAGATGCACTCGTTGCCGCCGCACCAGAGGACGACGCTGGGGTGGCGCGAGAGGCGGGCGATCTGGTGGCGGGCTTCCTGCTCGACCAAGTCGGGGAAGGGAGCTTCTTCGGGGTACATGGCGCAGGCGAACATGAAATCCTGCCAGACCATGATGCCCTCGCGGTCGCACCATTCGTAGAAGCGGTCGTCCTCGTAGAGGCCGCCGCCCCAGACGCGGACCATGTTCGAGTTGAGCGCAAGGAGCGTTGGGAGTGGATCGAGCGTGGGGTTGGCGGGGAAGAGACGCGGGATCCAGTTGAAGCCTTTGCAGAAGACCGGGCGGCCGTTGACTTCGAGTGTGAAGGGCGTGCCGCGATCGTCGGGCATCGTGTTGAGGCGGACTTCTCGGAAGCCGACGCGGCCGGACCAGTCGGAGGCGTCGGGCTGGTTGTCGATGCGGACCTGGAGGTTGTAGAGGTGTGGCGGGGCATCGTCCAGGAAGCCTCGCGGCCACCAGAGGTGGGGGCGGTGCACGTGAAGGGTGATGAGACTCTGCGGCGAGAGCGGTACGCGGCCCTGGGCGATGATCGAACCGGAATCGTCGGTGAGTGTGGC
>JBGAMO010000035.1:0-32656 GCA_044222845.1 Phycisphaerales bacterium
GACGTTCTGGGGGCGGAAGCGCCAGCGGTCGTGGAGGGTGGGGAGGAAGTTCTCGGGGCGGATGATGGGGCCGGCGACGAGGTGGGGGTAGTAGCAGACAAAGAGGCTGAAGCGCAGGAACGAGGTCTCGGCGCGGAGCAGTTTTCGGTACGCGTCGATGGTGTAGGACATCGAGACGAAGGTGTAGAAGCTGATGCCCATGGGCAGCAGCACCTCGAGGTGGGGGCGGGTGAAGTCGACGCCGAGCTTGTGCGTGGCGGTGGCGACGGAGTCGATGAAGAAGTTGAAGTACTTGAAGAACCCCAGCACGGCAAGGTTTGAAATGACGCTGGTGACCAGGAAGGCCTTGCGGCGGCGTTCGCCGTTGTACGCGCGGAAGAGCCACTCGTACACGGGCGGCCAGATGAGGGCGAAGGCTGCCACGGCGGCGAGCGAGAGCCACGCGGCGTACGTGGCGTGCGAGGCGTGGCCGGTGGCGGCGGGGGAGACCCAGTCGCCGTGGGTGAGCGGGCGGAAGGCCAGTTCCCAGGAGAACGGGACGTGGGCGTACTCAGCGCCCTGGAGCATGGGCCAGTTGAAGCCCAGGGTGAGGATGGCGCCGACGACGGTGAAGAGGGAGAGCGCCCAGCGCTTGCGCCAGGGGAGCTGGATGCCGTCCATGCCCAGGGCCGCGGCGTAGTCCACCATCGAGGTGATGAGCAGGAGGATGAGGAAGCGGACGTCGAGCCAGGCGTAGAAGACGTAGGAGAGGAGCGCCATGAACAGGTGCTGGTGCCTGTTGCGGCGCAGGATCGCCACGCCGACGACGCTGACGATGAAGAGGACCAGGAACTCGGGGGTTTGGAAGAGCACGCGTGTTGAGTGGCTTGGGTCTTTGGATGAGCGGGCGGGTTACGGGGCGGGGAGCTTGCTCCCGACGAACTGCGAGAGCAGGCCGCGGCCTTTCTCGTTGAGGTGCTGGCCGTCGGCGAAGCCGGAGCCGTCGAAGAGCTCGCTGGCGTCGGCGTAGACGCCGCGGTATTGCGCGGCCCATGCCTGCGCGACGGTCTTGAGGCGTGTGTTGGTGGGGCCGAAGGTCTCGCGCAGGCGCGGGTGCGTGGGCGAGACGATGAGGACGGGAGTAACGCCCTTGGAAGCGAGCAGGGAGATGAGCTTCTCGAGGTCGCGTTCCTGGCGCTGCGTGCCGTCGGCGGTTGCTTCACGCACTTCCTCGCCCAGAACGTTGATGTGGTTGTCGAGGGTGGAGCCGCTGATGGAGGCGGTCATGTTGAAGGGCGCGGTCCAGTCGTCGCTGCGGGCGACCTTGATGCCGGAGCGGAAGCGGGCCCGCAGGCCGTTATTGATCAGTTGCTGGAAGGCGGTGCGGAAGTGAACCTGTGCCTTCAGCCGCGAGGCCTGGAGCATCGCGACTTTTTCGGGGGGCACGCCGGGGGTGTCGGACTCGATCCATCCGGGCGGCCACGCGGCGGGGAAGCCGCCGAGGTTGTAGGCGTACGCGCCGTCGACTTCGACGTCGGGCGGGCGACCAATACTCAGGGCGCGGAGCACGATGCAGACTGCACGCGGCTTGGCGTCGGCGACCTTGGGAACGATCACGTCGAGTTCGGCGCGGTCGCAGCCGTTGATCCCGAAGTTGAAGACCCGCCACCCCGGGGGAGCACTTTTGGCGACGACGGAGGCGTCGATGCCCTCGACGGTGACGGAATCACCCACGAAGACAAGGGTGGGGGCGTCGGAGAGGGGCGAGTCGAGGCGGCGGCCCATCTCGATCATGCGGTTGAGGTCGGGCGATCCGGTCCCCAGGCGGGGAAGCACGAAGCGCATGTGAACGCCCAGCGCGACCGCCAGGCCGACGACGACCGGCAGAAAACAGTGGGCGAACGCCTTGGTCGGCGAGTAACCCTTGGCGAAGGCGATCTCTGAGGGAGGTGGTGGAGAGGGTGCGGACATAAATGGACGCCGGGATATCGGCAAATAGCGGGTGGCAGGGTAGAACGGCGCGGTGTTGGCGTATCGCGACTCCGAGGCGGGGCTGTCGCGGGGCAAGGCGCGTCCCTCGGAGCGGGGGATTCGAGTGACCGTCTTGACCGGCGACGCACTCGACCGACGCGAAGAGTCTGGTTTTCTCCTCCCGTGGATCGGGGTTTGGATCGTTCCAGGAGTGTTTCCACGGGCGCGGGTGTGGGGGCGTGGAACCGGAGATGGCGCGGCATCGGACATTTCCGAGAGATCATGAAGATTTGGTGAAACGCGGCGACAGAAACTCCCCGGGGTCACGATGTCGTGGGTGCGGCGAACCGGCGACGCCCGAGCGGAGTACGAAAGGATCGGGTTCTGGTTCTGTTCTCATCCGGCGCGGAGCGTCCGGGACACCGCGACCGGAACAGGCTTGGATTTTCTGTTGTGATCTGCGCGAACGTTCGATGCAAGTATCCGCAGAGTCGCCACGATGTCGCGACTGTTCAGCCGCGCCGATTGGGAGCGGGGCATGGCGGATGAGCCGGTGCTTCCCCTGTTGGAGTGGCGAATCAACGCCTCGGCCGCCGGATTTCGCCTTGTCGCGTCGGCGGGTGCAAGATTGAACTCAAGCTGCGTGGCTATGTTGTAGGGTCAGGGCCAACCGTGTGGGCGGGCCGGTGACAAAAAAGGCGACGATGAACGTTGATGTATCGATAGACAGCTCGGCTGGAGGCGTGAGCCGCGCTGGCGGTGCGGACACGTCGGCTCGGCGGTCGGCGGCGGGCGCCACGGCGATGGGGCGCGCGGTGGGCGGCGGGATGACGTGGATGGTCGTCTCGATGGTGCTGACGCGGGTGGTGACCTTTTTGGCCCAGATCCTGCTGGGCAAGTGGCTGTTGCCGAAGGACTTTGCGCTGTACGCGACGGCGACGAGCATCGCCGGTTTCATCATGGTGTGCCGCGACATGGCGACGGGGCACCTGCTGGTGCAGCGCGGGCGCGAGCAGTACAACGAACTGGCGGGGCCGGCGTTCTGGATCGCGATGGCGTACAACGTGTCGGTGGCGGGGATCACGGCGGTGATCGCGGTGCCGCTGGCGCAGCGGGTGTACCACGAACCGGAACTGGCCCCGATGCTGTGGGTGATGGCCCTGGCCCTGCCGCTGGGGGCGGTGGGCAACGTGCTGTTCGCGCGGATGCGGCTGGACATGAAGTTCCGGGCGTTTAGCATCGAGCAGGCGTGGTCGGCGATCGTGCGGCAGCTGGCGATGGTGGTGTGCGCGCGGATGGGCATGGGGCCGATGAGTTTCGCGTGGCCGATCCTGTTCTACACGCTGTTCGACGCGGTGGCGTGCTGGTGGCTGACGCGCGACAGCGCGTGGATGCGGCCGCCGGCGTTCCGGCTCTGGGGCGGCATGGTCCGCCAGGCGCTGTGGCTGATGATCAACTCGCTGGCCAACTTCGCGATGGACTTCGGTCCGTTCCTGCTGATGGGGCCGATCCTGGTCTGGAGCCTCAACGGCTTCAAGACGGCGGCGCAGTCGGGCGAGGCGGCGTTCAAGGCGGCGAGTTCCGCGGCGTACGACGTGACGGGGTACTACTTCTTCGCGTACCAGATCACGGCGCAGATCGGCGTGATGCTGGCGTACTCGAGCGTGGTGGTGCTGGTGCCCGCGCTGCAGCGGATGAAGAACGATCCGGAGCGGCAGCGTCTGGCCTCGCTGCGTGCGCTGCGGACGCTGATGATGGGCGGGTCGATCGCGAGCATCGGGCTGGCGACGGTGATGGGCCCGCTGGAGCACATCCTGTGGCACGGCAAGTATGACGCGAGCGTGCCGGCGGTGATGATCTTCGGCGCGTTCTACCCGTGGCGGATCACGTTCGGGCTGTGCACATCGGTGCTGATGGCCCAGGGGGCGTTCCGCAGGCTGGCCGTGCTCTCGGCGTTTGACTGCATGGGGCTGATGGCGGCGGCGGCGGCGGCGGCGACGTTCTCTCCGACGGTGAGCGGCATCGCGTGGTGGACGGGCGGATGGGTGATGTTCAGCCGCGTGGTGGGCACGTGGTACGTGTTCTACAAGATGGGCACGTCGGCGCGGGCGACGAGCGCCGCGCTGTTCCCGGCGTGGCTCGTCGCGCTGGCCGCGTTCGCGATCGCGCGGTTCGTGGATGACCGTCTGGGTGTGAATCATGCGATCATGGAGAACGCCGGGCTGGCTCGCTGGGTGCTGTCGAAAGTGGGCGAGGCGGCGCGGGAGCTGTGGATGATGCGGATCGCGGACACGGCCCAGATACTCGTGGCCGGTTCCGTGTGCGCCGGATCGTTCCTGGTGCTGGCCCGCATGTTCCTCGCGGACGATCTGCGCGACATGTTGGCGGTGGCCCCGGCGAGGTTCGCGAGGCCGCTGTCGTTGGCGATGCGGCTGCGCCTTGATGACGGGGCGGGGCGGGCATGAGGCGGTTCGCGCGGGGGCTCGCCCGGGTGCTGCTGCTGTGCGGGATCGCGGGGCTCGCCGCGTGGATACTGGGAAGGATCACGAACGACGCGTGGCAGTGGAGCCAGTTTCTGTACTGGATCCCGTCGCACCTGGTGATCGTGGGGGGGCTCGTGTGCCTGTTGATCGGCTGGGGGGGCGAAGTGCTGACCCCGCCGCAGGACAGGTCACGGTGGCCCGTGCGCGTGCTGATGGCGTTGCTGGCGATCGTGCTGGTGCGGTCGTGCTACGAGTGGCGTGTGGATCGGTACGTGCGGCCGGTGGCGGCCGGGCAGGAGCGGACGATCCGCGTGCTGGCGTGGAACCCGGCGGTTAACTTCATGGACGACTTTGCGGTGCGGGTGGCGCATGCGCGGCCGCAGGTGGTGAGCATCGCGAACCGGCCCGCGTACACGCAGTGGGAAGCGATCCGCACGGCGGTGGGGGGGCAGGGGTCGATGATCCGCTACGGGCGGCTCTCGCTGGTGAGCCGGTTTCGCGTGATCCGCTGGGGTGGCACGTCGCTGGGAGTGAAGGGCGCCAAGGAGCGGATGAACACGTGGAAGGGCGGGGGAGAACTGACGGTTGACCGCGGCGAGGCGTTGTTCGTGGAACTGGACACGCGGGAGGACTTGGGCAGGACGACCGTGATGTGGGTGGTGGACATGCCCAGCGATCTGAACATCGGGCGTGCGGACATGTTCGCGCAGGCGGCGGCGGCGGTGACGGGCTTTCGGGGCCCGGCGTACACCCGCAACCGCGCGGAGCTGGATGAAGAAGAGCCGGCGTGCAATGGGTTCCCGACACCGGACCTGGTCGTGGGTGATTTCAACACGCCCCGGGGGAGCGGTTCGATCCGAACACTGGTGGGAGAGATGCGGCACGCGTACGACGACGCGGGGCGGGGGATGGCGCTGAGCTGGCCGCGGCGGCTGCCGATGGTGCCGATCGATCAGGCGTACCTGGGCGGATCGCTGCGGGCCGTGGGGTACGAGGTGAGAGACCTGTGGGCGGGGGATCACAAGGCGCAGGTGATCGACCTGGTGGCGGCGAAACCTGCCGGGGCGAAGTGAACCTCGCGCGTCGGGCCTTTACGAGGCTTTCTTGTGCCGCTTTTCGTGGCGGATGATCTCGCCGGTGGCGACGTACACCACGTCTTCGGCGACGCCGGCCATGAGATCACCGACGCGTTCGAGTTCGCGGCCGATGCGGTAGATGAGCATTCCCACGGTGAGGGCCGCGTCGTCGCGGCCGTGGAGCTTCATGAGTTCCTGGGCTTCATCGAAGAGCCGCTTTTCGAGCTGGTCGATCACGGCGTCGTCTGCGACGATGCGGCGGGCGGCGGCGGTGTCTTCATCGAGCACGGCGCGGATGAGGCGGTGGCACATCTCCGGGACGCGCTCGCCGAGTTCCAGCAGCGCGGTGGGCCATCGCGGCGCGGCGCGGCCGCCCAGGGCCGTCTGAATCTTGGCGACCTGCTTGGCGATGCCCGAAGCGTGGTCTGCGACGCGCTCGAGTTCGGCGTTGACCTTGAGGATGAAGATGAGGACGCGGAAATCGCGGCCGAAGGGGTGGTGCAGGGCCAGCAGCTCCTGGGCGCGGCGCTCGATCTGCACTTCTTCCATGTCGACGTTGTCGTCGGTGAGGCGCACGGCGCGGGCGGCCTCGGCGTCGAGCGCCCAGAGAGCCACGAGGGCGGATTCGAGCATCGAGATCGCGAGCGTGGCTTCGCGGATCAGGCGGCGCTTGAGGACGAGGATCTCACGCTCGGTGGAGTCGAGCGGAAGGGGGTCGTTGCCGGCGGGCTCGGCGGGGGTCGTGTTGGCTGGGTCACTGGGCAAGTTCGGCTCCGGCGTGTTGCGTTGCCCGATTGTAAGGCGTGGGCGTGCCGCGGTGCGCTGAGATCGGGCGGCGGCCGGGCGGTCTTAATGTGCGATGATGGTAAAGCGCGTGCCGGGGAAGGCCCGCTCCAGCGACGGGGTTTCGGTAGGGCCCAGCAGGTACGCGGCGGTGGAGAGGGCGTCGGCCCATTCGCCCTTGGGAGCGACGGCGGTGGCCTGACGGCGGTAGGGAGCGCCGACGCCGGTGCGCGGATCGATGATGTGGGAGAAGTGCCGGCCTTCGGACTCGAAGGCTTGTTCGGCATCGCCGGAGGTTGAAACGGCGCAGTTGCGGAGGATCAACGGCGCGGGCAGCCCGGGGACTTCGATGCTCCAACCGCCTTTGCCGGGCGGGGGATCGCCGACGGCGATGTCACCGGCGAGCGCGACGAGGCAGCGGTCGATGCCCTGGGTTCGGAGGAAGCGGACGCCGCGGTCGGCGGCGAAACCCTTGGCGATGCCGCCCAGGTCGAGCTTCATGCCGGGCTCGGCGAGGCGGGCGGTGCGGGCGCTGCCATCGAGTTCAAGAAGCCGCCAGTTGACCAGGGCGCGGGCGGCTTGGAGTTCATCTGGCGACGGTGGCAGCCCGGAGTGGCGAGCGGCACGCCAGAGGGCGACGCACGGGCCGATGGTGGGGTCGAACGCGCCGTCTGTGGCGCGGCTGATTTGGATCGCTTCCGAAAGAATGTCGAAGAGGTCCTGGCTGACCGGTGTGGGTGGTTGGCCGGCGTTCCGGCAGAGTTGCATGAGTTCGGAGGCGGGGCGGTAGTCGCTCATGCAGCCGTCGAGTTCGGCGAGGCGGTGGAAGGTGAGGGCGGCGGCGGAGGAAGCAGTCTGGGAATTTTCCGCGAAGAGGACGATTCTGGCTTGAACGCCCATGCAGAGTCTTGTAAACTCGTGACGCTGCAGCGAGCCGCGGCCTGTGCATCCCGACGCGAGAAGCGTCAGGAGTGCAACGAGGACCGCCGCGAGCGGCGAAACGCGGACGTTCCAGGCCCGCGTGCGGTGCGACAGAAGAACGAAAGAAGTGATGCGTATGAACGGGAAGCGAGCGATCGGGGCGGGCCGGGGCTGGCGGTGGTCGTGTTTCGCGGTGGCCGGGTCGGTCATCGGTGCGATGGTACCTGCGGGGATGGCGGCCGATGACGGGCGCACGCCTTTCATGCAGGAAGTGCCGTCGGCGGCGTACAAGTTCGAGATGCTGCCGATCCCCGGGGATGCCGCAAAGGGGATCAAACCGTTCTACATGTCCAAGACGGAGATCACGTGGGACGCCTTCGACGTGTACGTGTACGGCCTGGACAAGCCCTCGGACCCCGCCGAAAAGGAAAAGTCGGACAACGCGGAGAAGGCCGACGCGGTGACGCGGCCGACCAAGCCCTACTTGCCGCCGGACCGCGGGTTCGGGCACGAGGGGTACGCGGCGATCTGCGTGTCGTTCCACAACGCGCAGGAGTTCTGCGTGTGGCTGAGCAAGAAGAGCGGACGCACGTACCGGCTGCCGACGGCGGCGGAGTGGGAGTATGCGTGCCGCGCCGGGACGACGACGGCCTACTCGTTCGGGGATTCGCCGGAAAAACTCGCGGAGTACGCGTGGTTCGACGTCAACTCGGACGGCACGACGCACCCGGTGGGCACGAAGAAGGCGAACCCGTGGGGCCTGTTCGACATGCACGGCAACGTGGCGGAGTGGTGCGTCGGCGCGGAGGGAAAGGGCGTTACGCGGGGCGGGTCGTTCCGCGACGAGGCCCCGGGCGTGACGAGCGCGGCCTCGAAGGAGCAGTCCTCGGCGTGGAACGCGAGTGACCCGCAGGTGCCCAAGAGCAAGTGGTGGCTGGCCGACGGTCCGTTCGTTGGATTCAGGGTGGTGTGCGAGGGCCCGGCCCACAAGGACCAGGGGGCCAAGCCGCAAGAGAAGAAACAGACGCCCGGCGCGGCGCAGCCCGCAACGGTTCCCGACAAGAAGACACAGGACACTTCCAAATGAACATGAACCAATCTCGTGAAGATGGGCGGACCGGCGGCGATGGACTGACGCGGCGGGAGTTTGTCCGCGTGGCGGGCGCGGCTGCGACGCTGCCGGTGATGGCCGGCGGACTGCTCGTGCCGTCGCACGCGCGGGCGGCGCAGCCGGGGGCGGGCAAGAAGCTGCGCATCGGGCTGATCGGCTGCGGCGGGCGCGGCACGGGCGCGGCGACGCAGGCGCTCAAGGCCGACAAGGACACCGTGCTCGTGGCGATGGGGGACGTGTTCGATGATCGCCTCAAGAGCAGCCTCAAGGGGATCACGGAGGAGATGGGGGACAAGGCCGCGGCGCAGGTGCAGGTGGCCGAGGACAAGCGGTTCCTGGGCTTTGATTCGTACCAGAAGGTGATCGACTCGGGCGTGGACGTGGTGCTGCTGACGTCGTACCCCGCGTTCCGTCCGGCGCACCTGCGGGCGGCGGTGGAGGCGGGCAAGCACGTGTTCGCCGAGAAGCCTCTCGCGGTGGATGCTCCCGGTTTGCGGAGCGTGGTGGAATCGGCGCGGAAGGCCAAGGAAAAGAACCTGGGGCTGCTGGTGGGGTTCTGCTGGCGGTACAACGACGGGATGAAGGCGACGTTCGGCGAGATCGCCAACGGCGGCGTGGGCGAGGTGGTGACGGCGCACACGACGTACCACACGTCGACGCTGGGCAAGCGGCCGCGGCAGCCGGGGTGGAGCGATACCGAGTTCCAGCTTCGCAACTGGTGGCACTTCACGTGGGTGAGCGGCGATCACATCGTGGAGCAGGCGGTGCACAGCATCGACCGGCTCTCGTGGGCGCTGGGCGATCGGCTGCCGCAGAAAGTCATCTGCCTGGGCGGGCGTGCGGCACGCAACGGGCCGGAGCACGGCAACGTGTTCGACCATTTCGCGGCGGTGTACGAGTACGAGGGCGGGATGCGGGCCTTCCACACGACGCGGCAGATCGACGCGTGCCCCAACGACAACACCGACTACGTGTACGGCCTGAAGGGCTCGGCGACGATCAACGGCTGGGTGCCGACCTACCAGATCAAGGACCGTTCGGGCAAGGAGGCGTGGAAGTACACCGGCCCCAACGACCGGGACATGTACCAGAACGAGCACGACGAGTTCTTCAAGAGCATCCGGGCGGGCACGCCGATCAACGACGGCGAGCGGGGGGCCAACAGCACGATGCTGGCGCTCATGGCCCGCATGGCGGCGTACACGGGGCAGACGATCTCGTGGAAGCAGGCCTGGGAGAGCAAGGAATCGCTGGTGCCCGAGCACCTGGAGATGGGCCCGATGCCCACGCCCGAGGTGGCGGTGCCCGGCAAGACCAAGTTCCTGTGATCGTTGAGGCCCCAACGATCCCGGCGTGACGCACCGCGGCGAAAACTCCGGACGCTTCGCGCGCTGGGCGCGGGCGATGACGCACCCGCTTGCGCTGGGAGGGGCGTCGGCGTTCATTGCTCTCAACGCGCTGCTGATGCCGGTGGCGTTCGTGAAGGGATGGCCGCGGGGCGTGGCGGAGCGCTTCCAGTCGATGCTGGTGAGCGGGTGTGAAGCGCCGCGCGGATGGCCGGCGGAGGAGCAGGTGTTCGTGGTGCGAGAGGCGGCGGGGACCCGGGTGGTGCACACCGAGTCGGGCACGTTCGAGGACTGGGAACTGCCGCTGGCGAGCCGCAACGACACGATTTTCTCCGTGGGCTGCGGCGGCGCGCCGGAGGTGGCGAGGCTGTGGTCGCCGGTGTGGGTGCGGCACGAGCGGCGGTTCAACGTGTTCAACATGACGGCGGGGCGGGGCGCGACGCCCGAGGAATCCGCGGAACCTGCTCGGGCGTACATCGCGGATGTCGCGGCGCGGGGCCAGGATGTGACGCTGCTGGAGCGGCTGGCACGCGATGGCCGGATCAGCGCGGTGAAGGTGGCGTGGCCGGGCGTGCTGAACAACGCGCTCATGCTGGCGGCGGGGTGCGTGTACGCAGGGGCGCTGTGCGCTCTGCCGGGGTATGCGCAGCGGCGCAGGCTGGCGATGTGGGCGGCGGGGGTGTGCCCCAGGTGCCGCTACGAAGTGGGGAACATGGCGAGATGCCCGGAGTGCGGTGCTGAGCGGGGGCGCTGATTTGGGACGGTGGGCGGGCGGGTACAGTCACTCATGGCGACATTTCTGGTCAAGACCGAGCCGGGCGAGTACTCGTTCTCGCAACTCGTGAAGCAGAAGCGGTGCATGTGGAGCGGGGTCTCGAACAACACCGCGCTGCTGCACCTGCGGACCATGCGCAAGGGCGACGACGTGCTTGTGTATCACACGGGCGACGAACGGGCGGTGGTGGGGTTGGCGCGGGCGGCGGGCGCGCCGTACGAGGACCCGCAGCGCCCGGGGCTCAACGCCAAGGGAGAACCGAAGTTCGCCGTGGTGGATATGACGGCGGTGAAGGCCGCGAAGACGCCGGTGCCGCTGACGCGGATCAAGGAGGACGCGAGGTTCAAGAACTTCGCGCTGGTGACGCAGGGGCGTCTGAGCGTGATGCCGGTGGAAGAGACTCTCGCGGCGGTGCTGCGCGAGTGGGCCGGGCTGTAGGGGCTACTTCGCCGGGGTGCGCGTCCAGACGACGGCGGGTTTCCAGGCGTCGGCGTCGCCGGCGTGCTTCGTGAAGAAGTCGCGGACTTGCTGCGTCGAGGCGGTGATGATCAGGCCCCCTTCATCCTGGTGGGCGTGCGGGAGGGCGGCGTCGTCCTTCTTGAGCAGTTCATCGAGCCATGAGTCGCTGAGTTGCTCAAAGGTGAAGGAGTCCGGGCCGGTGAACGACACGCGCGCGATGATGTAGGTGGAGGTGGTGAGCATGCCGCTCTTGCCCGCGCCCTTCTCGATGGCGCGGCTGTCGGACGTCAGCGTGACGATCGTGTGGCCGGCGATGTCGGTGAACGCGGCGAGGAACTCTCCGGTTGAGGTGGGCTTCGCGGCGGCGTCCTTGCCGGGGCTGAAGGTGACCGTGAGTTTGTAGATGCCCTTGAGTTCCGCCGCGGCGAGGTCGGGGTCTTCCGCGGCGGTGAAGGCGACGGGCTCTTCTTCTCCGGCGTGATCGCAGCGCCAGGAGCCCACGATGGCGGGCTTGGCGAGGATCGATTCCTTGGCCATGGGCGGGTTGAGGAACCGGGGCGTGCAGCCCGCGGCGAGAGCGATGAACGAGACGAGAACGATGCGCAGGATGGTGAGCATGTGTGGTCTCCTTGGAACCTGCGGCCCGGAGGGTAGCAAGTTAGTAAATACTATACTTCTTGCCGAGCCCGGTCAAGGGACGCCGTAGGGCCGCGACGGGGACGTGGTTCACTTGCGGAATTGAGTCGCTCGGTGAAGACTGAGTGGAGGCGTCGGGATGCGCGGCCAACTGCGTCAGAGGTGGGGCTCGTGCGCCGGTCGCATCGACTGGTCATTACCGAATGCCGCTCCGAGGTGCTCCAACCGGCAAGTGTGCCCCGAAGCGCTCGGGGCTCCTGGTGTGCGCTTCCGGCGACTGCGAGTGCGGTCTGTGGCTGGCCGCCTGTTTGGAGCCCGGAGGCAGGCCGGGCATCAGGGCTTGGCGGGCAACGGCAGCGTCAGCAGCGTCTGCCATGTGTACGCGGGGTACTCGATCTCCACCCGATAGCCTCTCAGCCGTTGGATGTCCCAACCTCGGGCCTCGCAGACGGTGCGGACGATCTCCTGGTAGGTGGGCAGGTGCAACGAACGCAGTTCCGCCGGTGATTGATGCAGCACGCGGACGGAGGGCGTGAAGTCAACGCGGTCCAACTCTCGATCCGGGTCCGGCACGCGCTCGAGGTGCCCGCGCGGGACGATGTCGTACACGGCGGCGTGCGCTTGGGTCTCAACGGGGACCAACTCATCGTGCACCAACAGGTCCACGATCTGTCGCTGGGCGGGAACATCGGGGATGAACGCCGCGCCGATCAACTGCCGCTCCGGCGTGGCGAAACGGCTTCGCCCCGCGGGGAGATAGTCTGCAAAGACATAGTCCACGGCGGCCTTCAGCCCGACATCGTCGCCTTCCAGGACGAATCTGGTCTCCCGCTCTCCGGGCCTGGGGACGAGCACGGGCGTGGGCTGTGAGCAGAACCTGGCGAGCGTGACGTCCGTGGTGCCGGTGATGGCCCGGCCGTCGATGGTCTGGATCCGCGAGCCGGCGGCGTCACGGAAAGCGGCGGAAGTCTCGATCACCGAGGCCCGGCGGATGCGGTGCACCCCGAAGTTCCCCATGATGTTGCACTCATCCAGCAACTCGGGGGAGCGGGCGTTGGGGTAGACGATGTGCGAGAAAAGAGCGGTGCGCATCGCCGCGCCGCGGAGGGTTCGGGACGCCTGGTAGAGCAGTGCGCGGCTCTCGAGACTCACGCGTTCGTGCTCTTCGGGGATCGCGGAAGAGATGAGCGCATCAAACTCTGCGCGACTGCCGGCGTACTGCAGCACGATCGCCTCGAACGCGTCGAAGGCCGCGGACACTTCCGTCAGAACGCTCTCCGCGACGCCGCGCTTTGCCGCGACTCGAACGAGCCGGTCGAGGGAAACTCGGGCGGGCACGTGGGCGCCGGCGGCGAGGGGGTGCTTGGCGTTCGCGATGCGATACACCTGCCACCCCAGGCGGTGATCCACTCCGAAGGCACGCTCCACATCGGCGGCCTTGCGGATGTCGGCGGGTCCCGAGGCGATCAGAGCGGCGAGCGCGTGCTGCAACCTGTCAAGAACAGCGGTCGCGGCCTGCTCGAAGCTCGGACCTCTTTTGGCGGGCGGGGGTGTCGTGCGGATCATGTCGGTGTCCAAGGCTAGGCGTGTTCGCATTATGGAAGGAAGGCCCACAACATCATTGTAACCAACCGATCGAATTCGTGCAAGAAAAAGTTCTAAACTAGTACAAAACTTCTTGACACCCGATGGCACGATTGGTATCTTGTCGAAATAGAGGGCCGATGGGTCGCGCAAGCCGCGTGTCATCTGCGGTCATGCAGGCATATTTGGTCACCGTGACAGATAACCGTCTTTTTTGCGAACACACACAATGGGAGTTTGGCGCATGGCAAATTCAAAGCACATCAGGACCGCTTCAACGCTGGTCGGCCTCGCCGCGCTCACGTCCATGGCGACGGGGCAGGTTCGGATCAGTCAGGTCGGCAAGGGATCGGGCCTGGATCCCAATGCGTACAACGGCAACTACGTGGAGTTGTTCAACGCAGGGACGGAAGCGGTTTCGCTGGCCGGGAAGTCGCTGCAATGGGCGAGTTCGTCGGCGGGAGCCGGCTGGACCAAGTTGGATTTGGAAGGCGTCATTCAACCAGGGAAGTACTGGCTGGTGCGGCTGACCTCCACCAACGCGGGGCCGGACCCCACCGCCGGGTTCGGGCTGCACTTTGTCGCCGATCAGAACCGGCTGGGCTTCAACGGCACGTACACGAGCGTCACCTTCACCAACTCGGCGGGCAAGGTCGTACTTGCCGATTCAACGACGCCGTTCACGACGAACGGCTGCAGCGGCGCCGATGCGACGCACGTGCTCGACATGGTCTCCTGGTCCACCACCGCGTCGACCTCCGGGTGCAAGGAAGGCTCGTCGCTCGCGCTGATTCCGCTTCCGGGGGCGTTTGCGGGCGGGATCGGGACGACGTCGGTGCTGCGTCTGTGCGGCGGTCTGCAAGATACCAACGACAACTTCGCCGACTTCACGAGTACGGGGCGGCCGCCCCGCAACAGCGCGTACACGGGGGCCGCCGACGTGCCCGCGGTCAGCGCCAAGACGCAGGTCACGGGCCAGACCGGCCGGGGCACCACCACCGGCTTCGCGGGCCAGACGGTGCTGTTCACGTCCGGGCAATCCGCGTGCGGCGGCGCCATCCAGTCTGTGTCCATCGATCTCGCGCCGGTGGGCGGGTCGGCGGGGCAGACCATGTACGACGATGGGACCCAGGGCGACGTCGCGGCGGGTGACGGCGTGTATTCGTATCTCTACACCATCCCTCCTGCGCCGGCGGCGCCGTTGGGCACCTACGCGCTGGTGCTTCGCGCCACCGATTCAATGGGCCGGACCGGAACCGGCCTGGCGTCACTGATCGTCGCGCCGCCGCCCCCGGCGAATGACCAGTGTGTGAACGCCGAGGTGATCCCGGCGGGGCCCATCCCGTTCTTCGCCAGCGCCACCGGCAACCTTGTTTCGGCGACGCCCATCAGCTTGATCGGCACGACATGCACCACGAACACCGGTAGCTCCGGAACCAGCCGCGATGTGTGGTACTCCTTCACACCGACGGAGTTCGGCTACTACACCGTTTCGACCTGCAACAACGTCACGGCGCCGGGACTCTTCACGGGCACAGCAACGAACCTGACGATCTTCGACACCTGCCCGGCCGAAGGGGCGAACCTGAGCGGGCTGTCGCTGGCGTGCTCCTCCAACAGTTGCGGCTCCTTCATCGGCGGCGGCCCGTCCACACTCTTCGCCGTTCCGATGAACGCGGGGGTGAGCTATCTCATCCGCGTCGCCCGTGCCGGGAGCGGCGACAGCATCGTCGCGGGCCCCTTCCGTCTCGATGTGTTCTCGGAAAACTTCGGGGCGTGCTGTCTGCCCAACGGGCTTTGCTCGACTCTGCTCGAAGCCGAATGCAGCTCCGCGGGCGGCACCTTCGTTGGTCCGGGGTCTACGTGCACCACCAGCAGTGCGTCCTGCCCGGCGGCGCCGGTGCCCGACAACAACGAGTGCGCGGCGGCCCGGCCGTTGTCGCTGGCCACGCCCGCCGCGGGAACCACCTACGGCGCCAGCGGGACTGACATTTCGCGTTGCGACAACACCAGTTGGGATGTCTGGTATTCGTACTCGCCGGAGCGGTCCGGCCCTCTGCAAGTGCACGTTGACCGCACGAGCGGGCTCGAGACGCCCGCCATCGCGGTCTTCAACACGTGTGCGCCGGGGACGGACACAGACCTTGCCTGCGTCAACGTCCCGGTTCAAGGCACGACCAACGATCTTGAGTTCGAGGCGACGGCGGGCACGACGTACTTCATCCGGGTCGCCACGCACTTCAGCCAGCGTGTGAACTTTGCTGTCACGCTGGACGAAGTCGTTCCGCGGTGCATCGGTGACTTCAACCAGGACGGCGGGATCGACGGAGCGGATGTAGAGAGCTTCTTCGTGGCCTGGTCGGGCGGCGAGCCCGTGGCCGATCTCAATCAGGACGGCGGGATCGATGGCGGGGATGTCGAGACCTTCTTCGGCCATTGGGAAGCCGGCTGCTGACATGCCGCGTGCCGTTCGGTCTTGGTGATGCGAGGCCACTGCGAGCCAATGTCGGCGCTGCACGGCGGCCACCGGCGGAACACTCCCCCCGGTGGCCGACCGTGCGCCGGCGTCGACGGTTCGGCGGTGCGGAAGCGCCGGCTGCGCCGGGTGGGCGAGAGCTCTCGGTGGCGTGTGCGTGGCGGGCGAGGCGCCTGCTGCGGCACGGGGCTGTGCGATCTTGGTTTAGCCGCCGCGGATTTTCTCCAGGGCGGCTAGTTCGCTGTAATCCGGCACGGGGCAGGTGTCGTTGAAGTACTCGAGGATCCAGTTGAGCCCGCCGCGGCTGAAGAGGGCCGTGAACAGGGTGACGGCGTCGGTGGCGTAGCGGGTGCCGGCGCCGGCGGCGAGCTCGTCGATGGCGCGTTTGGCGGCGTCGGGCCCGATGTCGGTGCGGTAGGGGCGGACGCTGGTCATGGCGTCGAAGCTGTCGATGACGGCGAACATGCGCGGGGCGATCGGGATGTCGACGCCGGCGAGATGGTCGGGGTAGCCCTTGCCGTCCCAGCGTTCGTGGTGGTGGCGGACCAGTGAGAGGACGACGTCGTCGGTCTCGCCCATGCGGACGAGGCGTTCGTGGCCGAGGGCGGCGTGGGTCTTCATCACGGTGAACTCGGCGTCGGTGAGCGGGCCGGGTTTGAGGATGATCTCGTCGGGCACGTCGATCTTGCCGACGTCGTGCAGGGCCGCGCCGTAGGTGATGCGCAGGATCATGGCGTGGTCCAGGCCGGCGGCCTCGGCCATGGCGCGGGCGTAGAGGATCACCCGCCAGGAGTGTGCCGCGGTGCACAGGTCCTTGGCCTCGAGCACGCCGACCAGAGCTTCGACGATTTCAGGGTCCACGAGAGGAAGGGTAACGCGGTTCAGGCGGGAAGCGGGGAGAGGTCGGGTTCGATAAATCTGGCCCTCGCGGCGGCGGAGTTGATGAGGTCCCGCGAGTAGTGCCGCAGGACGGCCTCCCTGCCGATCGCGGCGGCGAGGCGGCGGGCGAACGTGAGCGAGTCCGTGCTGGGATCGTCGGCCATGGCGTGGCGGACGAGGATGAGCATGACCCGGGTCAGGGTGTCGTGGTAGCCGCGTTGCGGGGTTTCGTTGAGGTTGTGGAAGGCGTTGAGGCGGATGATGCGGACGCGGATGAGGATGTGGGCGTCGTCGAGCGGGTGTTGGCGCAGGTAGAGCCAGGCGGCGCGGATGTGGGCCTCGTGCGTCCAGCCCGAGCCGGGGAGCTTCGCGGAGTCGAAGAGGTCGAGAAGCTCAGAATCTGTGGGGGGTGTGTGCACGCGTGGGGTGGGCGAAGGACGATCATGGAGAGTTCGCACGAGTGTAGATGCGAGAAACCGGTATGCAGAGGGCAAAAAAAACCACGCCCCGGCGCAACAAGGGTCGCAGCACAGGGCGCGGATGTGGGGTTGGTGTGACGGGTAGGGCTGATCAGCAGCCGCCGCCCCAGCGGGTGAAGAAGAACTCCACGTCGCCGCCGTCAACGCCTCCGTCGGCGTTCAGGTCGGCGGTGGTGTCGCCGGTTTCCCAGGAAGTGAAGAACGTTTCGACATCGGCGCCGTCAACGCCGCCGTCGCAGTTGAAGTCGGCGAGGCAGACGGTGAGCGTCGCGGGGTCGCTGATGGTGGCGCCGCAGTCATCGGAAGCGACGCAGCGGACGTTAAAGGAGCCGGCGCAGGTTCCGACGCCCACGAGGACTTCGGGCGAGTTGGCGGGGACGGCGAAGGCCAGAGAGCCGCCGCCGCTCTCGCAACTGACGTCCACGGGAATGTCTCCCAGGGGCGACCAGACGCCCGGGGCGTTCTCGATCTGCCATTCGTAGTTGAGCGTGCCCGCGCCGGTGGCGGAAACGGCGAAGTAGCCGATGCCCGCGGAGCAGGTGGTGAAGGATGCGGGCTGAGCGGCGAAGACCGGGCCGCACTGATCGCTCACGGTGACCGTGACCGGGCTGCTGGAGGCGGTGCCGCTGGGGTTGCTGAAGACCAGCACGTACTCGCCGCCGTCGCTGATGTGGGCGTTGTCGATCACGAGGTCGACAGGGAGGTTGCTGACGAGGCCCGCGGCGCCGGTGACGTCGCCGCCGCCGTTGGAGGCGCCTTGAGCGCCTTCGTTGATGAGAACGCCGTTGTGCTTCCAGTGGAACGTGGTGCCCGGGGGGACTAGAGCGCCGGAGCCGGAGAGGTAGATGGAAGCGCCGGGGAAGATCGTCTGTGCGGCCGGGGTGGCGGTGGCGCCCACGGGGGCGGCGATGTAGTTGTGGCCGGTGATGAAGACCAAGGCCGAATCGGAGAGGATGGTCCCGCAGGAGTTGCTGATGCGGACGGCGTAGAAGCCCTCGGTGGAGGCGTCGAGCGAGTCGATGGAGAGGCCGTCGGAAGTGACCCCGCTGAACTGGCTGTTGTTGATGAGTTCCTGGCCGTCCTTCATCCACTGGTACGACAGGGTCATGTCGTTGCCGTCGGCATCGACGCGGAGGTCGACGCTGCGGCCCTGGGCGGCATTGACGCTCTGGGGCTGGACGATGATGACGGGGCTGGAGAACTCGCACCCCGTGCCGGGGCTGGCGATGGCCGCGGTCATGACGTTGCCGAGCTCGGGGCCCAGTGTGTGCGTGTTGTTGAAGGGTCCGACGTTGCCGAGGTCCTGGAAGTACTGAGCGGCGAAGACGGCGCTCTGGTTGTCTTCAACTTCCACGAGGTCGGAGACCATGGTGGCGGTCTGGCCGGGGCCGAGCAGGAACGGGGCGTTGTCGATCGGGACGCTTTGTGTGACGACGGGATCGCCGGTCATGAGCGCGTCGAGCGGCACGTTGACGCCGGCCATGATGCGGGCCCGGCGCTTGATCCAGATGAACTGGGCCGGGTCGTTGTTGGTGACGGAGAAGGCGATTCCATCCCCGCCGGTGCTGGCGGTGGTCATATCCGCGGCGATGCTGGGGAGCATGGGCTGCGTCGCGGGGGCGCTGCCGCCGCCGGGGATGGGCACGCTGCCGTTCACGGTCGCGGGCGCACCGTTGCGCATCCAGCGGACGCGGATGGCGTTCGAGGCATTCAGGCCGCGGAGCTGGACGCCGAAGTGCTCGATGGCGCCGACGGCGGTCAGGTGCGAGGGGTTGCGATAGTCGATGACCGTGAACGTGCCGTCGGAAGAAAGAAGAACGCGGGGGGACCCGTAGTTGCCGTTGCGGTAGCAACCGGTGACGTCCTCGGGGTGGATGCCCTCGATCTCAATTTCGAACTCGTCGCAGGGGTCGTCGCAGTGGTTGCCGCAATCAAAGTTGCTTAGGCCGCCCGAGATCGAGTATCCGGTCTGGGCGTGCGCAGCGAACGACAGCGCGCAGACCGACGCCAGTGCGACGAGGAATGGGGAGCACGGGTGTTGCATGGGGATTCTCTCTTTCGTGCCGCGGCGGGGGTGTGGGGCCCGACGCGAGCAAGGGATGTGTGCGCCGAACTCATGCGGCGTTTGAGTCGACCGGCAGTCTGTGCGGGACTCCGGGGGTTCGGGTGTGGCCAGTTCCGGACCCGAAGGTAATGAGGCGGACTCTCGGCGCCGTGATACCGGAGAAAAAAAGAATGTGGCGTTGGGCAGGCGCGGGCCGCGCCGCGTTCGGCGCCGATCTCGGTGAGCACATCGGCCTGGTGGTCGGCGTGGTAGCTGCTGCGGACGAGCGGGCCGCTCTCGACGACCTTGAAGCCGCGGCGGAGGCCTTCGGCCTTGAAGTGGGCGAACTGCTCGGGGGTGACCCAGCGGTCGATCGGCAGGTGGTTTCTTGTGGGTTGCAGGTACTGGCCGATGGTCAGGATGTCGCACGCATCGGTCTTCGCGGCAGCGGCCGACGTTGACCGGCCATTCGCGGCATCAGGAGCAGAACCCTGTTCGCTTGACGCCTCAAAATGCGCCGCGGTCCTGGCCTGCACTTCGTCGAGTAGCGCGAGCACCTCGTCGTCGCGTTCTCCGATGCCGACCATGATGCCGGTCTTGGCGACCAGTCCTTGTTCCTTCACGCGGCGGAGGAGTTCCAGCGACCGGTCGAACTTGGCGCTAGGGCGGACGGCGGGGTACATGCGGCGGACGGTTTCGAGGTTGTGGTTGATGATGTGCGGCCGGGCGTCGATGACCATCTGGAGCGCCCCCCAGTTGCCTTCAAAGTCCGGAATGAGCACCTCGATGCTCATGCCCGGGCAGGCTTCCTTCGTGCGGATGATCGTCTCGGCCCAGATTCCGGCGCCGCCATCCTGCAGTTCATCGCGGTTGACGCTGGTGATGACGATGTGCTTGAGGCCGGCGCCCTGCTGCATGATGGCGAGGCTCTCGGCCACGCGGCGGGGTTCGTCCTTGTCCAGTGTGGGGGGGCGGCCGGTCTTGACGTTGCAGAAGCCGCAGGCGCGGGTGCAGGTGTCACCCAGGATCATGATGGTGGCGACGCCGCGGGACCAGCACTCACCCATGTTGGGGCAGCCGGCCTCTTCGCAGACGGTGAAGAGGCGATTCTCGTTGAGAACAGTCTTGAGCTTGGAGTATTCAGCGCCGCCGGGGACCTTGGCGCGCAGCCACGAGGGCTTGCGTTTCACGGCGATCTGGTCCTTCTCTCCGGCGGCGTTGTTGAGGATCATGCCGCTCAGGCTCACGATCGGTGGATCGACGACGCGGAGCGGATCGCCCCCCAGCGGGCGCGGGTGCCGGGCAAGAACCCGGGCGAGGGTCTGGTCGTTCGGGGGCGTCATCATTGAATGGTAGGGAACGCGTAAGGCGAGCCGATTGGGCGAGTCACGTGCGCTCGTGCCGAGAATTCGACCGTCTGTCGATGGGTATCACAAACAATCCCCGTGCCACCGACGTAGGTGGATTTTCGGAGAGAGGGCAAGACACCATGCCCCGGTGAGTCCAATATCCCGGCGGAAACTGACTCGTTCACGAGGGTGCGGCGCGGCACGAAAATCGCACTTCCCGTTCATCGCGCCCTACCTTCTCGGTCGATGCAGACCGTCCGGGAACCAAGTATGTTCCCGGCATGTGTAGCTTCACCTTCACCCGCCTTGTCGGGAGTATTCTGTTTGGAAGGTTGCTACCCTTGCCGCACCCGTTCAGGGACGGGCTTTGTGTTATCGGTCTAAACTTCGCCTGACCCGGATTCGGGTGTGTTTTCGGGCGAGAGGGTTACCTATGCCAGCGAGTTGTGCCATGCAGAAAGAGCCGAGTTTGGATGGACGGTCGTCAGAGCACCAGCCTGTCCGCCGCGACACCCGGCGTCACGGCGACCATCGGCGGCTGGCGCTGCGCGCCGCGGCGGGGACGCTGGCGGGTTTGACGCTGCTGATGGGGGGGTGCCGCGATTCCTTCATGAATCCGAGCATCGTGGGCAACTGGGAGAATACCCCGACGATCGTGCCGGTCTTGGACCGCATCGCGGCGATCGAAGAGGACGACACGGGCATTGCGTCCGCGAGCGAGCCGATGGCCGAGGACCTGCTCCCGCAGCCGTCCTCGTACATCATCACGTCGGGCGACGCCCTGACCATTACGCTGTACGACATGATCGTGACCGATCGCCCCGAGAACTACGAGGTGGTGGTCGACGCCCGTGGCATGGTGGACCTGCCGCAGTTGGGCCGCGTGCAGGTGGGCAACAAGTCGCTGGAGCAGGCCCGCAACGACATTCAGCAGGCGATGCGGGCGTTCGTGAACTCGCCGCTGGCGCAGATCAACGTGGTCAACTCGCGGGGCAACACGTATTACATCGTGGGCAACGTGGAGCGGAGCGGGCAGTTCGTGGTGCCGGGCTCCAACTTCCGCCTGCTCGAGGCGATCACGGCGGGCGGACGGTTCGACGAGAGCGTCTCTGAAATTTACGTCATCCGGCAGGTCGCACTCAGCGATTCGGCGACGGACCGGCCCTTGCCGGAGGGCGGCACTCCCGCGCCGATGAATCCCAACGGGAACACTCCCGCGCCGCTGCCGGCGCAACAGACGCCGCCCAAGTCCGGCCAGGACATTCTGGATGTGATCAACGACATCACGGGGCCGGGCACCAAGGACACCGCGCCGCCGAAGCAGCCTTCTCCGGGCGTGATGCCCGCGGCGGGCGGGGGCGTGCGGTACGCCGTTCGGGCCGGGCCCGACAACATGGCGCCGCCGCCGGTGGACCTGGTGGACGTGCCCGCTGCGAAGACTCCGACACAGCCGGGCGGTGCGAACTCGTGGGTGTTCCTGAACGGCAAATGGGTGCAGCTCAACGCGGCCAAGGCCGCGGCGCAGAGCGCGGCGGCGGGCGGGCCGATGAAGGCCAAGGACCTGATGGCGCAGCGCGTGATCAAGGTGCCGGTCAAGCAGTTGCTGGCGGGCAATCAGGCGTACAACATCATCGTGCGCTCGGGCGACGTGATCCGAATCCCGCAGCCGCCGACCGGCTTCGTGTACATGGCCGGCCAGATCGGCCGGCCGGGCCCGATCCAGCTTCCCTCGACGGGCGGGATGACGCTGCTGCGGGCGATCGACGCCGCGGGCGGGCCCGGTGACATCGCGATCCCGACGAAGGTCGATCTGACCCGCATGCTGGGGACGGACCGTGAAGCGACGATCCGCCTGGACATCCGGGCGATCTCTCAGCGTCAGCAGCCGGATGTTTACTTGAAGCCCAACGACCGCGTGAACATCGGCACGAACTTCTGGGCGTACCCGCTGGCGGTCATCCGCAACGGATTCCGCGTGAACTACGGGTGGGGCCTGGTGATCGACAGGAACTTCGGCAACGACATCTTCGGGCCGCCGCCCGAGGCGCGACCCCAGAACTGACGCGGGTCGGCCGGGCCGGCGTCCATGAGCATTGGTGGAATCGCCGCACGCCCGAACCCGGGGGCGTGGGGCGCGTACTTGAAAGAAGGGATGCCGGGGATCGCGCAAGAGTTATGAGCACCGCCGCGACAGAGCAGAACGCAACCGCGAAAGCGCCCGTCCAACGGACGGCGTCGGGGGTGCGTGCCGCGCGGGCCGGGGTGCCGGCCGAGGCGTGGGCGGGGATGGGTCTGCTGGGCGTGGCGTTCGTGGCGTTGTTCTTCCGGTGGATCTGGAAGCAGCACGAGCACAGCTCGGAAAAGATGGAAGACTGGGGGCACGCGTACGTGATCCCGCTGATCAGCGCGGCGCTGATCTGGAAGTCACGCGACGCGATCCTGCGAGAACAGCCCCGCACGTTCTGGCCCGCGCTGGCGCCGATGATGCTGGGCGTGATGTGTTATTTCTTCTTCGTCGTGGGCGTGCCCAACCACATGCTGCAGGGCGTGGCGATGGTCCTGACGCTGGGGGCGATGACGCTTCTGCTGGTGGGTACGGGGATCTTCAGGCACCTCTTCCTGCCGATCGCGTACCTGCTCTTCAGCATCACGCTGGCCGAACAGATCATGATCAAGGTCACGTTCCAGCTGCAGTTGATGGCGTCCAAGGGCGCCTGGCTGGTGCTCAGCGTGATCGGCTCGGTCTTCGGGTTCGTGGTGGAACTCTCGGGCAACACGCTGACCGTGGCGGGCAACAAGATGAACGTCGCGGAGGCGTGCTCGGGCATGCGGATGGTCGTGGCGTTCTTCGCGCTCGCCGGCGCGGTGGCGCTGCTGAGCTGCAGGCACTGGTGGCAGCGGATCGCGCTGATGCTGCTGGCCGGGCCGGTCGCCATCCTGATGAACGTGGTGCGGGTCGCGGCCCTGGGTCTGCTGGGTCTCATCAACATGAACTTCGCGGCGGGCGACGCGCACATGCTCATCGGCACGCTGCTGCTGTTCCCCAGCCTGGGGCTGTTCATGGCGGTGGTGTGGGCGCTCAACCGGATCGTGGACGAGCAGGACGACCCCAAGGCCAAGGCCGGGGGTGCGGCATGAGCCTCGGCGTGCTGCGGCGTCCGGCGTTTCTCGTGGCCCTGTGCGTGCTGGGCTCGGCCGCGCTGGGGATGAGCGCGGGGATCAAGTACTTCAAGCTGTACCTGCGCAAAGAGAAGATCTACGCCGAGAGCGGCCGTCAGGCGTCGGCGATTCCTTCCGAGAGCCCGTCGTGGATCCGCCTGGGCGCGGACTACCGCATGGCCCCGGAGATCGAGGAAGTGCTGGGCACGACCAACTACGTGTCGCGCGTGTACGAGCAGAAGGTCCCCGCCAAGGGCCAGCAGCCGGTGCGGCTGGACTTCCACGCGGCCTATTACACCGGGATGATCGACACCGTCCCCCACGTGCCCGACCGGTGCATGGTGGGCGCTGGTCTGCAACTGGAATCGGTGATCGGCGACATCGCCCTGCCCGTGGACACCTCGCGGTGGCTTGAGGACGATACCCCGGGCGTGCACGGTCGCGGCAAGGTGTACAGGGCCAAGACCCAGTACAACAACCCCGACGCGACCAACCCCAACCCCAAGTACACGGACCTGGAGGGGACGTACGTCCGCCTGCCTCGGGACGCGGACAAGGTGAAGCTGCGGGTGATGAAGTTCTCAGGCGAAGGGGCGCACCCGATCTACGCCGGGTACTTCTTCATCGCCAACGGCGGGCTGGTGTCGCGGGCGGAGGAGGTCCGCCTGCTGGCGTTCAACCTGCGCGACACCTATTCGTACTACATGAAGGTCGAGTTCAAGAGCCAGAACGTCGAATCGCCGGAGGAACTGGCGAAGTACGCCGCGGCGTTCCTGGACGAGTACTTCCCCGAGATCATGCGGTGCACACCCGACTGGGTGAGAGTGGAGTCGGGCGAGTATCCACCCGATAACCCCCTCAAGGCGACGGGCGCTTCCGCGGCGGTGGACAAGAAGATCAAGTGACGACGCGCGGGTCGGGGCTCGGCCCCTTTCCCGCACGATCGAACGAGGAGTTTGCGAATGGCCGGTCGAGTGAACAAGCAGTTTGTCGTGTCGCTGTCCGTGGGCCTGTTCCTGGCCTTCGGCGTGGTGGCCGGCTCGGCGTATTACCTCCTGAAGAACTCCGCGAAGGACCTCGCGAAGGCCGGCGATCGCGCGGTGGCGGCGGCCGATCTTCCCAAGGCGATCGAGTATTACTCCAAGGCGGTGAACAAGGAGCAGACGAACACAATCAACCTGGAGAAGTGGCGGGACACGCTCAAGAAGGTGTCGGCCGACACTCCGGTGCAGTACAAGAACTACTTCGACCAGTACAAAATGGCGACTCGCCAGTTGGCCCGCGTGCGCAAGGACGATCTGACGACGCAGTCCGAATACCTGGAGATCATCCGCGACACCGAGTCCGTGGATTCGTACGTGTCGGAGTCGGACATGGTGGTGTCCCTTCACGTGGGCGATGAGAAGGGCGGCAAGTGGGAAGCGATCCGGCGTTTCCGCGGCCACGCGAAGCAGCAGGCGTTCGCGATGACCCAGGACGCGAAGATCGAAACAGCCAACGACGCGGAGGCGGATCTGCTGGCGGCGATCGCCGCGGACCCGACCGATACCGAGTCGATCGCGACGCTGCAATCGCTGTACACGATCATGGCGGACCGCGCGACGGCCAAGAGCGCGATGGACGACGCCAAGGCGCTCCGGGCCAAGGCCGAAGCGCTGGTGACGGAGTACGCGACCAGGAACCCCCAGGACCCGCTGATGCAGCTGATGGCGCTCATGCGGGATCTGAGCAAGTGGCAGACCGGTTTTCAGGAGAAGCTGGCGACGTCCAAGATGACGCGTGACGAGCAGAAGGAAGAAGTCAAGAAGCTCGAGCAGATCGCCAAGCCGCGCATGGACCAGGTGCTGCAACTGGCAAAGACGGTGGACGCATCTCGTCTCACGCCGACGTTCATCCTGCAGTTCCGGCGCATCGAGGAACTGGTGGACCCGGCCTCCCGCGGCGCACGCGTCGAGGAGATCTGCCGCATCGCGCTCGAGAAACGCCCCGACGACGCGGAGCTGATGGGCGCGCGGGCGGAGATCATGTCCTCGCGCGGCGACTACACCGCGGCGATCGATCAGTTGCAGAAGATCGCGGACCTGCCGCGCCCGACGACGTCGCTCAAGGGGTTGCGGCTGTTCCCGATCAAGAACAACGCGCTGTATTTCCAGGCGTTGTACGCCGGCAAGGCGTTCCAACTGGTGAAGGACTCGGACAAGGCCGGGCAGGCCAAGGCGATCGCGGTCGCGAAGGAGTTCCGCTCGCGTCTGGCGGGTGTGTACCAGTCCGACGCGCCCGAGATGCTGCTGGTCGACGGGCACATCGCCTACGCCGAGAACGACCTGGCGAAGGCCAACCGGTTGCTGGACCAGTACATCAAGGCCACGAGCAAGCGTCCGAACCCCGACGCCCTGTTCCTGTCGGCGATGATCGCGGACAAGATCAACCAGTTGGGCCTGGCGCGGGACCGTCTGGAAGAACTGCTCAAGATCGCGCCCAACAAGCTCGAGGCGTCGTTCGTGCTCGCGGACATCCAGACCCGCCTGCAGAACTACGACAAGGCGCTGGAGTTGTACGATCGGCTCCTGGCGATCATGCCCGACAACGCGGAGCTCAAGGGCCGCAAGGAGCGCATCGAGGGCGTGGTGAAGAAGGACGCCGCGGTGGACCCGATCCAGCGGGTGCTGGTGGAAGCCGACCGCATGCTCAACCCGGCCCCGGGGCAGCAGGCCCGGCCCGAGGAGCTGATCCCGTTCCTCGAGCGCGAGGTGGTGAAGAACAACCTGGACTGGCGGATCGTCGTATCGCTGAGCAACGCCTATCTGCGCACGGGCGAGAAGGCCAAGGCGCTGGAACTCTTGAAGAAGGCGATCGAGAAGTACCCGGATTCCAAGGAACTCAAGGAATACCAGTTGGCGGCGAGCAGCGACGACCCGCTCTCGGCACGCATCGCCCAGATCAACTCGATGCAGGCCCCGGATCTGGACAAGATCCTTGCCCGGTACGCGACCTACCGCGGCGCGGGCAAGATGAAGGAGGCGGGCGACGAACTCGACCTCGCCGTGAAGGCGGCGCCCGACGACAAGCGGGTCGTTGAGTTCCGGTTCCTGGACGCCATCGACGACAAGAAGTTTGACGAGGCCCAGAAACTCGCTGACCAAGCGGCCAAGGTCAACGCGGACGAGGCCGACGGGCTGACGTTCCGTGCCCGGTTGCTCGCGGCCGAGGGCCGTCACCCCGAAGCGGTGGCGGCGATGGAGGCGGCGGTTGCCAAGGGCGGCGCCCTGCCGGAGACCTGGCGGCTCAAGGGCCGCATGGAGCGGGTGGCGGGCCGGCCCGCGGACGCGGCCGAGTCGTTCCGCAAGGCGGTGCAGTTGCGGCCCGGCGAGATCGGGGCCATCAACGACCTGCTGACCGCTTTGGTGTCGCTGGGACGCAAGGACGAAGCCCTGACGTTCGCCCGCGAGAGCGAGAAGTACGGGCGCGACGACGCGAACTTCATCAACATCTGGCTGGGGCTTGAGGCCGCTGTCGGCGTCAAGGCCACCGCGATCGAGCGGCGCGAGACGATGTCGAAGAACTCGCCCAACGACCGCGACAACCTCATCATTCTCGCCAACCTGTACATCGAGGAACGCAACTGGGCCAAGGCCAGGCCCCTGATCGATCGGGCCGCGAAACTGCGGGAGGGCCTGGACGTTGTGGGCCTGGACGCGTCGTGGAACTGGGAGCAGGGCGAGCGCGAGAAGGCCCGTTCGCTCATCGAGGCGTACATCGCCAAGATCAACAAGGACAAGCCCAGCGTCGACCCGCTGTTGCAGTACGCCGGTTTCCTCATCCAGCGCAAGGACTTCGACGGGGCCGGCGCGGTGCTCGACAAGGCCCGCGCCCTGCAGGACCCCAAGATCGCCGAGGCCGACAAGTCGATCGTGGACCTCCAGATGCGACTGGGGAACAACGAAGCGGCGGTGGACGTCTGCCGGCGCATCATCTCCGCCGGCGCCGACGCGGACAGCACCTACCGCCAGCGCATGGTGGAATGCCTGATCAAGATCGGCAACTTCGCCGATGCGCAGAAGGAACTGGAGGGGATGAACGCCGGCAAGGACTCCGACGTGACGAACCTTCTGCTTCTGGCGGATTGCAAGGCCGGGCTCAAGGACGTCCGCGGACAGCGAGAGCTGCTGGACCTGGCGGTGGCCAAGTTCCCCAACGACGCGACCGTGTTCATCAAGCGAGGCCAGGCGATGCTCGCGGACCCCAAGTTCGCGCGCGACGCGATCGCCGACTTTACCAAGGCGATCCAGTTGCGGCCGGACATGTGGCAGCCGTACCGGCTCCGGGCCGCGGCGTACGTTTCCGCCGACCAGGTGGAGGACGGCGTGCGCGACCTGCGGCAGGCCCTGAAGCTGGCCCCCGGCAACGACGATCTGCTCTACGGCCTGGTGGCGGACTTCGTGCGGCTGGGCCGCACGGCCGACGCGCTGGACGTGGCGAATCAGGCGATCACGCAGCGGCCCCGGGACGTGAACGCGATGATCACCATCGGTCAGATCTTCGCCAGTTCCGACGACCACCAGGACGCGTGCCGGTTCTACAAGCAGGCGTTCGACATCGACTCCAACGACCGGATCGCGCAGCGGTACCTTGATTCGCTGCTGATCGGGCAGGGCGCGGACACGGCCGAGGCGACTCGCGTGCTGACCAAGATGGGGCCCGACCGCATCAAGACGAACCCCGGGTTCCTGATGGCGGTGGCCAAGCTGAGCATGCGGCAGGGCAAGCAAGTGGAAGCAGCGGCGGCGGCGCGGGACGCGCTGAAGCTGCTGCGGACCGACGATCCGACGATCATGCTGGCGTGGTTCAACGACCTGCGCCGGCTGATCACGAAGAAAGAGACGCTGCTGGCGTACCTGGACGAGACGGGCCGGATGGCGGCGGCGTCGCAGGCGCAGGAGTGGATCGAGTACTTCCGCGTGGTGGCGAATCTCGACGACGTGAACACCCGCAAGGCGACGGTGCAGCCGGCCCGGGACCTGTTGGCCAAGGCCAAGGACGCGTCGATCCGGCAGTTGCTGTTCCGTGCGGTGAGCTCGGCGCTGATCGCTTCCGAGGAGTACGCCGAGGCGGCGCGCGTGATGCGCGAGGGCCTGGGCGTGTTCCCCGACGACGTGGAGATGAACAACAACATGGCGTTCGTGCTGGCCGACAAGCTCGACAACGCCGCGGACGCCGTCGAACTCGCCCAGAAGGCCGTGAGCCTGGCACCCGCCGTGGCGGACGTGCAGGAGACCGCCGGCACTGTCATGATGGCCAACAAAAAGTACTCCGAGGCGCTCAACCACTTCAAGCGGGCCCTGCTGCTGGCGAGCAACCCGGAGCAGACCGTGCGGTTCGCGACGCGGGTCGTGCAGGCGCACCTGAAGCTCGAAGACAAGACTTCGGCGCGAGACGCGTGCAAGGAGATCCGCAAGGCGATCGATCAGGACCCCACCAAGATCAGCGATGCGGCCAAGGCCGCTTACGAGGCTGTCCGCAAGGAAGCCGAGCGTTAAACGGCGGCCGCGAACCAGGAATCGACACTCACCCGATCCGGCGTGCCCGGCACGCCCGACAAAAACTCGGAACGCAAGTCATGACCACAGTCCCCACAACCCCTCCCGCCGTGATGGGCCCGCCCCGGCAAGCAATGACGGTCGGCGCCCCTGTCTCGGGAGCGTCGATCGATCCCGTGAAACTGCTCAACCGGCACAAGTGGCTGCTGGTGGCCGGCGCCGCCTCGGGAGCGCTTTTCGGCGCGGGCGCGAACTTCGCGCTGGAATCGATGTACCCCAGGTGGCGGCCCATCGCGGTGTTCAACTGCAACCCGCCGATGGAGACGATCGGCCAGACGGCGATGGTGAACCCCGAGGAAATGAACCGGTTCATCCAGACGCAGATCAAGATCATGACCTCCGACACCGTGCTGCAGAAGGTGGTGGAGGATCCCCAGCTCCCGAAGCTGGCGCCGGCGTGGTGCAAGTACTACTCGCGCAAGGACCCCGGCACGGGCGTGGAGGCGTACAACTCCGCCCGGGCGCTGCGGGCTCTGCGCGACGACGTGTCGGTCCGCAACTACCCCAACACGACGCTTCTGGAACTGTCGTACAGCGACCGCAACCGCGAAGACGCCACCGCGATCGTGGGGCTGGTGCGTGAGAAGTACCTGGCCAAGATCGCCTCCGACGGCGACTCCCAGAAGGACGACCGCACGCGGTCGTTGCGTGATGCGCTCGCCCGCGTGGAACGCGAAGTGGCCGACCTCCAGACCCGCCGCAAGAGCCTGATCGACAAGAACAGCCTGGAATCCATCGAGCAGTCCCAGGGCGCGGCCCAACAGCAGGTGCAGCGGCTGCAGGAAGAGATCATCAAGACCCGCCAGGACCTGACCGCCACGCTCTCGCAGAAGAACGGCATGGCGGCGGACATTTCCAACCCCGAGGGTTTCAACTTCAACGACGAGATCAAGGCCGAGGCCGAACGCGATCCCACCGTGCTGGACATGCGGACCACCCTGTCGCGGATGGAGAGCGAACTGCAGGCGATGCTCACCACCCGGACGCGTGACCACCGCGAGTACCAGGCGATGAAGGCCCGCATCGACGGGGCTCACCAGAACCTGGACGACACCCTGGTCAAGGTCCAGCGCAAGCTGTTCGACGCGCGGCTGGACACGCTGCGCAAGAACGTCGACAGCCTGCAGGCGCAGGAGAACGACCTGAACCGCAAGCTGGACGAGGCCCGCACGCGCCTGGTGACGCTCACCAGCATCGCCAGCGAGATCAAGGACATCGACCTGCAGGTGGACAACCTGCTCAAGACCCGCGCCGACAACAACGGCCGGCTTCAGGAGATCATTACGGTCTCGAACCTGCAGACATCCAACCGCGTGGTGGAATACCAGCGTGAGAAGGTGCCGCAGGAGCTCTCCTTCCCGCAGCTCAAGTTCATGATTCCCCTGGGGATCATCATGGGCCTGGGCCTGGTGGGCGGCGTCGTGGTGCTCCGCGAGATCGCCGACCAGCGGATCAAGGGCCCCTCGGACATCAACCTCATTCCCAAGGGCCGCTTGCTGGGGTGGGTGCCCGACGCCGCGGAAGACCCCGAGGGCAAGGGCGCCGCCGAGACGGCCTTCCGCGACCGGCCCAAGGGCGTGGTCGCCGAGTCGTACCGCCAGCTTCGTTCGTCCGTGCTCAAGCGCATCGAGCACGCCGGCCACAAGACGATCATGATCGCCTCGGGCATGCCGGGCGCGGGCGCGACGTCGGTGATCGCCAACCTGGCCCTCGCGCTGGCCGCGGCGGACAAGCGGGTGCTCGTGGTGGACGCGAACCTGCGGCGTCCTTCGCTGCACCGGGTCTTTGGTCTTCAGGAATCACCCGGCATCGCCGACGTGCTCATGGGACAGAAGCTGATCCAGGACGTGATCCAGAAGACGAGCGCTCCCAACGTTGACCTGATCTCGGCGGGCAGCAAGGAGCTGCGCGTCGTCGAGCGTCTGGCGGCCCAGGCCAAGGGCGACCTGAACGACTACGCCAAGGCCCACTACGACGTGGTGCTCTACGACGCGGCCCCCGCCGTGGTCGCGGGCGACGCCGTGGCGATCTCCCAGCGCGTGGACGCGACGATCCTGGTGGTCCGTGCGATGAGCGACAAGCGCGGCATGGTCGCCCGCATCAGCAACGAGTTCGCCAGCGCCAAGAGCGACTTCCTTGGAGTTGTCGTCAACGGTGTCCGCGCCTCCAGCGGCGGCTACATGAAGGGCAACATCCGCACGGCGTCGGAGTACGCCAAGGCGTAAGTTGCGTTCCAGATGGCCCACGCGACCGCGGCCAACCCCCAACCGGCCAGGCGTCGCCGCTGCCTCGTCAGCGGGGGCGCCGGGTTCATCGGTGCGCACCTGGTGCGGAACCTGCTCGCCAGAGGCGATCACGTGACGGTGGTGGACAACCTCTCCACCGGGCGGCGGATCAACCTGCCCGAGTTCCACGAGCAACTGCGGTTCATCGAGGCCGACCTTTCCCACGCGCTGGGCGCGTTCGGCAGGGGCGAGACCTTTGATGAGCTGTACCACCTCGCCGCGGCGGTGGGGGTGTCGCTCATCATCGCCGATCCGATCTCCTCGATCGAGACAAACGTGAGCCAGACGTCCGCGCTGCTGCGGTTCGCCGCGGAGCGCGGGCCCGGGGGCTCGCCCGCCCCCACGCTGATCGCGTCAAGCTCGGAGGTGTACGGCAAATCCACGGCGATCCCGTTCAGCGAGGAGGACGACGTGGTGTACGGCCCCACGACCAAATCGCGCTGGTCGTACGCGATGAGCAAGGCCCTGGACGAGCACCTGGCGCTGGCGTACGGCGTGCAGCGCGGGCTGCCGGTCGTGGTCGCGCGATTCTTCAACACGGTGGGCCCCGGCCAGGTGGGCGAGCACGGGATGGTGCTGCCCCGGTTCGTGGAGCGAGCGCTGGCGCACGCCCCCATCGAGGTGTACGGCGACGGCTCGCAGTCACGGTGTTTCTGCGACGTGCGGGACGTGGCGGCGATCCTGCCGACGCTGATGGCCTGCCCCGGGGCACGGGGACGGGTGTTCAACGTGGGATCCGACCGCGTGCTTACGATCGCGGAGCTGGCCCACGCGGTGATCCGCATCACCGCGAGCAAATCTCGCGTGTCGATGATCCGATACAGTGATGCGTACGCCGCGGGATTCGAGGACCTGCTGCGTCGCAAGCCCGACCTGACGCGGGTGCGTGAAACAGTGGGGTTCGAGCCTTCGATTCCGTTGGAGCAGACGATCGCGGACGTGGCATCATGGATATCGGGGGGCAAAGGCTCGCCCATCGATTGGCGTGCCGCGCCGCACCCGGAGACGAAGCGTTGATACTGACTCTCCTGCAATCACTGTTCCCCCTGGAACCCTCCGCGCACGCCGTGGCGGAGACCGCGGCCAAGGTCGAGCCCGCGACGCGGCTCTCGATCTTCGAGGGGTACATCGGGGTGCTCGTCATCGCCTTCCTGGTGTCCCTCATCTGCACGCCGATCATGCGGCGGATGGCGGTGGCCAACGGCGTGATCGACCGTCCCAGCGAGTCCCGCAAGGTGCACCGCATGCCCATCGCCTACCTGGG
>JBGAMO010000249.1:0-4629 GCA_044222845.1 Phycisphaerales bacterium
GGTTGGTATCGACGCTTGCGAAGGACGAACCACCCCGCATCCCTGGGCATGCCGACCGCAGAGCCGCGGCCATCCGCTCGCGGCTCATCGAACGGCATCAACAGCTCGCCGACCTCATCGCGATCGCCAGACGCCGCGAAAAGCACGACCAATTCCGCGAACCCAAAATGAATCATGCCCGACACGCCACGACCGCAAAGACCAAAGTGCCACCGGCGGCTACGCGTTCCGCTCGCAGGAAAAAGCGCAAGTGAAATCGCGATGACAAGGCGACATCTCGACGTCACCGGTAGCGACTGCCGGATGGGAAGGCATGCAAACGGCCCGCCGGGAGGTCGGCGGTTCCCAGCCTGGGATCGGGCATCACCAGGGAGAACGCCGTTCGGCCCACATACACTGCCCCCCTATGTCACTTGTAGTCACCGGAACCATCGGCATCGATACCGTCGTCACGCCCGGCGGGCACGCGGAACGCATCTTGGGCGGGAGCGGCACCTACTTCGCCGCGGCGGCTTCCTTTTACGGGCCCGTGCGGCTGGTCGCGGCGGTCGGCGAGGACTTCCCCGCCGAGCACCGGGCGATGTTCGCGAAGTTCCCGAAGGTTGACGTGGCCGGGTTGGAGACCCGCAAGGGCTCCAAGACGTTCGCGTGGGGCGGCAAGTACCTGGCCAACATGAACAGCCGCGAGACGCTCTTCACGGAGTTGGGCGTGCTGGGTGAGGCGCCCCCGCCGGTGCCCGCGGCGTTCCGTGACAGCCGGTTCGTGTTCCTGGCGAACACGCATCCCGGCGTGCAGTTGGGATTCCTGGACCAGTTCCCCAGCCGCACGCTGACGGTCGCGGACACGATGGACCTGTGGATCAACATCGCCAAGAACGACCTGGTATCACTGCTCAAGCGCGTCGACGGGCTGGTGCTCAACTACGACGAAGCGGAACTGTTCACGGGCAAGGCCAATCCGGTCACGGCCGGGCGTCACCTGCTGGATCTGGGGCCGCGGTTCGTGGTGATCAAGAAGGGCGAACACGGCGCGCTGCTGGTGCATCGCGACGGGCTGGCCGCTCTGCCCGCGTACCCCACGGAGAACGTGGTTGATCCCACCGGCTGCGGCGACACGTTCGCGGGCGGCATGATGGGGTGCCTGGCGGCCTCGGGCGGGTGGCAGTCCACCGGCTCGGCGCGCGACGCGAGCCTCGCGGACCCGGGATCGTACGAGTCGATCCGCCGCGCTCTGGGGCACGGCACGATCATCGCGAGCTTCAACATCGAGGCGTTCAGCCTGACGCGGCTCACCACGCTCACCCCCGAAGAGTTGCAGACGCGATTCCAGAAATACGCGGCGATGACGCGGGTCTGATGCAGAATGACTTCAGCAGTCAGGCATCGGGCGTCAGGGGCGGCGGTTTTCGTGAGCACGAAAGGTCGCGGCGCTCGGCGCCGTATCAGGCGGGCTCCAGCACCACCAGGCCCAGCCGCTCCAGTTCCACATCGCGCGAGAGTTCGTCGTACGACAGCACGGCGACGGTGGGCAGAGAATCCTCGATGATGGTCCGCAGCGCGCGGCGTGCGAAACTGCTCACGATGACCACGGGGGTTCGGCCCTCGTGCCGGCGCGGATCGATCGCGCGGCGGAGGGATTCCACCACCCGGCGCTGATCGTCGTGCGAGAGCGTGACGGCCTGCCCCTCGCTCGTCTCCTCGGCGCCGCCGGCGACTAGATTCTCCAGGTCCGGGTCCGCGGCGTAGAAACTGAGCTTGCCAGGTGAGGCGGCGAAGCGGGCGCAGAGCGCATCGGCCAGATCGCGGCGCACGCGTTCGGCGAGCAGGTGCGGGCTCTTGGTTGTCTGTCCGTGGCGGGCGAGAGATTCGATGATGACCGGCAGCGGTCTGATGGGCACGCGCTCCTTGAGAAGGCGGCGGAGCACATCGGTGATCTGCTGCAGGGAGAGCGGGCTGGGCGTGGCGGCCCGTACCAGCTCGGGGCGTGACGCCCGCAGAGACTCGATCATTCCGGCGACTTCCTGGATGCCCAGGAGGGCCGGGGCCTTTCGGCGCACAGCCCAATCCAGGTGCCGGGCGATCGCGTCGGCGGATGACATCGCGGTCAGGCCCTGCGATGCCGCGGCGCCGGCCTGGGAGAGCGGGATGGTGCAGAGAGGCGAATCACTCCAGGGGGCGTTGAGCGCGGTGGCGGCGAGGCCGCCGCCGAGAACCTTGGCGGAATCGGCGCGCAGGATGGTCTGACCTTTGGGGACGGAACCAAAGGCCGCGGGAACACCGGCGACGTCGATCGCGTACGCGGCGTCGCTCAACGAATCGTCGGTGGAGATCACCGCGGCGAGCGAGGGCAGGCCGAACTCGGCGCACAAGGCTTCGCGCCACACCTGAACGCGATCGCTGAGGGATTGGCGTTCGAGCGTGAGGTCGCCCGCGAGGGCGGGGTGGAGCCGCACGCTCACGGTCGGGACGTCGCCGCGGGCGGGGCTCTTGGCGTCTTCGTCTGCGGCGCGGACGTCACGGCGCCTGCTCCACGCGGCCCGCGCGGACAAGGCCAGGGCGACCGCCGCGAGCGCGATGAACGGCAGCGCGGGCAGGCCCGAGGGCAGCAGCGCCAGCGCGAGGAGCAGCACCCCCGTCAGGATGAGCGCCCGGGGGTGGGAGAAGATCTGGTCCGCGATGTCGCGTGCGGCGGGCCGGGGATGCTCGCCTTCGGCGGCGCCTACTCGCGTCACGATCAGGCCCGCGGCGACGCTCACGAGGATGGATGGGATCTGCGCCGCCAGACCGTTGCCGATGGTGAGGAGTCCGAACTTCTCGGCGACGTCCGCGAACGGGTCCGCGGCGGTCCCGCGGCTCTTCCAGTACGTCACGGCGACTCCGCCGGCGAAGTTCACCACGGCAATGAACATGCCGGCGATGGCGTCGCCCTTGACGAACTTCATGGCCCCGTCCATCGCGCCGTAGAGGCGGCTCTCGCGTTCCAACGCGCCGCGGGCGGCGCGGGCGGCGTCGGGGGTGAGTTGGCCGGCCCGCAGATCGGCGTCGATCGACATCTGCTTGCCGGGCATGGCGTCGAGCGAGAAGCGTGCCGCGACCTCGGCGACACGCTCGGAGCCCTTGGCGATGACCACGAACTGCACAAAGACCAGCACGACGAACACGACCGCGCCGACAATGGCGCCGCCGCCGGAGGCGGCGCTGCCCAGCGCGGAGATGACCTCGCCCGCGCTTCCCTGGCTGAGGATGAGGCGTGTGCTGCCCACACTGAGGGCCAGGCGGAAGAGGGTGGTGAGCAGGAGGATGGTGGGGAACGAGGGGAGCTTGGCCGCGTCGGGTATCGAGAGGGCCACGAGCAGGACGAGCACGCCCGCGGCGATGTTGGTGGCCAGGAGCGCGTCGAGCAGGCCGGGGGGCATCTCGACGACGAGCGCCGCAACGATGGCGACGACCGCGAGCGAGAGGGCGATCTCGCCGAACCGACCGAGAAGAGCCTGCGAGCGATCGGGGTTGGTCACGCGTGGAGGGTACACCGGCGGGCGGATCGGTACAGCGCGGGCACGCGGGGACAAAAACACAACCGGCCGCCCCAGAGGAGCGGCCGGTTGAAACTAGACATTGAAGTCTGCGCTGTCCGGATCAGAAGACGATCTGGAACTGCAGCTGGAAGGCGAACTCGTTGTTGTTGTCGATTTCGCCCAGGAGGCCGTAGGTGGTCGAGCCGGCGAACGGACCCGGATCGGAGGTGGTGTCATCGCCGTCGATGTCAGGGTTGAAGAGGTACTGGCCGGACTTGTTGAGGGCCCAGATCACATCGGCGGTGATCTTGGCGGCGTGGCTCTCGGGGGAGAGGTAGTAGTTCACGCCACCGGTGATGAAGTGGTTGTCATCAACAGCGGAGGAATCGAAGAAGATGGCGTCCCAGCGGGCGAAGATCTCGACCTGATCGGTCAGGAAGACGCCGCCCTGAATGGCCGCGCCGAAGTCGTCGCGGGCGCTGGAGCCGGGGGAGTTGTCGTCGATGTGCGAGCCGTAGAACGCGCCGAACGCGTTCCAACCCTTGCCCTCGAACTGCACGTCGCCGGTGTACAGGAAGTTCTGCACGCTGGCGCCGCCGGGGCCGGTGTCGCCGGTGTCCTGCCAGTGGATGGCAGCGCCGACGAGCAGGCCGACGTCCTCAGAGGAGCGCCAGGAGGTGAAGTCATCGAAGCGCTCCCAGCCGGCGCCCATGATCTTGAACTCGGCTCGGGCGGTGAGGCCGTAGTCGGCTTCACCGGAGTTGGTGGTGGCGTTGTAGGGGGAGTTGGAGGGGGTGTTGGCCGAGCGGACGCCGTCGTTGAAGCCGGCGAGGAAGCGCCAGGCGTCCTGCGAGTAAATGAAGTTCACGCCCTGGGTGTAGCCGCCGCCGAAGTAGCCTTCGGTGATGGAGCGGTTGACGGCGAGCTGGTACTCGTTGTCAATCATGCTCTCGCGGAACAGGGGGTGCTTGAACTGACCGAACTGAACGGCGAAGCCGTTGTCCCAGGTGTACTTACCGAAGGCGGTCTCGAGGCCGAAGGAGCCCTCGCTGCCGAACTCGCCGCGGACCTGGTAGGACATTGCCTTGTCCCACACGGTGCCGTGCACGCCGAT
>JBGAMO010000036.1:0-31482 GCA_044222845.1 Phycisphaerales bacterium
GAAAGATAAACGACCGCTGGACCGCCGAGCCCCCTGATGAGTGACGACCGTTTTCAGATCGTGATGCAGACCTTTGAGCGAGCGCTCGAAGTGGATGCGCCACGCCGAGCCGAGTTCGTGCGGCGGGAAGTCGGTCATGACGCGGAGTTGCTCGCGGAAGTCGAATCTCTGCTGGAGCACCACAACTCCGGCGGTTCCGCCGTCGCGACCGGGGCGGGCCTTGCCGCCGTGGGCCGGGCGGGAGTCGCACCGAGCATCGCCAAGGAGGCCCTCGCGCTGCCGGTGCTGACGGGCAACTACCGCGTGCTGCGGACCATCGGCGAGGGCGGCATGGGGATCGTGTTCGAGGCAGAGCAGGCCTTTCCCCGCCGGCGAGTCGCGCTCAAGGCAGTTCGACCCGGAATGAACAGCCGCGCCTTGCTCCGACGCTTTCGTAATGAAGTTGAGTTGCTCGGACGGCTGCAGCATCCGGGCATCGCGCAGTTGTACGAAGCCGGCGTGGCCGATGAAGCTTCGCCAGACCAGGCCTTCTTCGCGATGGAACTGGTCGAGGGACGCCCCCTCACCCAACACGCGAACGAGAACGGTCTCAATCACAAAGCCCGTTGGGAACTGCTGCTCAAGGTGTGCGACGCGGTGCAGCACGCCCACCAGCGCGGCGTGATCCACCGAGACCTCAAGCCCGGCAACATCCTCGTGGGCAGCGACGGTCAGCCCAAAGTCGTGGACTTCGGCATCGCCCGAGCCTGCGAAGAGAGCAACCACGCCTCCATGGCCACACGAACCGGCCAGTTGATCGGCACGCCCTCGTACATGAGCCCCGAGCAGATGCGCGGCGAGGAAGTTGACACTCGCTCCGACGTTTACGCCCTTGGCATCGTCGCCTACGAGTTGCTCGCCGGGCGTTTGCCGTTCGATCTCACCACGGTGGGCCTTCCCGAGGCCTCCCGCATGATCCGTGAAGACGAACCCCCGCCGCCGTCGCGGTTTGACAAGTCCCTCCGTGGCGACGCCGAGGTCATCATCCTCAAGGCAATCGCCAAGGAGCCCGACCGCCGATACGCAAGCGCGGGCGCGTTCGGCGAGGACATCCAGCGATTCCTCGCAGGCGACGCCATCGCGGCCCGCCGCGACTCGGCGATGTACCTGCTCCGCAAGCAGATGCGTCGGCACCGAACCGCGGCGAGGCTGGTGGTGTTGGCGACGGTCTCCCTGATCGCGTTCTCGATTTACGCCTCCATCAACGCCGAGAACCAGCGGCAACTCGCCCACCAGGCCACCGACGCTCGTGACCGCGAGCGACTCTCTAAGGAAGAAGCAATCCGTTCCAGGGAAGAGGCGATCAAGGCCAAGGAAGACGCTATCGCCGCGCGAGCCCAGGCCCTGAGCGAACTGACGCAGGCCAATATCGAACGCGGCCGCCTCGAAGCCGCGACGGGCAATCTCGCGCTCGCCGAAGACACGTTGTGGCGGGAGTATTTCAACGATCCTCAGTCCGCTTCGGCCAGGTGGGGCCTCTGGGAGTTGTACGACCGCATCCCCTCCCAGTGGATCGTTCAGGGGCCCGCGGTCTCCGGGCTGCCCGTCGTTTCTGCGGACCAACGATCGATCGCCTGGGTTTCCAGCGCAGGCCGGGTCGTGGCGTTCGACGTCAAGAGCGGCGGAAAGACGCTCGACATCGCGTCCCCGGTGCCAGCACCGCTGGTCATCGCGATCTCTCCCGACGGCGACAACTTCTTCATGGGTTCGTCACGCAACGACGCGATCGTCTTTTCGCGTTCGGGCGAATCGCACAACTTCGCGGGTTCCATCGGCGTGCGCGGCGCGATATTTTCTGCGGACGGCAACTTCATCGCCACCGCGGGTCCCGGCACGCTGGTCCGACTCTGGGACAACCGGACCTGCGGGATTCTGCGCGAATGGCAGGTCGGCGGCGCCCCCAGGCACCTGGCCTTCAGCGCGGACGGCACCTTTCTCGCGGCGGGAAGCGATTCTGTCTCACGATATTCTGCGCTCAACGTGCTGAACACACAGACAGGCGATCTCGTCGCCGATCTGAGCCCGCCCGACGGTTCCGGCGTCAGCGCTCTGACTTTCGAATCCAAGACGAACCGGCTCGTCGTCGCGCACCGGCCGGGCAACATGTCGTTCTGGGAGGTGGGAGACACCACGCTCACCCCCAGTTCCCACGTCTCGGCGGGAACCGTGATTGCGCTGACCTGCGCTCCCGACGACCGCGCCATCCTGATGGCCGCCCAGGAACGGCCGTTCATCATGAGCACGCAGGGCGTCATGGAGACGCGCCCGCTCCCCAGGCAACGCTACTCCGTCGTGGCCGCGGCGTGGGCGGGTGACAACGAGGCCACGATGGTGATCGACGGCGGGCTCCTGCGGCGCTGTTCGCTCTCCACCAACGTCTCGGCCTCCCGCATCACCGGCTTTGAGTCCTGGTGCTTCTCCGTCACCTACTCAGCCGGCGGCACCATGATGGGCGTAGGCGCCGGAGACGGCACCATCGACACCATCGACCTGACGAAACGTCGCCGCCTCGCCAGGTGGAGCATCGCGAACACCGGGTTCCGCACCCGCCAGGTGCACTTCATCGATTCCGATCGAACCATGCTCGCGGCGTGCCACGACGGCGTCCTGCGCGGACTCGACCCCAACACCGGCGCGGAGCAGTTCGCGCTCCCCGGCGAGCGTTCAGAGTGTTTCGCGTTGGATGTCTCTCCCGACGGCCGATACGCCGCCGTCGGTCACTCGAACCGCGTGACACGCATCTTCGATCTGCATTCCAAAGAGAAGGCCGTGACACTCCCCACCCTGGAGAAACGCATCGAGAGTGTCGCGTTCTCGCCGGACGGCAAGTTGCTCGCGGTCTCCGGTCTCGCACGCGGCATCGCGCTGTGGGACGTCGACAAGAAGGAAATCGCCCGTCGCGTGGAAACCACCACCCAGCCTTGGGGCGTTGCCTTTTCGCCCGACGGCTCTCGCATGTTCGTCAGCACCCAGCTCGGCACCATCGAAGTGTTCAAGGCGCCCGACTGGACGCCCGAGCGAGTCCTGAGGGGACACCAGCGGCTCATCCCAGCGATCGCGGTCTCGCCCGACGGCAAGCTCTTCGCCACCGGCGGCGAGGACTCCCTCGTCAAGATCTGGGACGCCGTCACACTCCGCAACCTCGCGTCTTTCGACACCAACGGCCTCACCATCGTTTCGCTCGCGTTCTCGCCCGACTCCAAGAAGCTCGCGGGCGCGGCGGCGAACCGCTTCATCGTCGAGTACGACCTCGCCGGCGCCGAGGATCGCATCCGCGCGCACGAGGATTACTACCGCAGGCGGTTGGCTCCCGCCAAGCCCGCGACACGCCAGTAACAACGGGCGACGCGCACGACCCCGTAACGACCGTCAACGGACAACGCGGCGTACTGAACGCTCTCCCGGTGATGAACGTGATTGGCTTCTGCGCAACGGTGCAACGAATCTACCCGCAGGTCGGCGGCGCACCGCTATCGGTGTTCGCCCTGTCCGCCGGGCCCACCCGGGCCACCTGGCCCGCCTGGTCCACGAGGCTCCTTGCCGTCGCGGATTCGCTCCATCATCGAATCTACCTCGTCCTTTTCCTTGGCCCGCCGCGAATCCAGATCTTTCTTCATGTCTTCCAGGCGGTGCGTGAGCTTCTCGACCTCTTGGGTCTGCACCGCGATTTTCGCCTGGAACTGTGCGGACAACGCCTCACGCAGCTTCTTCTCCGCCTCTTCGATCTTTCCCGCAGCCTCGGAACCCGCCGGGGCCCGAAACGCGTGGCGATACGCGGGCACCGCCTCGATCACCATCGCGCCTGTCTGGATCTCGGCCATTTTGAGACGGAACATCTCCGGATCGGTCTTGCGCAGCGGCAAGGCCTCTCGGATGCGTGGCGTCAAGCCCCGCAAAAGGCGCAATCCCATCCCCGGCTCACGACCCTGCATCTCCTCGAAGCGTTTGGCCAGCATCGGCAGATGCTCCCGGACGATCTGCAGCATCTCTTCCCTGTCCGCCATCGGTTGGCCGGGACCGCCGCCCTGACCCGGAGGCGGTGGACGTTCGCCGGCGCCTTCCTCGTTTCGCTCACCCGCGGGCCGGCCGGCGCCCTCGCCGAACCGCCCGTTCGGGAACATGTCGCGGAAAATATCCGCCGGCGCTTCACCCTTCTCCAGCCGTGCGACGGCTTCGCGGCAGCGCTCTTGCTGACGCGTGAGTTCTTCCATGCGTCGTTCGATCATCTGCTTGAGTTGCTTGGGATCAAGCGGTTGCTGCGCACGCTCGCCCCGTGGCCGTTGCATCCGTCCTTCCGGAGGCTGCTCGGCCGCCCGTGCGTTCTGGTTTTCCTGCGGAGTCGGCTCCTGCGCCGGCGCGCCCAGGCCCGCCAGCAGCCCCGACATACCCACCGCTCCGCCGATCAGAACAAGCCGTGTGAGTTTCATATCAGGACGCTCCCTCGTCGGTGAACAGGTCCGACAAATCCCACCCGCTACCGATCGTCTTGTCCAGCGACTCGGTCTGCGTGCGGATCTCGGCCAAGTCATCGCTCTGACCCTCGGCCCATCCAACCAGCGCGAACAGAGCTTCGTCCGACTCCGCCGTGGCCACCTGCGTCTGCGCGGTCGTCACGTGAGAGAACGCGCCGCCCCGCTGCGCCACGATCACGGCGCCCACAGTCGCCGCGAGCGCGAGCGCCGCGGCCAGCCGCAGCGCCGACCCGGCGCCGATGCGGCCGGAACCGTTCTTCGCCGAAGCGGCCGCGGCGAAGTCAAACGCCGGCGGCGTCGAGGCGGATTCCAGCATCGGCGCGGTCGCCCGGCCGATGCGGCCCTCAAGGCCGTGCGGGGCCGAGGAGGCGTCAGACGTTGCCAGCCGATCCAGCAACGCCGAAACACCGTCGTCTTGAGAATCGATGTGCTTGTTGATCTTGTTCATGTCGACAACCCCCTTCCGGCGGATTGAGGCTCTTCCAGCATATCCCGCAACTTGCGCAATGCTCGATGATGGCGGGCCAGCAGCGTGCCGATCGGTTCGCCGAGCACCTCTGCGATCTGCTTGAAACTCAGCCCGCCATGGTGGCGGAGTTCAACGATTTCCCTATCGGCCTCCGCCAGGGCCGACATCGCCTCCCGCAACCGGTCCAACGCGGGGTCGGCCGCCGGCCGCTCCGACTCCGCAGCGGCGCACGTGTCCAACGCCGCCGGGTCTCCCACCGCCGGGTTCCTTCGCAGCCGCCGCACATGATCCCTGACCCGATTCGCCGCGACACGGAACAACCAGGACTCGAAACGCCCCAACTCCAGGTACTCACCCGCGCCGAGTTTGATGGCGATGGTCGCGAACACGGATTGGGTGATCTCTTCGGCCACGTTCACGTCCCTGCACCGGCTCTTGGCGAGCGCGAACACGCGCTTCGCGTACCGGTCAATCACCGCCTGCCACGCCGCGTTGTCGCCCTTGGCCGCGCTGGCCAATAGAGGCGCAAGATCCGCGGGCTGCGCCGCATCCGCAGATGCGTCGCTCCCGCCACCGTCCTGGTTCTCGTCGGTCAACGTGGCAGGCTCCATCCACCTATGCAAGAACGCCTCGAACAGATTCCTATTGCGGATTTCGCATCCGCGGGAAACTCCCGATCAGTTTGTCGGTCACCAACCCCTTCACCCACCAGTCCACCGGCACAACAACCAAACATAATTAGAACATGCATGCCGCGGTCACTTGCCCACGCAGAACGTCGAGAACACCCGTCCCAACACATCGTCCGGGCTGACACGGCCGATGAGCACCGCGAGGCTGTCGAGCGCTGTTCGCAGACTGTCCGCGACGATCTCCGCCGCGGGCATCTCGATCAGCAACGGACCGATCGCTTGGATCGCCTCCTGAAGCGATCGGCGATGTCGCGGCAGCAGGTCCGCGAGCGCACCCGACCGCACGCCGCACGCGGCGTCCGCGATCGCTCGCCGAAGCACCGGCAGGTTCCACCCGTCCAGAGCGCACACCGTGATCGCGCTGTGGCCGCCTGCGGCGGGACGGTCCCCAAACGTCCTCACTCGGATCACGCCGCGTCCCGCCGTTGGAAGATCGCTCGCGGCATCGAACCGGCCGGTCGGATCACACCAGATCAAGACATCAGCCCGCTGCGCGGCGAGCGCTGCCCCCAACTGCGCCTGCGATTCCAGAGCCCCGGCACTCGACGCCATCGCCGCGTCCAACCCGGCCAGATCCTGGAGCGTCACCTCGCCGGCGCCCGGAACATCATGGTCAAGATCGAGCGGCTCTTCGATCACGTCTCGGGTCGTACCGGGAACTGGGCTGGTCACGGCCCTCGGCTTTCCGAGCAACGCATTGAACAAAGTCGACTTGCCCGCGTTCGGCCGCCCCACCAAGGCCACCACCGGCCGTGAACCGGCAGTTTCGGCACCGGCACGGTTGCCCAGGTGACTCCGTACGTCCGCGAGGACCCTCGCGAGGCGGGAGTGCAGCGCATCGTTCGAGATGGCGACAACATCTTCCTGGTCGGTAAAGTCAATCCCCGCTTCAACCAGCGCGAGCAGCGTGGTCAGTTCCTCGATCCAGCGCCTGTACACCGCGCCGGTCTCGCCCCCGCCTAATCGTCTCGCCGCTTCGAGTTGCGAGTCCGTTTCCGCCGCGATCCCCGCCCCCACCGCTTCCGCCTCGGCGAGCGTGAGTTTTCCGGACAGGTACGCCCGAGCGGTGAACTCCCCCGGCTCGGCCGATCGCACGCCCGGCACCCGGATGAACTCGTTGAGCACGCGCTCCACAAGCGCGGGGTTCCCGGGGATGAGCAGTTCCGCCGTGTCATCGCCCGTATACGACTTGGGCCCCGCGAAGAACGTCAACAGTGCGGGCAGCGTCTGCCCGCCGATGCTGACCATCGCACGACCGCACCCCGGCGACGCCCGATTCACCCCCGCGCACCGCGACAGTACCAGAGACGTCGCGGGCCCGCTGATGCGCACCAACGCCCGCGCCGATCTGCCCGGCGCGGACGATCGAGCCACGATGGTGTCTGTTCTGACCACAACCGCTCCGTGAGCGTCAGCGGCCCGGACGCTTGTCCTGACCGAACTTCTTCTGGGTTTCCTGCTGGCGTTCCGCGTACTTCTGAAGCGCGGCCATGAACCCGCCGCCGTTGCCCGCGCCCGCGCCGCCGCGTGCCTTGCGGCGGGCCTCCCGCTCGGCCCGCATCTTGTCCAGGTCGAGCAGGCCGTACTTGTCCATGTGGGCACGGATCCACTTGCTCTCGAGAATGCCCAGCGTGGAGTTGACGGTGAAGTACAGCGCCAAACCCGCCGGCGCGTTGTACATCATGATGGGGAACATGAGCACGGTCATCCACTTCATCATCTTGGTCTGAGTTTCCTGCTCCGGCGTCATCGGCGTGGTCGGAGGCGGGCTCAGGTACTTTTGCTGGATGAAGAAGACAATGCCCAGCACGATCGGCAGGATGTTGATGGAGGTGACCGGCCCCAGGATCGGCAGCGTCGCGATCGCGCGCCCGAAGTGCAGGAAGCCGTCAGGCTCTGCGAGATCGCCCAAGAACCACCACGTCAGCCACCCCTTCTGCTGGACCGACTGGAAAACGCCGTAGAACGCGCCCTGGTGCCGAAGTTCAACCGCAAAGAAGAGCACGGCCGAGAGCGCGATCCACACCGGGGTCTGGGCGAATGCGGGCAGGCAGCCCAGGAAACCCGCCGGGCTGATTCCCTCTTCACGCCACAGCTTGGCGGTCTCCTGCTGCATCTTGGCCGGATCGTCCTTGTACTTCTCCTGCAGCAGTTTCTGTTTGGGACCGATGGCCGCCATCTGCTTGCTGAACCGGTTCATCCGGATCTGCGTCCACTTGGTCAGAGGGTGCAGGCAGGTGCGCACACACACCACCAGGAAGATAATCGCCAGCGCCCAGTCGTGAAAGATGTAATCGTGCAGCGATCTCAGGACGAACAGCAGCAGCCCGGTGATGGCATCGAACGTGCAGAAGCCGCACGGGCCTCCGAAGTTGTACACCACCATCTTGTCCAGGTGCAACGCAGCCAGCAACGGCTCGCTGCGGATCTGCTTGCGATCCAGCGGGCCCACGTACACGCCCAGCGAAAGATCCGCGGACGAACCGGCGCCGCCCGCGGCACTCAGCACGAGCGGATTGCTGGTCAGCCGCATGCCGACGATCTCGTTGCCGGCGCCCGCGTCGAGCACCACGCGATCGGCCTGGCCAATCCACGCCAGCGAGCGTCCGCCCGCGCTGTTGAGGTCAAAGAGCGGGTGAATCGCTACACCGAAATACCGATTGGTGTACGCAAGCCAAGCCATCTCATGCTTGCCCTCCGTCGACGCGGCGTTGGGCCACAGGGGCAGATCCCCGTACACGGACATAGCCGCGCCGTTCGCCGCGACCTGCGAAATCCTCTGCCCCAGCACATCGTGTCGCGCTTTGTCGTGGCTGTGAGCCAGCACCGCGGCCCGCGTGGGATCCCGGTCCGGCGGGAGCAGGAATCCGACCCGCACCTGACGCTTGTCGCCGCCGTACGTGCCGCTGTCGCCGGGCGGATCCACGGGCCCGGTCTGGTACCAGCGAACGGTGAGCGGGGATGCGGAGAGATTCTCGATCCGCTGAGTCAGCTTGAGGTCGTGCGACCCGGCCGCCAGCGAGAACCGCCGCTCAACCCGCAGCACCTTCGCGCCCGACGCCTCCACGACGAACGCTTCGAATGTTCCCGCGGGAGCCCCTTCCATCTTCCGCCATACCGGCGCATCGGGAGCGCCGCTGAGGCCGACGATCTGGGGAGCCTGTCCCGCCTGCGTCACCTCCACCGCGAGCGCCGCGAACGGCGTCAGCACCTGCACGCTGTTGGCCGCGAGTTTGTGCTCCGCCTGCAACTCGTAGTGAGTTTCTCGCTTGATCGTGTCGAAATGGTCCGCCAGCGTGATCGCCGAAACGCCCGCGCCGATCGGCGAGAACTTCACTCGCGCACGGTCCAGCCCCTTGGGCGTGTCCCCGCCCACGGTGCTGTCAAACGTCGCCTGCGGATCGCCCGCGAATACCTTCGCGGAGAGCCCCGTGAGCGGTGAGCCGGCCGGTGCCGCCAGATTGGCGCCGGCGGGCTGCGGAGTTGCCGCCGTTTCCTGCGGCTGTGTCTGGGCCGGTGCCTTCGCGTCGGCTTTCGAGTCGGAACTTGCGTTTGGCTTCGCGTCGGGCTGGGAAGTTGTCGCGGCAGGAGCCGTCGCCTGGTTCAGGCTCGCGGGCTTGTTGGTCTTGTAGATCGCGTACGCAACGCCCAAACCCATGAGCGAGACGATGAGCGGAACAAAGACGCGGAGCGGGGTGTTCTTGGGTTTGGGCATAATTCGGGTATTGCTGGAATCCGGGCGGCAAGGATAGGACCGCGCCCACAGGTTTCCGAACCAGCGGCGCCCACTGTATTTCCTAGATTGCTCACCGCGTTTTCAGAGTAAAGCCGCGTGCACGCCCTTCCAGCGGCTCACCACTCCGGCCCGCCCGTGTAACGACCGTACACATCGGCCATCGCCTGCACCATTTCGCCCAACGTGCAGTTCGCCAGGGCGCCATCGATCAGCGCCGGCATCACGTTGGTCGGGTGCAACCCCGCGCCAGGGCCCTCCCACATCATCGTCGCCGCGGCCTTCCCCTGGCAGGCTGCGCGGATGTTGTTCAGCGCCTTCTCGACCATGGCCTTGTCGCGCCGCTTCTTGAACGCCGCGAGCCGTTCGCACTGCTGCGTCTCGACCTCGTGCCCGATCTGCAGAATGTCGATCGGCCGCTGCTCGTTGGTGTCCGTGAACGCGTTGAGGCCCACCACCAGGCGATCGCCCGCCTCGCACTCCTCGCTGAATCGATACGACGCCTCCGCGATCGCACGCCGGAAATACCCGCGGTTGATCCCCGCGATGCACGAGCGTCCAAACGTCTTCTTCGCGGCGTACGCGGGGTGGTCCGCTAGATTCGCCGGGACAGGCCCGGGCTTCGAGGGCCGCACGCCGGCGCCATAGTCGCCCATGCGGTCGATCTCGTCGATGAGCCCGAGAGCCTCACGCTCCATCGTGTCGGTCAACTGCTCGACGAACCAGGATCCGCCCAGCGGATCGGTCACGCGGGTGACGCCCGTCTCGTACGCGAGGATCTGCTGCGTCCGCAGCGCGACCGTCACGGCCTGTTCGGTGGGCAGGCCAAGCGTCTCATCCATGCTGTCGGTGTGGAGGCTCTGGCAACCGCCCAGCACCGCCGCCATCGCCTGGTAGGCCACCCGCACGATGTTGTTCAGCGGCTGCTGCTCCGTCAGCGAGCACCCCGCCGTCTGCACGTGGGTCTTCATGAACAGCGACCGCTCGCTGGAGGCTCCGTACCGGTGCTTCATCGCCCGCGCCCAGATGCGTCGCGCCGCCCGCAGCTTGCAGATCTCCTCGAAGAACTCGTTGTGCGAGTTGAAGAAGAACGACAGCCGCGGGGCGAAACTGTCAAGATCAAGCCCTCGCTCCATCGCCGCCTCGACGTACTCCATGCCGTCGCGCAGCGTGAACGCCAGTTCCTGGGTCGCCGTGCTGCCCGCCTCGCGGATGTGGTACCCCGAGATCGAAACACTGTTCCACTTCGGGACCATGCGGCTCTGGAACTCGATGGTGTCCACCACGAGTTTCACGCTCGCCTCGGGCGGATAGATGAACTCGTTCTGGCTGTGGAACTCCTTGAGAATGTCGTTCTGCAGAGTCCCGCCGACCTCCGACCACGGGATGCCCCGCTGCAGCGCGTGCGCCAGGTACATCGCCCAGATCACCGCCGCGGGTCCGTTGATCGTCTGCGACACCGTCACCTGTCCGATCGGGATATCCGCGTACAGGCGGTGCATGTCCTCGATCGTGGCGATCGCCACGCCGCACTTGCCTACTTCGCCCACGGAAAGTTCGTCATCGCTGTCGCGGCCCATGAGCGTGGGCAGGTCGAACGCCGTCGAAAGCCCGGTGTTCGAAGAGCCCGAACTGCTCCGCTGGCCCGAAGACGGATGCCCCGCCTGGCTCAGCAGGTACTTGAATCGTTTGTTCGTGTCGTCCGCCGAACCAAAGCCCGCGAACTGGCGCATCGTCCACAATCGGGAGCGATACCCGTTGGGGAACAGCCCTCGCGTGTACGGATACTGCCCGGGCTCCGCGATGTCCCGCGCGATGTTCGTGAGCGCCGCCGCGGGGCGCGAAGGCGAGTACGCGGGATCGAGCACGAGCCCCGAAATCGTGACGGCGTGAGGGTCCACCTTCGGAGTGTGCGTCGCGGACGTGCGGGCGGTTGCGGTCGTCATGCGAAATGGTAGCGGCGACCCCGTCCCGGCCAAGATCGGCCCGCTCGGGGCCGTCATTTCTGCCGACTTTCAGGACCTGCGACGAACGCCCAACGGTTCAACGAGGGAGCCGCACATACTCGCGACCCGCCCAGACTGTCGGCACCCCACGCTCCAGGTCCCTCGCCGCTTCGGCCAGCACCCGCCCAACCAGCCACGACCCCACGATCGAACCCGGCAACGCCCATAGCGGCACTCGCCCGATCCGATAGGTGGCGCCCACGAACAACCCCCACATCCCGAGCGACGCCATCGCAAACACCACCCCGACGAGCCCGGTCCACCACCACGCCGGCGCGGTGCCCGCGACCCCCAGCAGCAGCGCCAGCGACCAGCACAGATTCCCGACCGAGGCGAGCGGCAACACCGAGCCCATCATCATCACGCTCCAGGATGCCCGCCGCAACCTCCCCACCTTGCACCGCGTTGCTTCCGTGTAGATCCGCTTCCATCCCCGCCAGAACGCCGCCCACGATTCGTACATCCGGCACGTCAGCATTCCGTCGGCCAGGAACAGGCCCGCGTTGCCCTCTCCACCGGACTTCTCGCCCTTGCGATCCACGATGGCTCTCGCCAGCGCGAGATCTTCCAGCAGTTCATCCTTTACCGCCTCGTGCCCCCCGACCGCTTCGTACGCCTCTCGCCGAAAGAGCATGAACTGCCCGTTCGCAAACGCCCGCGGCCGCATCCCCGCCGGGCGGTTCGCCTTGCCGAGCGGATACTGCCGCACCAACTCCAGCCCCGCGGCGGGCTGCACGATCAGTTCGAACCACCGCCTCGACGAAAGCGTGCTCAGCAGGCTCAGCAGGTCCAGCCCCCGGTGTTTCAGCAGCGCCACCGCCGCGCTGATGCACGCGGGGTCGAGCGCTGTGTCGGCATCGATGAACGCAAGGTAGTCCGCGTCGTGGGCCGGAGCCGCCTGCGTACCGCGCCACACCGCGTGAACCTTCCCAGCCCACCCTTGCGGACAATCGTTGATCTCCAGCAGCGTGAATCTCTGATCGTCCCCCACCGCCCGGCGCGCCAGTTCCAACGTTGCATCGGTGCACCTGTCCAAGCAGAGCACGATGCTCAGGTGCGGATAGTCCTGCGCGGCCAGCGAGTGGATCAGCGTCTCGATCGACGCCTCCTCGTTGTGCGCCGGCACCACGATGCACGCGCGTTCCGTTGGCGGCGGGCTTTTCGACGCAAGCTCCACCCCCGCGCGGATCGTCGGCACCGTTCTCAGCGTGGTGATCATCTGTACAAGCCCCACGCACCAGTACACGAACAGCACGATGGCCGCCGCATTGAGCACGGCCGCGAAGATGTAGCCCAGCAGTGGCATGAACTGTGACAAGCGTATTCCCAGGCGGAGTGAAACCGGCCCTGATTCCGGCCCCGCCCGTGCGGCTCAGTTTTCGGCCCGGTTCGGGGCGAAACCGACGTGAACGATTCGCACCCGCCCAAACAAAAGAGCGGAAAGAACCTGCATTGCAGGCGCTTTCCGCTCCATGCTGTCGCGAAGGCGACAGCCCAATGACCCCAAGGGGATTTGAACCCCTGTTACCAGGATGAGAACCTGGCGTCCTGGACCAGGCTAGACGATGGGGCCGTGCTCCCGCCGGTTTGGCGGGCCTAGAGAATAGCGACTTTGCGGACCGGGTTCAACTCACCCGCCGCACGAAACAGCACCGCGAAAACTCGTTTGATTGCTCGTTGAGTTGCGACCGATCAGGCGTTCGCAGAGACCAGTTGCCGACGAAGCTGGGAAAGTGCATACACCGCGGCTTCCGCGGCGGTTTGACCGACCACGGCGCCGGCCGCCTGCCCCTGCGAATCACGCCATTCGGCGCGGTAGCAGTCAAACAGTTGGATGTGCCGCAATGTCAGGTCGAACCCTTGTTCCGCGAACGTCGCCGCGACGCTCTGGGGTGTCGGGTACTGCCGTCCGTCAACATGCCGTTCCGCACGATCGGTCGCTGAACAGTTCCAGCCCGTTTCGTACAAAGCGTCGATCGCGAAATCTAGACCCATGTTGAACCAGCCTTCCAATCAGGTGCCGGGCGTCCCGTTGCACAAAGGGGCGCGGGGCTATTGCGAGATCGAAACCACCACCCGGCCACGGTGCCGTGGATGAAGGGTAACGAGGAGGCATTCCAGAGTCCAGTCTCGCAATACCGTTCAAGAAACGAACAAAACTCCCATACTGACCTTGAAGTTCCGAATTTCTGCGACGCCAGAGGATCGTCCGGGCCGCCTTGGCCCAAAGACTCCGCTATCGGGCCGTCGCAGATGGAATCGCCACCAGCACCACCGCGTCGAACAGCGCGTGTGTCGCCACGACCATCCCGAACCCGCGGAACACGAACAGCCCTGCAAAGTACAGCCCCGCCAACGCGTAGTACGCGAAAAGGCCCAGATCCGTTCCCCCACCGGGATGCGAGATGTTGTGCGCCATCGCGAACGCCACCGCCGAGATGACCCCGCCCATCGTGTAACCCACTCCTCGCGTCCCCTGCAGCAAATCCACCACGATGAAGTGAACCACGGAGATGATGATCAGCCGGAACAGCAACTCCTCATACACGCCAGCCCCGGCCGAAAGCGTGAGCCGGGCCGGCATCGATAGATCCGCGAACGCCTCGGCCCCGATGAACGCCGGCGGCCTCCTCACGAAAAAAGTCAGAGCGAAGACGAGCAGAGGCAGCGTCCACAGCACGCTCTCGAGCGCCATCCCCACAATCACGCGGCCCTTGATCTTCCAGGCGTCCGCCAACAGCACGTGCCACACGATCAGCACAGCGCACAGCACCAGCGGAGGGATGTGAAAACTCGCGATCCCGAACGCCTCGAAAAAGCCCGCCAGAATCTTGCGGGCCCCGATCGTCTCGATCACGCCCCGCCCGGAATCCCGAAGGTACTTGAACGAGCCCACCTCGTACAGCACCATGAACGGCAGCAGAAAGCACAGCACGTACAGCGGACGCGTCGACAGCGCGGCATAGCTGGTCGGTTTGGCATCGCTGCCGAACAGACCGGCGCCTTTCGGTTTCGCTGGGCGTGTTGCCTTGGCCATCGCGGGGCGAGAGTAGCAGTCGCGGATCGGCAATTTCAAAAACAACAGCCGCGGCGTCAATGCCGCCGCGGCTGAACAAAATCACTCTCGCGAATCCGGGCTGATCAGGCCTTGCCGCTGAGCTTCTTGGCCTTGAGCTTCGCGCTCATGCGGCTCTTGCGGCGGGCGGCCTGATTCTTGTGGATCACGCCCTGCTGGGCCGTGCGGTCGATCACGCGGGAGATCTTGCGGAAGATCTCGGTCGCCGCGGCGACGGTGCCGTGGAGGAGAGCCTCGTTGAACTCCTTGACCCCCTCGCGCATGGTCGTCAAACGCCAGCGGTTGCGGGCGCGAGACTTGATGTTCTGCCGAACACGCTTGCGAGCGGTACGCGAGTGAGCCATAACGAGCCGTTTCCTTGCCTGAAAAACACCGAAAATCTGACACGATCGAACTCCCCGCCCTTCCCACCATGGGGGACGCGGGGCCTGAATTATTGGCGGGGCACCCGGGCGAATCAAGCCGCCTGGGAACCCGGCGACAATACCGTAGTCCGTGCCCCCCTGGGAACTCGCCAACGGCCGTTTCATCGACCTGACCCGCCCCCGGGTCATGGCCATCCTCAACATCACCCCCGATAGCTTTTCGGACGGCGGCCAACTTGAGTCCGTCCCGGATGCCGTCGCAGCCGCGGCCCGTGCCGTCGAATCCGGGGCTGCCATCCTCGACATCGGCGGCGAGTCCACCCGGCCCGGCTCCCAGCGCGTCTCCGCGGCTGAACAGATCCGCCGCATCGTGCCCGTGATCGCCGCCATCCGTGGTTCCGGTGGATCGCTCGCCAACATCCCCCTGAGCGTCGACACCACGCTCAGCCAGGTGGCACAGGCCGCGCTCGACTCCGGCGCGGACGCGATCAACGACGTTTCCGCCGGCGCCGAAGACCCCGCGATCCTCTCCCTCGCCGCCACCCGCCGCGCAGGCCTGATTCTGATGCACCGCGAGCTGCCGCCCCACCTTGATTCGTACTCGGATCGCTACGCCACTCCGCCTACCCGCGGCACCGTCTCGGAGCGCGTCATCGCCACTTTCACCGATCGAATTCTGCCCGCCGCGTACGCCGCCGCAGTTCGCCCGCAGCAGATCCTGGTCGACCCCGGCCTGGGGTTCGGGAAGACCGTTGAGCAGAACTTGGAGTTAATCCAGGAAACTCCGGCGATCATCGCCGCAACTGGTCGGCCGGTGCTGAGCGGATTGTCCCGCAAGAGTTTCGTTGGCCGCGTGAGCCTCGGCCGCGACTCCCAGCCAAACGAGCGGCTCGCGGGCACCCTCGCGCTGAGCATCCTCCACTCCCAACGCGGCGCGATCCTCCTGCGCGTCCACGATGTGGAACCGCACATCCAGGCGCTCGCGGCCCTCGAGGCCGCCCGACTCGCCGTACCGCCGACTGCCAATTAGGCAGTGACGCCGCCTGACCGTAGCCGAATCAACGCCCGCGATTGAACCCCAGACGAGATTCTTGTGGGTTGAATCCACCAATCCGCGGCACGCCGAATGCCGCATGCGAAGTGTCGCGAGGTATGGCGTACCATGTCCTCCGCGACGATTCGACCGCCGCGGCATCCAACGTTGCGGAAGCAGTACTGAAGGAATCATCCATGGCAAACGCCAATGTCAAAGAGTTCACCGACGCCAACTTCGAAGCTGAAGTTCTGTCCAACGCTCAGCCCGTGTTGGTCGATTTCTGGGCCGAGTGGTGCATGCCCTGCCGCAACCTCGCACCGATCGTCGATTCTGTCGCCGACGAGTTCGCCGGCAAGGCCAAGGTCGGCAAGGTCGATATCGATTCCAATCGCAATGTCGCGATGAAGTTCGGCATCACCGCCATCCCCACCCTCATCATCTTCAAGGGCGGACAGGTCGTCAAGAAGTTCGTCGGTTTCAAGAAGAAGGAAGAAATCGCGGCCGCCATCACCGAAGCCGCCGCGTAACCAGCAACCAACCAAGCACCCAACGCGGGCCGCCCACGCGGCCCGCGTTCATTTTTGAACGCTCCTGTTCTCAATCCCTCCCACAGTGACCGCCGCCCCCGCGACGTTTACAATCCGCCCCTATGCCAGCCCCCGCTTCAAACGGCACCAACGACCTGCCCGCTACCAAAGACCGCTTCGCGGGCCGTAAGGTGCGGTGCGGGGTCGTCGGCGTCGGACGGATGGGCCGGCACCACGCCCGTGTCTACGCCAACCTCCCCGACTGCGAACTCGTGGGCGTCGTCGACGCCGAGCCCGGCCGCCGCGGCGAGATGGCCGACAAGTTCGAAACCCGCGGCTTTGAACGCGTCGATCAACTCCTCGACGCCGGCGTCGACGCGGTCTCCATCGCCGTCCCCACCACCGCCCACCGCGCCGCCGCCGAGCCGCTCCTCAAGGCCGGCATCGCCTGCCTCATCGAGAAGCCCCTCGCGGGCGATGTCGAGACCGCCCTGGCGATCAAGGAACTGGCCGAATCCACGGGCAGCGTCCTGATGGTCGGCCACATCGAGCGATTCAACCCAGTGATGCGTGCCATGCAGAAGGCCGCCGCGACCGGCCAGCCGATCGTGCCCCGCTTCATGCAGGTCGTCCGCGTAAGCCCGATGACCTTCCGCTCCGTCGACGTGGGCGTCGTGATGGACATGATGATCCACGACATCGACGTGGTCCTCATGATGATGGGCGGGCACGAGCCCGACTTCATCCGCGCCGCAGGAGTGGCCGTCATCACCGAGCACGAGGACCTCTGCAACGCGTGGCTCGAGTTCAACACCCCCAAGGGCCGCTGCGTGGCCGACATCACCTCCAGCCGCCTGGCCCTCAAGACCGAGCGGGTCACCCGCATCACCGGCGAGAACGCCTACATCAAGATCGACTACGGCGCCAAGAAGGGCAACATGATCCGACGCATCGCCAACGAGATCCAGATGCGTGAAGTCCGCGAGCAGATCAAGCTCGGCTCGGACCTCACCAATCTCAAGTGGGGCGAACTGGTCAACATCGAGGAGCTCGTCGTCGACGACGCCGAGCCCATCGTGATGGAACTGCAGGCCTTCATCCACGCCGTCCGCACCGGCGAACGCCCACCCATCGACGCCGAGGCCGGATTCGCCAACGTCCGCACCGCCCAGCGCATCGTCGACGCCATCAAGCGCGGAATCTGAGCCGCCGCAGGTGATCGCCGCAATACCGCGAACAAGTGCAACTTTCGCGGCTCCGGATCGATACACACCGGCATGAAGCGCGTCGCACAGGCCGGCCTGGCGCTCGCGGTGGTCTCGCTGATCGCCGCCGCCGTCAACCTCCGATTCGGGCTCGTCCCCGATTCCATCGAGGTCTGGTTCTACATCGGTGTCTTCTTCCTCTGCCAGGTGGGAGGCGCCCTGCTCCTTCTGGACGCCATGGACCAGGCCGACCAACGCCGCCGCGCCCACGTGGAAGAAATGATCGACGGCCATCCGCCCGGCGCAATACGCTCCGCCCATGAGCAACGCATCCACGCCCGGCGCCGCCATTGACACCGCCAAGGTGCAGAGACGATCGCTCTCGCTCAAAACGCTCGACGACGTCGTGGCCGAAGCCCGACGCATCGCCGCGGCGGAACACGCCGGCAATCTCCGCCACCTCGGCAACTGGACCACGGGCCAGATCTTCGGCCACGTCGCCGCGTGGATGAGCTACCCCTTCGACGGCTACCCCGTGTCGCCGCCGTGGTTCGTTCGGATCGTCGCGAGACTCATGAAGAACTCGTTCCTCAAGAAGCCCCTGCCCCCGGGCTTCCGCATCCAGGGCGCCCCCGAGGGCACCTACGGAGTCGACAAACTGAGCACCCAGGATGGTCTCACCCGCCTCGAAGCCGCGTGCCGGCGCCTCAAGCAGACAGCGCCGGAACATCCCAACCCCGTCTTCGGACCGCTCACCCACGAGGAGTGGATCACCCTAAACGTCGGCCACGCCAATCTTCACTTTGGGTTCGTTACGTATTGATTCACGCCGCGGTCCGCGGATCGACCCACGCGTACAGCACGTCCACAACGAGATTGAACACGATCAACATCGTGGCGAAGACCAGCACCACGCCCAGGATCAGGAAAAGGTCCTTGTTCTGCACCGCGTTCACGAAATGCTGGCCCAGCCCCGGGATGTAGAAGACGCGCTCGACCACGAACGAACCCGTCATCGCCATCGCGCACGCAGGCCCCAGGTACGACAGCACCGGCAGGAAAGCGTTCTTGAGCGCGTGCCTCAGGATGACCCGCCACTCCGAAGCGCCCTTGGCCCGCGCCGTTCTCGCATAATCGCTCGCCAACGCCTCGATCATCCCCAATCGCGTCAGCCTCGCGATATACGCCGCGAACGGCAACGCCAGCGTGATCGCCGGCAGCACCAACCCCCGGGGCAGATCCCACCCCCCCACCGGCGCCCACGACAGCCACACCGCGAACACCAGTTGCAGCAGCGTGCCGACGACAAACGTCGGCAGACTGATCCCCACCAGCGCCACACCCAGCGTCGCCGCGTCCGCCGCCGAGTTCGGTTTCGCCGCCCCCACCACCCCCGCACCCACGCCCAGCAGCAGCGCGATCAGCATCGCCGCCGCGCCCAGCGTCATCGACACCGGCAGCGAGCCCCCGATGATCTCGTTCACGTCCCGGTCGCGATACTGCAACGACGGTCCCAGGTCAAACACGCGCTGATTCGGCGCACCCGTTGAAAGGTACTTGACCCCGCTCGCCCGCGCCAGGTACGACCAGTAGAAATGCCCGAAACTGTCCAGGCTGTACCGCGCCTTCATCGCCTCCACGATCTCCGCCGGCGGACGTTTCCCCTCCGGCCGTTCCAGCGGATTGCCGGGAATCGCCCACGCCAGGGCGAGCGTGATGGTGTACACCGCCGCGAGGATCAGCGGCAGTTGCAGCAGTCGGCGCAGGATCATCGCGACCACGGTGCGCTCCATCGCCAACCGAGTTGTCCTTCGCGTTCAATCACCGGCGGAACGGTAGCGTACTTCTGGGATTCTGCACCACGATCGCCGCCACCCGTTCATCGGCGGACAGCCCATCCGCCCCGGGTGCGGCGCGGCCCCGAGTCCAACGAGCGGAACACTCACTGATCCGCAGCACATCACACCCGGACAGCGGGCCTTGATGTCGGCTCCACCAGCGTCGCGGCCTTTGCCATCATCGCCGCGAAGTCCTGGATCGCCGAAACACCCCAATCCCGCTCTCGCATCGCGGCGATGGCCCGCACCGCCGCGACCGCCGCGGTGCTCGTGGTGATCATCGGCACGTTAAGCCGCACCGCCGTGGAGCGGATGCGTCCCTCGTCCGTCTGCCAACCGGTGCGGGTAGGCGTGTTGATGACCAGCGCGATCTCGCCGTTGCTCATGAGGTCGATCACGTTGGGCCGCACGCCCGAAGCCACCTTCTGCAGCACCGTGGGCTTGAGCCCCTGGCCCTGCAGGTACTCGGCGGTGCCCGACGTCGCGTACACCTTGAACCCCATCTGCATCAGCAACTTCGCCGGCTCCACGATCACGCCGCGATCGGCCTCTCGCACGGAGAGGAAAACGCCGCCCTTGGCCGGATCCGTCGGAAGCCGCGTTCCCGCCGCCATCTGGCTCTTGGCGAACGCGATCGGCAGGCTCGCGTCGATGCCCATCACCTCGCCGGTGCTGCGCATCTCCGGGCCCAACACCACGTCCACGCCGGGGAACTTGCCGAAGGGGAAGACGCTCTCCTTGACCGCCCAGTACCCGGTGATGTGCTTCTCCACCGCGCCCAGTTCGGCCAGAGAACGCCCCATCATCACCTTGGCGGCGATCGCCGGCCACGGCACGTGCGTCGCCTTGCTGACGAACGGCACCGTGCGGCTGGCGCGGGGGTTCACTTCCAGGATGTAGATAATGTCGTCCTTCACCGCCAGTTGGATGTTCATCAGGCCGCACAGGCTCAACTCGCGGGCTAGATCGCGTCCCAGGTTCTCGATGCGTGTCACGATGTCTCGCGAGAGCGACGCGGGCGGCAGTGTGCACGCCGAATCGCCCGAGTGAACGCCCGCCTGCTCGATCTGCTCCATCACGCCGCAGATCAGCGCCCGGGGCGCATCGGCACGCCGCGCCGGCGCCCCGCCGCTGGGAGGGAAGTCCGCGACAACGTCCACGTCAACCTCGGTCGCTCCCGCCAGGAACTTGTCGATGAGCACCGGCGCCTCATCCATCCCCGCCGACTGCAGCGCGGTGGTGATGAAGTTGAGCAGCGCCTTCTCGTCCGGGCAGATTTCCATGCCCCGCCCACCCAGCACGTACGAAGGCCGCAGCAGCACCGGATACCCGATCCGCGCCGCCACCGCCCGCGCCTCCTCGATGGACCGCGCGATCCCCGACGGCGGCCGGTGCAGTTTCAACCGCTCCAGCAACGCATCGAACCTGTCGCGATCTTCCGCCAGATCGATCGAGTCCACGCTGGTGCCGATGATCGGCGCCCCCGCCGCGACCAATCCCTTGGCCAGGTTCAGCGGGGTCTGCCCGCCGAACTGCACGATCACCCCGTGAACGCGGCCCGCCGGTCCGTTGAGCCGCTCGATCACATTCAGCGTGTCTTCCAGCGTCAACGGCTCGAAGAAGAGCAGGTCGCTGGTGTCATAGTCCGTGCTGACCGTCTCGGGGTTCGAGTTGATCATCACGCTCTCAAAGCCCAGTTCGTCCGCCGCGAACGCCGCGTGGCAGCAGCAGTAGTCGAACTCGATGCCCTGTCCAACGCGGTTGGGCCCGCCCCCGATGATCACGACTTTCTTCTTGTCCGTGACTCGGATCTCGTCATCCCCCAGGTACGGCGATGCCGCCGACGCTCCGGGCCCCTCAAACGCACGCTCGTACGTCGAGTAGAAGTACGGCGTCACCGCCTCGAACTCCGCGGCACAGGTATCCACAAGCTTGTAGACCGGATCGATCCCCGCCCTGTGCCGGTGCTCGCGGACCTTCAGGATCGTCTCTGTGTTGAGCTTCCCGAAGTACAGATTCGCCAGCTGCGCATCGCTGTAACCCAACTGCTTGGCCTCGAAGAGCACCTCGGCGGGCACGTCTTCCAGACGCTTGTAGTCGCACAGCGTGTCCTCGAACTCCACGAGCTGCGCGATCTGGTCCAGGAAGAACGGGTCGATCCGCGTGAGCTCGTGCACCTGATCGATGCTCCAGCCCATCTTGAACGCGTACCGCACGTAGTACAGCCGCCCCTGGCTCGGCACCGCGAGTTTGCGGCTCAGCTTATCGTGCGGAATCGGCCACTCGATCGGCTGACCGTCCGCGGTCCGCAGCCCCGTGTCGGAGGTCGCCGCCTCCACACGCTTGCCCGCCGGCGAGCCCATCACGTCCAGCACCAGTTGCCCGTGCTCTACGGCACGCATCGCCTCGAGCCACTTGTCGTTGCGGTCCAGCCCGAGCCCGAACCGCTTCACGTCCATCGAGCGGATGACCTTCTGGAAGCTCTCCTTGAACGTGCGGCCGATCGCCATCGCCTCGCCCACGCTCTTCATCTGCGTCGTGAGCGTCTCGTCGGCCTCGGGGAACTTCTCGAACGTCCACCTGGGCATCTTCGTCACGACGTAATCGATCGTCGGCTCAAAGCACGCGCTCGTGGTGCCGGTGATGTCGTTGCGCAGCTCGTCGAGCGTGTAGCCCACCGCGAGCTTCGCCGCGATCTTCGCGATCGGGAACCCCGTCGCCTTGCTCGCCAGCGCGCTGCTCCGCGACACTCGCGGGTTCATCTCCACCACCACCATCTCGAACCTGCCGTCCTTGGGCGCCGGGTTCACGGCGAACTGCACGTTGCTGCCGCCCGTCTCAACGCCCACCGCCCGCATGATCGCGATCGCGGCGTCCCGCATCGCCTGGTATTCCTTGTCTGTCAGCGTCAGGATCGGCGCCACCGTGATCGAATCGCCCGTGTGCACGCCCATCGGGTCGATGTTCTCGATGCCGCAGACGATCACGCAGTTGTCCTTGCGGTCCCGCACCACCTCGAGTTCGAACTCCTTCCAGCCGATCACGCTCTGATCGATCTGCACCTGGTGGATCATGCTCGCCGCGAGCCCGCGCGAGATGATGTCCTTGAACTCGTCCAGGTTGTAGGCGATGCCCCCGCCGCTGCCCCCCAGCGTGAACGCGGGCCGGATGATCGCGGGCAGGCCGATGTCGGTCAGCGCCGCCAGGGCCTCTTCCATCGTGTTGACCACCGACGCGCGGGGCAGCTTCAGGCCGATGCCCTCGCAGATCGTCTTGAACGCCTGGCGATCCTCCGCGCGGTGGATCACCTCGCGGTTGGCGCCGATCATCTGGATGCCGAACTCCTTGAGTGTCCCGTTGTCCCACAGGGCGCACGCGCAGTTGAGCGCCGTCTGCCCGCCCAGCGTCGGCAGGATCGCGTCGATCCGCGGGCCCCGGGCCATCTCCGTCTCGATGATCTTGCGAACCCCTTCCGGGGTGATCGGCTCGATGTACGTCCGATCGCTGAACGCCGGGTCGGTCATGATCGTCGCCGGGTTGCTGTTCACCAGCACGATCCGGTAGCCCTCGGCCTTCAGCGCCTTGCACGCCTGCGTGCCGCTGTAGTCGAACTCGCAGCCCTGACCGATCACGATCGGGCCGCTCCCCAGTACCAGGATTGTCTTGATATCCGTTCGCTTGGGCATCGCGTTCCTTCGCAGGCGTCTACAACCGAAATTCCACCCGAACGTCTACCTGATGAACGTCCGCCGTGGCGCTGATCGCTCCCGCGGAACCACCACGTCCGTCCGGAAGAGCGCAAACTGGAGGAGAATACGCGCCGCAACACGAAACATCCAAACGCGCCGCACAATTCGCGCTGAAATTGGGAGATTCTCCCGCCACGTGCCGCCCACCCGAGACCTCGGGCACGCACCCACGCGCCACGGTACCATCCGCCCCATGAGCGAGCCAGAAGGGAACGGTCAGCAGGCGGGATCCATGTGGTACTTCGTCTTCGCCGGGCAGCGTCAGGGCCCGGTGCCGGAAGCAAAGATCCGTGAACTCATCAGCGCCGGCCAGGTCAAGCCCGGCACACTCGTATGGACCGAGGGCATGGCCGAGTGGGTGCCCGTTGAGTCCGTGCCCGCGCTCGCCTCGTTCGCGGCCGAAGCAGCGCAGGCCGGCGTGCACACGGCGCCGCCGACCCTTCCCGGGCCTCTCGTCGCGGGCGTCCCGGGCCCGACGAACTACGCCGGATTCTGGTTGCGGGCCGGAGCCCTGCTCGTGGATTCCCTGATCATCGGAATCGCCATGTTCGCTGTCTACTGCGGGTTCAGCGGCATCGTCATGGTCTTGGGCGGCGCGGGAGGCCCCACGAGGTCCTCCGGCGCCAGTTCCTTCGTCGCCCTCGGCGGTTGCTTCCTGAACTTCGTACCGATCCTCCTGGGTTGGCTGTACTTCGCCATGTTTGAGTCTTCAGAGAAACAAGCGACGCCGGGAAAGGCGATGATGGGTCTGCGGGTGACCGATCTTGAAGGCCGACGCATCTCATTCGGCCGTGCGACGGGCCGCTTCTTCGGCCGCATCCTCTCCAACTTCATCCTCTTCATCGGCTACATCATGGCCGCGTTCACCGAGAAGAAGCAGGCCCTTCACGACATGATCGCCGGAACGCTCGTGCTCAAGTAAGCATCAACGCATGCACCAACGCGCGGATATCGCCGTGATCGGCATCGGGGCCGCGGGCCTCATGGCCGCGATACACGCGGGCCGCGCGGGCCCCGGGCTGCGCATCGTCGGCCTCGACGGCGCCAAGCGTTTGGGCGCCAAGATCCTCGTCGCGGGCGGCGGACGCTGCAACGTCACGCACGATCAGGTCGACGAACGCAGTTACTGCGGCTCTTCCCGCAACTCGATCCGCAATGTGCTGGGCCGGTTCACCGTGCCCGAAACGCTCCGCTTCTTCTCTCAACTGGGTGTCGAACTCAAACGCGAGGAGACCGGCAAGCTCTTCCCCGTCACCGACGATGCACACACCGTGCTCAATGCTCTCCTCGCCGCCGCGGCGGACGCCCGTGTGCAACTCCTCCACCCCTGGCGTGTCGCGTCGATCGATCGCACCGCCGACGGCTTCACCATCGCTCGCGCCGCCGACACCGACACCGGCCCGCGAACCGATCCGATCATCCACGCCCGGCGCATCATCCTCGCCACTGGCGGCAAGGCCCTCCCTCGATCCGGTTCCGACGGCGCGGGCTACGACTTTGCCCGGTCGCTCGGTCACACACTGACCCCGGTCTTCCCAGCCCTCGTGCCCCTGCTGCTCGAGAAAGGCCACTGGATCACCGAACTTTCCGGTTTGACGCTCCCCTCAACGATCGAACTTCGCTCCGGCACCGGAAAGCGACTCGTCGCCTTCACCGATTCCACGCTGCTCACCCACTTCGGCCTCTCCGGCCCCGGCGTGCTGGACATCAGCCGCCACCTCACCGCCGCGAAACAATCCGACCCGGGCGCCCATCTGTGCATCAACTGGCTTCCCGGCGAGACGCCCGAAGGCATCGACACCGCGCTGCAGAATCTGAACCGCGCCACGCCCGTGCGTTTCATGCAGGAGCGTCAGTTGCCCGAGCGCCTCGCCCGGGCCCTCTGCGCCGCCGCGGCCGTCGATCCATCCGCACCCTGTCACGCGCTCACACGCGAGAAGCGCCGCACACTGGCCTCCACGCTCACGCAAACTCGATTGCCCATCACCGGTGATCGCGGGTTCACATTTGCCGAGGTTACGGCGGGCGGAATCCCTCTCACCGAAGTCCATCTGAGCACGATGGAGAGCCGTGTCTGCCCGGGCCTGCACCTCTGCGGCGAAATCCTCGATGTCGATGGCCGCATCGGCGGATACAACTTCCAGTGGGCGTGGGCCTCGGGCTTCATCGCGGGCACCGCCGCCGCGGCCGCTTGCCTCGCACATTGATCCGCCTCACCACGGCACCCAGGTGCCCGAGCAGATCAGGATCGCCAGCAGCGAGAACGCCACGAGCACCAGCACGAAGATCATGAAGTAGGCCGGTTTAGATTTGGCCCCCGCCACCGGGTCGGGCCGCTTGTGCTTGGCGTGTTTGTGCGCGTTTTTCGACATGGCGATCGGCGCTCCCACTTTGCCACCGATCCGCGGCAGAACGCAGGAGCGGGCCCGCGTTCGGTGGCCACAATGATTCCACCGGTATGTTACCGCCCCCACCCAGCGGTGCCCAACCAATTCCCCGCCCGTCCACCGAATAATCAACGCTCCATCCGTGTGGAACACGACGACTTAGTCGTGAAACAACCGCCGATCGCACGCTCGCAAAAATCCGCAAGAAAATGCCCGATTTCGCCGTATTCATGGTGAACATCAACCCCCTCAGGAGAATGCATGAACCCCAGGCAGCAGGCGTTGTGGGAAAGGCTCCAGGGATTCCAAGTCGATCATCCGAACGCGAGTCTGACATTCGAGAAAAGACTCGCACGCGAAAACAACTGGCCGCAGGCGTTCGCACAGCGCGCCTTCGAGGAGTACAAGAAGTTCCTCTTCCTCGCGATGGAGGCGGGCCACCCCGTGACGCCTTCGGACGAGGTGGATCAAGCCTGGCACCTTCACATGGTGTACACGCGGTCGTACTGGCACGACCTCTGCGGCGATCTGCTCGGCAAACCCCTGCATCACGGGCCCACCAAGGGCGGCCGCCGCGAGGGCGCCAAGTTCGAGGACTGGTACGCCCGCACCCTCGCCTCCTACCGCACGTTCTTCGGCGAACCGCCGCCCGACCTGTGGCCCGCCGCGTCGGAGCGATTCGAACGCCCCATCCACTTCCGCCGCATCAACATCGCGGAGAACTGGATCATCTCGAAACGCGCCGTGCGACGCACGGCAGTCGTGGGAGTTTCGCTGATCGGCGGAGCCGCCGCTCTCGCCGGATGCGGCGCCGTGATCGCCAAGACAACTCCGAACAACAGCGTCGCGATCGGGGCATTCGCCCTGCTCGGCACGTTTAGCATCCTGGCCATCATCATGGGATTGCGTCGATCCGGGAGCGGGACCACCTGCCGGCGCGACCGCGCTGACGGGTCGGGGTGCAGCGTCGGGGCGTGGGGCACGGGACACGCGACGGACTCCTCCGGCACAGCAAGCAGCAACCACCACGGGCACTCCGGCGGCCATCACCACGGCCACAGCGACGGTCCTGCCGATGGGCATTCGGGTTGCCATACCGACGGCGGCTCGGGCGATGGCGGATCTGCCGACGGTGGTTCCGGTTGCGCAAGTTCCGGCTGCGGCGGATCGGGCTGCGGAGGTGGCGGCGGCGACTGACCCGCCGCGCCGTTCCGCTACGCTTGCCCGATGTCCACGCTGGTCTGCGTCCCAATTCTCGTTCACGAAGCCCACGCCGCCCTCGCCGACGCGGCCGCCGCCCGCCTCGGTGGCGCGGATCTCGTCGAGTTCCGCATTGACGAGTGCTTCTCCGGCGAGGGTGATGAAGCGGGCGAAGCCATGGCCCGCCGTCTGGTCGCCGAGTCGCCCCTGCCGTGCATCATCACCTGCCGGACCAAGCAGGAAGGCGGCGGCTACGACGGCGACGACATGGCCCGCATCGCTCTGTACGAATCGCTGTGCGTTCGCGCCGACGCGCCCGCGCCGCGGTACATCGATCTCGAGCACGCTTCCTACTCCCGCTCCGCGAACCTGCGGCAAAAAGTCAAACTCGCGGTGGATCACCCCGAGCAGATCCGCGACCTGCGCACCTCGCTCATCCTCTCGACGCACGACTTCGCGGGCCGCCCGAACGATCTGCTCCGCCGCGTCACCTCCATGGCCTCCGAGCCCGCGGCGGCGGTCATCAAGGTCGCCTACCGCGCCCGCTCCCTGCGCGACAATCTCGAACTGCTCGACCTTCCCGCCCAGACCGGCAAACCCACCATCTCGCTGGGCATGGGCGAGTTCGGGCTCGCCTCCCGCGTTCTCGCGCCCAAGTTTGGTGGGTTCCTCACCTTCGCGTCGCTGCGCCCGCAGACCACCACGGCTCCCGGCCAGCCCACGCTCTCTGACCTGCTCAACCTGTACCGCTTCCGCTCGATCAAGCCGACGACCAAGGTGTACGGCGTCGTCGGTTGGCCGGTGGGCCACTCGCTCTCGCCGCTGGTTCACAATGCGGGATTCGAGGCCGCGGGGCACGACGGCGTGTACATCCCGCTCCCCATCGCCGCGGACGAGGGCGGCGACGCCGAAGTGTCGTACCTGAGTTTCAAGGCCACGCTGCTCGAACTCCTGCACCATGACCGCCTCGACCTCGCGGGGTGCAGCGTCACCATCCCGCACAAACAGCACCTCGTGCGTCTTGCCCGGGAAGAGGGATGGGCGGTATCCGCCGCGGCCCTGTCGGTGGGAGCCGCGAACACGCTGATCGTGGGCCGCGACGCTTCGGGGGCGTTCTCCGGGGCCAGCGTCATCGATACCGACGGCCCCGCGCTCGTCCAGTGCGTACAGGAAGCCGCGGGAGTCCTCGTCGGCAAACGCGTGGCGATTCTGGGAGCGGGCGGCGTCGCACGCACGGCGGCGTTCTCGCTCGCCGGCGCCGGGGCCACCGTCATCGTCTACGCCCGTTCGCACGCCAAGTCTCAGACGCTCGCCAACGAAGTTGGTTCGCTCTTCCACCAAGACATTCCCGACCGCCCGCGGGATTGGGGCAAGGTGGTCGCCGCGACGTGGGATTCGCTCCCTCGCGCCTGCTGCGAAGTGCTCATCAACTGCACGCCCGTCGGGATGACCGGCGGCCCCGCGCCAGACGAGTCACCCGCGCCGCTCGAAGCGATGTCCGCATGCGCCGACTCGCTCACCGTGATGGACACGGTCTACAACCCCCTTGAAACTCCGCTTCTCAAGGCGGCCCGCGCACGGGGGGCCAGGGTGATCGATGGGGCGTCGATGTTCGTGCGGCAGGCCGAGGCCCAGTTCGGAGCGTGGTTGGGAAGGCCGGCCCCAGAGGCGCTGTTCGACCTCATCGTCCGGGAACGGCTCGGCCAGTAACCGCTTCCACGGCACATTTTGCATGAACGGGGACCAAATCTTCGCGCGCCGGTGTAAGTGACCGCCGTCTTTCTCGCTATGTAGGTGGAGGGCCACGTCGTGTGGCCCGTCCCAGGAACCTAGAACGAGAGAACCGGCCATGGCACGCATGACAATCACCAACCTGACGGACCTGATCCGCGGTGAGGCGAATCCACGCGGGCTGAAGGACTTCTACTTCTGGCTGGCCTTCCTCTCGGTGCTGGACGTGGCCTTGACCTCGATCATCCTCACCAGCTTCCAACACATGGGCGGGCGGGAGGTCAACGGTCTGGCCGAAGCGATCATCGAGCATTACGGGTTGTTCGGGGTGGCGCTGTTCAAGTTCGCGTGCGTCGGATCGGCCGCTGCGATCTGCGTGTACATCTCGGAACGCCGGGTGACCACCGCGCGCAGGCTCGGGGCCGCGTTGCTCGCTGTGGCGAGCTTCCCGGTCATCGCCGCGGCGGCGCAGCTGGCGATGGTCGCCGTGGAAGGCTGAACAAGAATCGATCAGGTCTTGAGGCCCTGCGAATCCTTCACGCCCAATGTCGCGTAGACGTCGCGCGTCGCGGACGAGCGGTTGAGCGTGTAGAAGTGCAGGCCCGCGACGGAATGATCCAGCAGATCGCGGCACTGCTCGGTGGCCCAGTGAACGCCGACCCGCTTCACGGCTTCTTCATCGCCCGCGGTGCGGTTGATCGCGCGGATGAGCGGCGCGGGGTAGCGGGCGCCCAGGGCGAGTTCGGCCATGCGCTTCATGCCCGGGATTGAAGTGATCGGCATGATGCCCGCGATGATCGGGATGCGGATCCCGGCCAGTTCGCAGCGGGCGCGGAAGTCGTAGAAGTCGCGGTTGTCGAAGAACAACTGGGTCACGATGAAGTCCGCGCCGGCGTCGACCTTGGCCTTCATGCGGTCCATCTCGAGCATGCGGTTGGGCGTCTCGGGGTGGCCCTCGGGGTACCCGGCGATGCCGATGCCGAAGCCGCGCTTGTCGGGGTGGACGCCGCGCTCGTTGAACGAGCGGATGAACGACACCAGTTCCGACGCGTAGCGGAAATCACGCCAGGGGTCTTCGCCCGCGGCGAGCCCGCGGGGCACATCGCCCCGCAGCGTCATGATGTTGCTGATGCCGGCCTGCGCGTACCGCGTGAGGATCGCCTCGATCTCGCCCTTGGTGTGGCCCACGCAGGTCAGGTGCGGGATCGGGTCCAGCGTGGTCGTGGTCTTGAGACGCACGGCCAGGTTGTGCGTCATCTCGCGCGTGGAGCCCCCAGCGCCGTAGGTCGCGGAGACGAACGAGGGCTTGAGTGGTTCGAGTGCCGCGATGTGCGCGAACAGCTCCTCGGCCCCTTCCATGGTCTTGGGAGGGAAGAACTCGAAGGAGAATGTCGTGCCGTGCTCGGCGAAAATATCGCGGATGTGCATCCGTGCGCTCCGACCTTATTCAAACACGACGGTGCGTTGACCGCCGACGAGGATCTTATCGTCCAGATGAAGCCGAACCGCCTGCGCCAGCACGACGCGCTCCAGGTCGCGTCCTTTGCGGATCAGGTCCTGCACGCTGTCGCGGTGGCCCACGGCCGCGGTCTGCTGCGCGATGATGGGGCCGTCGTCGAGAACATCGGTGACGTAGTGGCTGGTGGCGCCGATGATCTTGACGCCGCGGTCGAAGGCCTGGTGGTAGGGCTTGGGGCCAGCGAACGCGGGGAGGAACGAGTGGTGGATGTTGATGATGCGCTGCTGGAACCTCGCCACCAGCGCGGGCGACAGCACTTGCATGTAGCGGGCGAGCACGAGCAGGTCGATGCGGTGCTCGTGCATGAGGGCCGCGATGCGGTCTTCCTGCGCGGCGCGATCGCCGTCCCGGATCTCCAGGTGCACGAACCGCACGCCCGCGCCCGCCGCGGCCTCGGACAAGTCAGGATGGTTGCTCACCACCAGGGGGATCTGCGCCCGCAGTTCCTGCGACTTCCAGCGCAGGAGCAGGTCGTGCAGGCAGTGCGATTCTCTGCTCACGAAGAGCGCGATGCGTTTGAGATCCTCGCCCCAGGCGATGCGCCACTCCATGCCGAACCGCTGGGCCAGGGGGCTCCACGCGGGCGCGAAGGTCTCGCGGGACAACCCGAAGCCCGCGGTCTCGATCTCCACCCGCATGAAGAAGCGGTTGCTTGAATCGTCGGTGTGCTGATCGAGCTCGACGATATTGCCCGAGTGCAGCGCGATGAACGACGAGACCGCCGCGATGATGCCGCGGGTGTCGGGACAGGAGATCAGGAGGCGGACGGTGTCGGTGCGCATGCGGGGGCGGACACGGGAAGCGCCGGCACGCCGGTTTGGGCGTGCCGGCGTGAGAATCAATAGCGGTAGTGAACGGGCTTGTAGGGGCCATCGACGCTGACGCCCAGGTACTTGGCCTGATCGTCCGTGAGGCGGGTGAGGCGGACGCCGAGCTTGTCCAGGTGCAGGCGGGCGACCATCTCGTCGAGCTTCTTGGGCAGGGTGTAGACCTTGCCGGTCTCGTAGGTGATGCCGGCCATGGTGGGCTTGCCGTTGGCGCTCGTCCACAGGTCCATCTGGGCGACGACCTGGTTGGTGAACGAGGCGGACATGACGAACGAGGGGTGGCCGGTGGCGCAGCCCAGGTTCAGCAGGCGGCCCTCGGCGAGGACGAGGATCGAGTGCGTCTTGCGGCCGTCGTGGGCGGGGAAGACGTACTCATCGAACTGGGGCTTGATGTTGACGCGCTTCACGCCGGGGAACTTGGTCAGGCCGGCCATGTCGATCTCGTTGTCGAAGTGGCCGATGTTGCCGACGATCGCCTTGTCCTTCATCTGCTTCATGTGATCAACGGTGATCACGTTCTTGTTGCCGGTGGTGGTGATGAAGATGTCGGCGGTGGCGATCACGTCCTCGAGCACGGCGATCTGGTAGCCTTCCATCGCGGCCTGCAGGGC
>JBGAMO010000037.1:0-28798 GCA_044222845.1 Phycisphaerales bacterium
GCCGTACACGCGGATCACATACGCCACCTTCGCCCCCGAGTTGTCCGCCACTTCGCAGCGTGTTTCTTGTTGGATCATGTCAACTGCCCACTTTCACTCTTGCGTACATCTCTGGGGGCCGCTCTGGGGCCCGGAAAGCTCGTTCACTCTGCCCGACCGGCCGTTTCGCGGCCGTGACGGGCGTTTCATACCCGGGCGATCAGCCCTGAATCGTCTTGGCGTCCTTGAGGGCAGCGGCCTGGTCGGCCCGGCTCTCGACGACGCGCACCAGCGTCCATCGCTTGCTGCGGCTGAGCGGACGGCAGGGAGCGATCTCCACCAGGTCGCCCATGCGAGAAGCGTTCTTCTCGTCGTGGACCTGGAGGATGCTCCGCTGACGCACGTACTTGCCGTACTTGGGGTGCTGCGTGAGGAAACTCACCACCACCCGGCGCGTCTGCGGACGACCGTCGGACTCGACCACGCCCTGGCGCGTGCCGGAGAGGCCACCGGCCTGCTTCACCGCAATCTTCTTCTTGATCGAAACTGCCATCTGGTGCTTCCTTGTGGGGGCTTGCGGCCCCGCGGCTCACAGCAACCCGAATCGTTCTTGCTCGACGCCCGATTTACGCCTTGGCCAACAAACGCTTGCGCTGCTCGGTCAGCAGGCGGGCGATGTCCTTGCGGACCTTGCCGAACTTCGAGGTATCCTCGACCTTCTCGGTCACGGTCTGGCTGCGCAGGTCGTAGAGATCGTTGCGGAGCTTGGCCAGCTCCAACCTGATCTCCTCGTCTCGCATCGCCTTCACTTCTTTGCCGGTCATCGCATCTGCTCCAAGTCTTCTGTTTCAACTCGAGGGCCCGTCGGGCGGCCCGTTCATTCAGTCACGCTCTATCACACCCGCAGGCGGCGGCCGACGAAGCGGCACCGCACGGGCATCTTCATCGCGGCGCGAAGCAGCGCCAGTTTCGCCGTCGGCTCGGGCACGCCGGCGATCTCAAAGAGCATCGTGCCGGGCTTCACGCGGGCGGCCCAGTACTCCACCTCGGCCTTGCCCGTTCCCATTCGCGTTTCCAGCGGCTTCTTGCTGATGGGCTTGTCGGGGAAGACGCGGATGAAGAGCTTGCCTTCACGCTTCAGGTAGTGCTGGCAGGAGATGCGGCCGGCCTCGAGCACCTGACCGCTGACCCAGGCGCCCTCGAGGGCCTGCAGCCCGTAGTCGCCGAAGGCCACGTAGTTGCCCTTGGTCGCCTTGCGGGGGCGGACCCGCCGCTGCTCCTTGCGGTACTTCACTCTTTTGGGCATCAGCGCCATGCTTGTGCTCCAGTCTCAACCGGCGAGCCGCCGGACAAACTTGCTTGGTTACTACCGACTCTGGTCCAACACCTCGCGGCCGGGGGGCCGCGAACTTATCACATGCGGCCGCGGGCTCGGGCCCGACCGCCCGCCGCGTTGGACGTGTTCTCGTCCGCCGCGGTGGAGTACATTCCCTTGTAGACCCACACCTTGCACCCGATGGCGCCGTAGGTGGTGAAGGCCTCCGCGAATCCGTATTCGACCTGCGCCTGCAGCGTCGACAGGGGCAGCGAGCCCAGGCGGATGTCAAGGGTGCGGCTCATTTCAGCGCCGCCCAGGCGGCCGCTGATCTGGATCTTCACGCCCTTGGCCCCCGCGGCCATCGCCGCTTCGCACTTCATCTTCACGACGCGCCGGAACGAGGCACGCTTGGCGAGCTGCTCGCAAACGCTCTCGCCGATGAGCTGGGCGTCCAGGTCGGCGTTCTTGATCTCGATGATCGAGATCGCCACCTTGCGGCCCGTCATGTACTGCAGTTCCTCGGTCATGCGCTCGACCTCGGCGCCCTTGGGGCCGATGACCAGACCCGGGCGGGCGGTCTTGATGATGACCTTCAGCTCCTCGCGCGTCCGCTCGATGTGGATGTCGGACACCGCGGCGTTGGGGGGCCGGCGGTTCAGGCGCTTGTCGAGCCACTTGCGGATCTTCTCGTCCTCGACGAGCAGTTCACCGTATAACGCCTTGGGCGCGTACCAGCGGCTGCGGTGGGCCTCGGTGATCCCGAGTCGGAGTCCGAATGGATGTGTCTTCTGTCCCATGCGTCTTATCCCTTGCGTCGTCGCCTGCCGCTCGCAGCGGCCCAAGTTTCTGATTCGCTACCGACTCCAGTGTTCGTTGCGGTCCGGATCAGCCGGGCCGGCGCCGCTCCTCGACGGAGACGGTGATGTGTGACAGCGGCTTGAGAATCGCGTGCGCCCGGCCGCGATCCTTCTGGTGGAACCGCTTGAGCTTCTGAGCCCCGTCCACGCGGCTGTCGCACACGTAGAGGCTGGTCTCGTCGGCCTCGGCCTGCTGAGCGTCGGCGATCGCCGCCGCGAGACACTTCTTGATGTTCAGCGCCGCCCGCTTGGGCGTGAAGGAGAGCAGGTTCAGCGCCTGGTCCACGCTCTTGCCGCGGATGAGATCGGTCAGCAGCTTGGCCTTGCGGGGGCTGCCGCGATGGCTCACGACCCGGCTCTGGAACACGCAGATGTCCTTGGGAGCAAGACCGAGGCCCTTGGCGAGCTGGGCGATGTACGCCGGCTTGCAGCGGGGGTGATCGCTGCCGCGCATCCAGTTGCCCAGCGCGGCTGCGGCGTCATCGGCACGGAGGCCGGTCTCGACCAGCGTCGCGGCCAGGTCCGCGGGGTTGAGCTTCGCGGCCTCGATGGCCTTCTTGAGTTTCGTGGGTGAGATCTTCACGGGTGCGTTCCTTGCGGACTGCCAAACTACTGAATACTGCCAGACTCCACGCTCTTGGTTACTTCTTCGGGGCCGGCGCCGGCGAGCCGGAGCTGTCGCCGCCCTCGATGCCTTCCTTCTTGTTCGTGTGACCGCGGAAAGTGCGGCTGTGACTGAACTCGCCGAGCTTGTGGCCCACCATGTCTTCGGTCACGAACACCGGCAGGAAGGCGCGGCCGTTGTGCACGTTGAACGTGTGCCCCACGAACTCGGGCACGATCGTGCAGCGCCGGGCCCACGTCTTGATGGGCTCCTTGCGACGCACCTGATTCAGCTTCTCCACCTTGCGGAAGAGGCTTTCAACGACAAACGGACCTTTCTTGAGGCTGCGTCCCATGATGCGTGTTTCCTGTAATCAGTGCTGAGTTCGAAGTGCCGTGTAGGGTGTTGAAGTTGACTTGCTGAACGTGTCTTGAACCGAGTTGCGAATCGCCGGTAACGATCACCGGGGTTTAGTGCTTCTGGCCGTACCGCTTGCTGACGCGGCGGCGGACGATCAACTTGGCGCTGGCCTTGCGCGGGTTGCGGGTGTTGCCGCCCTTGGAGTGCACGCCCGTGGGGCCGCACGGGGGCCGGTTGCCCTTGCTGCGACCGCTGCCGCCGCCCAGCGGGTGGGCGTGGTGGCTCTTGGCGACGCCGCGGGTGATCGGGCGGACGCCCATCAGGCGGGAAAGGCCGGCCTTGCCCAACTGACGCAGGCGATGGTCGCCGTTGCCGACCTGACCGACCGTGGCGCGGCAGGAGATCGGCACGCGACGGACTTCGCCGCTGGGCAGCGAGAGGGTCGCGTAATCGCCTTCCTTGTTGCTGAGCTTGGCGTATGTGCCCGCGGAGCGGCACATCTGGGCGCCCTGGCCGGGGATCAGCTCGACGCAGTGCACGTCAAGGCCGGTGGGGATGTCCGCCAGACGCATGCAGTTGCCCACGGAGGGCTCGACCGGACCGGAGGTCGAAGTGACGATCGTCATGCCGTCCTTGATGCCCATCGGAGCGATGATGTAGCGCTTCTCACCGTTGGCGTACTGCACCAGGGCGATGTGGCAGGAGCGGTTCGGATCGTACTCGACGCCGATGACCTTGCCCTCGACGCCTTCCAGGTTGCGACGCTTGAAGTCGACCAGCCGGTACATCTGCTTCACGCCGCCGCCGATGCCGCGGGAGGTGATCTTGCCGCTGTGATTGCGGCCGCCGGTCTTGGGCAGCGGGGCCAGCAGGGACTTCTCGGGCCGCTTCTTGGTCACTTCAACGTGCATGTTGACCGACGCGTTGCGGCGGCCTGCGCTCGTCTTCTTGTAGATGCGGATGGGCATGGTTCTTTTCCTGGCGTCTGTGTGCAGTAACTAGGTTCGCGGCGTCAGAACAGCTCGATGGAGTCCTCGGGGTGCAGGCGGACAACGGCGACCTTCGTGAGGGCGCCGGCGACGACGCCGAACCGCAGACGGCGGGCGCGGGCCTGGTGAACCTTGGTGTTCACGCCGACAACGCGGACCTTGTAGATCTTCTGGATCGCGTCCTTGATCTCGGTCTTGCTCGCGCGGGGGTCCACGTCGAACGTGTAGCGCTTCTGCTCGTTCATCGCGAACGTGCTCTTCTCCGACAGACGCGGGCGCTTGACAATGTACTCGGGGGCGACGTTAGCGCTCATTACTTCGTCTCCTTCTTGGCGGCCTCACGGCCCATGGGGCTCACCTTCGCGGCCTTGCCGGTCTGGGAGGACGGACCGTTCAGCCACGCCTCCAGCTCGGCCCGGCCGATGACCAGGTAGCGGTGGTTGAGCATGTTGAAGCAGTTCAACTGATCGCAGCGGATCAGCGTCGCCTCGGAAACGTTGCGACCGGAGAGCAGCGCGTTCTGGCTGGCCTGATCATTCAGCGGAAGAGCGACCAACGCGGAGCGGTCGGCCTTCACCGCGGCCAGGAACTGCTCGAACGCCTTGGTCTTGGGCTGATCGAACGCGATGGAGTCCACCACGCGGACCTCGTTGTCCACGAGCTTGGCCAGCAGCGCGTTGCGGTTGGCCTTGCGGCGCATCTTCTTGGGCATGTCGAGGCGGTAATCCTCGCGTTCACGCTTCTTGCTGTGGCCGTGACCGCCGCCCTTGAAGATGTTGACCTTGCGGTCACCGTGGCGTGCGTTGCCCGTGCCCTTCTGCTTGTAAATCTTCCGCGTCGAACCTTCCACTTCCTGGCGGTTGCGCGTGCGTGAGGAACCCTGCCGCTGGTTCGCATGGTACATGACGTACGCCTGCTTCACCAGTGAAGGGTTCACTTCGCCTCCCAAAGAGGCGGCATCGATCTTGATCTGGGCGACCTGAGTGCCCTGCATGTTGTAGACGGGGACATCCATCTGTCTTTACCTCGCCTGACGCCTGGTGCCCGCACGGTCGACATGCAACCGTTCGGGACACGCTCACTTGCCTATCCGTCCGTCTCCCAATCCCCGGCCGTTTCGGGGGCGACGCTGACTTGAAGCCAACGCCGGGGAGAGGATCGGACTCGACTCGGCTGTCCGTTCCTTCGCCACGGGACTACGCCCGGAGCGATTTTTGCTTGTCTTCGTCCGGCGGTTTCTATCCCGTACACACGGGATCAGACCTTCCGGACCCGCCGACCGCTCAGTTCGCCGCGGCCGACAGAGATTTCACCAACCACCGGCCCCTTGGCCGTGAAACAGACCAACTACCGACATTACTTCGCGGCCAACTTCTTGGCCTTGCTCTTGTACAGACGGACCGACGGGCGAACCTCGACCAGGCCGGAGTTGGCGCCCGGGACGGGGCCCTTGACCATGATCAGGTTGCGATCGGCGTCGATGCTGACGATATCCAGATTGCGGACCGTGACGCGCTCGGCGCCCATGTGGCCCGGCATGCGCTTGCCCTTCTTGAGGCCGCCGCCGAAACCACGGTTCGAGCACAGACCGCCGATCGAGCCGGGAGCGCGGTGCTTACGTTCGGTGCCGTGCGACGCGAACATGCCCTTGAAGTGGTGCCGCTTCATGACGCCCGCGAAGCCCTTGCCCTTGCTGGTGCCGACGACGTCGACAAACATCTTGCCGTCAAGATCCTTGACGGTCAGGGCCTGGCCGAGCGAGTAGTTCTTGGCTTCCTCGGGGGTCACGCGGAACTCGCGGTGGTGCCGCTTGGGCGTCGTGCCCGCCTTGAAATCGTGCGCGATCAGCGGGATGGTCGAGTTCTTCGGGCGAACCTCGCAGAAGCCGATCTGAACCGCCGCGTAGCCATCCTTCTCGGCGGTCCGCAGCTGCGTGATGACGCAGGGGCCGGCCTCGATGACGGTCACGGGCACAGAGACACCGGCGTCCGTGTAGACGCGAGTCATCCCGATTTTCTTTCCCAGCAGTGACATGCCCATGCTACGTTCCTTCGATCTGACTGACTTCAAACCTGCCGAACCGAAAAAACAGGCCGGAGGTCTTCACCCCGGCCTGTCCAAATTCATGCCTTGATACGGACGAACACACCGGCCGGAACCACCAGACGGTTGAGCGCCTCGACCGTGCGGGCGTTGGGCTCAATGATGTCGATGATCCGCTTGTGGGTGCGGATCTCGAACTGCTCGCGGCTCTTCTTGTCGATGAACGGCGAGCGAAGTACCGTGTACCGCTCCACGCGGGTGGGCAACGGAATCGGACCCGCCACCTTCGCGTTGGTGCGCTTGGCGTGCTCGACAATCTCCTTCGCGGAGGCGTCGAGGGCCATGTGGTCGTAGGCTTCCATCCGGATTCTGATCTTTCCGCCTGTCATGTGCTTGGTCCGCCTGTGCTGCCGTCCACCACACTCACCGGCACCCTCGGACCTATCCGGAGAGACCACGATCTCGCCGTCGCCGAACCTGAGGTGCCAAAGATCGACTCAAGCAATACACCAACCGGCGCATTGCTCCCCACCCGCGCTCCGGGTAGGGCCTAGAGGATAGCCCTCACCTGTCCGCAATGTCAAGAGATGCACGCGAAGGCTGTGAGAGCAAATCTCGTCCACATCCCTGCTCGCTCATCTCACTTCCGAACAAAAACAAATCAAATCCGCTAGGGACTCGGCATCAAGATCGTCTCGCCATTGTTGTGATCCCGCTTCCCGGTCACGCAGTCGCCGATCAACCATGCCACTGACTCAGGCGATAGCGTTTGTTCGGTAGACAGTTGGTCTGTGCCCACGATGGATCTCAACAGCGGCGTCTCGACCGCTCCGGGTGCCACCGCGAACCCTCGGATGCCCAACTCCCGGCCCGCCTTGGCCACGCTGCGGGCCAGGGAGTTCACCGCCGACTTCGCCGCGGCGTACGCGTACAGGGACTCAAACGGGTCGACCGTCGCCATCGATGACACGTTGACGATCACGCCGCCTGCTCCCTCCTCCCTCGCCTGGCGTTCCAGAATCGGCCACGCCCGGGCGATGATGATCGCCGGCGCGATCGCGTTGACCGCGAATATACGTTGTACCAGCGCCGTGTTCGTCTGCGGGATCGTCGCGGCGATCGACCAGCCGGCATTGTTGACGATGGCATCTATCCGCCCGAACGATTTCACCGCGTTGTCAACGAGCTTCTCGGCCGCAACCGCGTCGCCCAGATCCACCGCCATCTCCGCCCGCGGCCCCTTGAGCATCGATGCGGTCTCTCGCAAGGCGCCTACCCGGCGACCCGCAAGAACCACCGCGTATCCCAAGTTCGACAACAGAATCGCGGTCTCGCGGCCGATCCCCGAGCCCGCACCGGTAACAAGTGCAACAGGCTGTTTCATGTCATTGATCCGGTGTCTCCGCCTGCTTCCCACGCGGCGACGGCATCGGGCGTATTCAGATTCGCAACAACGTCCTCATCCCCCACTTCCACGTAACACACATGCTTCGAGATCACCTGGTCAAGCCTGGCTTCCCGCGAGATCGCCGGAAGAATGTTCTGTTCCGCGAACGCTCGCGTCACACACACCGGATGCCCATGCCGGCCCGAACACGTCGGCACGCTGACCGGATCAGCCGCCGCCGCCAGGGTGTCCCACACATCAGCACGCGGCGCGGGAACGTCGACCGGCAGGATAAACCCGTGCTCGCACCTTGCAGAAGCCTGCATCGCGAAGCTCACGCCCCGGTGAACACTCTGGAACATCGGGCCGTCCTCGCCCGCGACGGTCACGCCGCTGAACCCGGCATGCCGCATGGCGATCAGCGTCTGCTCCTGCACCACCCAGAGGCCGACAACGCCCGCCGCGTCCAGCGCCGCGACCTGATGCGCCCACCACGGCCGGCCGCGAACCTGCATGATCGCCTTGGGGCAGCCCATTCGGCTGCCGCGGCCCGCCGCGAGAACTACCGCGATCCGCGTCGCCGATCCGAGTCGGTGCGTATCGCCAGCGGTTGAAGAAGCGGTTTGATCGCCCATCGGGTGTGCACTCGCGACAATTCGGAGACAACTACATCGCGGGGAGTTTCTTCGCCTCGAGCAGGATCTGCGCCGCCATCGAGATGGCCACCATCCGCGGTTCCTTCCCGAGGTCGCCGACGCCGATCGGGCACCGCACAGCGGTCACGGTGCTTTCCGCAACCCCCGCTCCCACGAGCCGGCCGAACAGGCAGACGCGTTTGCTCTTGCTGCCGATCAGCCCGACGAACGCCGGCGGCTTCGAGAGTAGTTGCTTGAGCAACTGATAATCCCGCTCGTGCGAACACGTCATAACGCACGCGAGTGTCGACGGCCCGTGTTCCTGCGCCAGCCGCACGCCATCGTCCCAGTTCGTCACGACGCGGCAGCCGGGGAACCGCTCTTGGTTCGCCCACTCTTCGCGATCATCGATCACCACCACCTGCACCGCGGAACCCGCGACCAGGGCCGCCAACTCCCGAGAGACATGGCCCGCGCCGAAGATCACCAGCCGACGCGATGCGCCGAAGTACTCGAAGAAGACCTCCATCACCCCGCCGCAGCACTGCTCTGCCTCCGCACCGAGCACGTAGCGTTCGATGCCGCTGCCGCGGTTCTTCATGTGCCGCTGGGCCGCCTCGAGCACGAGCAGCTCGAACTGCCCTCCGCCAACTGTGCCCACAAGCGCATCATCTCCGCCCTTCCAGATCATCTTCGCGCCCGCGTCTCGCGGGGTGGAGCCTTGCACCTTGATGACCGTGATGAGCACGAAAGGCGTTCCCGCCTCCGCCAGGTCCGCCGCGGTGCGCAGGATTTCAACATCGCCGTTCACACGCCGAGTGTACCCGGGCAACCCGCACCGGGGAGAACACCCCGCGCGGGTTGTCTGATAAGTCCTTCGTGGTCGCGCAGCAGATGCGCCCCTGAATGTGCTCAATCGCGCAACAACTGTCGATAACTCACCGCCCGATGGATGTGGAAGACCGGCAGGTGTGGATGTCCGGCTGTTCACGACGGATGCGGGCAACGCGGAGTGTGGAACATTCCGGGTGGTTTCTTTCCTCTCACACCTCTCTCAAATGCAGGAGGCAGCAGTCATGGCGGATACACGCGATAACACGACGACCATCGGACCCGGCGCTCGCTTCAAGGGCGAACTCACCCTCGAAGGGCCCGCGCAGATCTTGGGCTGCATCGAGGGCTCGATCGAGTCCAACGGGCAGGTCACCATCGGCAACGGCGCGAACTGCAACGCGACCGTCGAAGCCGGCACGATCATCGTCGACGGCAGCGTCCAGGGCGACCTGATCGCCAAGGAACGCCTCCAGTTGACCGGGAAAGCCAACGTCCAGGGCGATATCTCCGCCGCGGCGCTCGTTGTCGCCGAAGGCGCCACGTTCGTCGGTCACGTCGCGGTGGGCCCCGAGGCGGTGGCCGCGGCGCAGTCGAAGCGGACCTCCGCCCCCAAGGCCGTGGAGTACAAGGCCGCGACCAAGCGCTCCGCGAGCGGCGACTGGCTCAACGAGAACGAGACCAGCAAGGACTGGGCGACTCGCGCCGCCGACGCGGCGTAAACCGCGCGGTCAAAACAACCGAAACTAACGCGGAGCCCCGGACTTCTTCATCGCGGTCTGCCGCGTTCCACACTACTGCTTCCTGTCACAGAACTTTTCATGGTCCGCGCCGGAGTAATCGCCGGCGCGGGCGTTTTCAGAGTCGCCGAACGCACCGCATGAAACCGCCCCCGGAAAGAGCCGTCCGCTGCTACCACTGCTCATCAGAGATCGCAGTGCCCGCGGCGGCTCGCACAGCCTCCTGCCCGGTGTGCTACAAGGGGATCGTGCTCGATGATCTCGCCGTCCGCGAGGGAGCGGGCATGAGCAGTCGGCTCGCCACGTGCGGCAAAGTCACCATCCACAAAAAGGCCCGCGCTGTCACCCGCCACGTCGAGGCCGGAGCGGGCGTCGAGGTCGATGGTGTGCTCGAGGCCAAGGTCAATAGCGGCGGCACCGTGGTCGTGGGCGCCAAGGCCCGCGTGAAGGGCGACTTCTCCGCGCCTTCGCTCGTGGTCGAAGAGGGCGCGGTGATCGAAGGCGGGTTCTTCCGCATCGGTCCCGCATGAGTTCGCCGCGAACCGCATCCAACCCCGTTTGCAACTCGCACGCTATCGGACCGCGATCTGGGCGCTGCGTTCAAGGACGTATACTGCGCTGTGCTCGCCGCGAGGATTCACCGCGGCCCGGGGTGTGTAGAGGAAACCAACCATGCTGACTCGCAGCGCTGTGTACATTCTGGCGGCGTCCGCCTGCGCGAACGCGCAGCAACTAGCGACCACCGTCATCGTGCCCTCCGGCGTCGACCGGCCGGTGTACATGTGCTCGCCGCGCGGCGATCGATCCCGCCTGTTCGTCGTCGAGCAGCGCCGTCCGCTGACCAACGTGGGCCGGATCAGCGTCATCAACCTCGACACGAACACCATGTTCCCTGCTCCGTACCTGGAAACACCCCCCGTCGCGAGGCGGAGCATCGAACAAGGCTGCCTGGGGATGGCCTTCCATCCGCAGTTCCTGCAGAACGGGTACTTCTACGTCGTGTACAACGCCGAACCGGAAGCGGGCATCAGCGCGGGCTCCATCATGCTCGTCCGCTACCGGGCGACCGACGGTGATCCGCGGGCAGCGACGGCGGACCCGGCGTCCGCGTACGTCGTCCTCAAGATCAAAAAGCCCGATCCGGAGCACAACGGCGGTTGGGTGGCCTTCGGCGCGGACGGTTATCTCTACCTGTCAACCGGCGACGGCGGAAACGGCGATGACCAGAACCGCGGCGACACGATCGTGCCCCCCGGCCACACGCCGATCACCGGCAACGCGCAGGATCTCTCCGACAATCTTCTGGGCAAGATCCTGCGGCTCGATGTGGACGGCCCGGACAACATCCCCGGCAACGCCGACGACGACGCGTTCTCCAACGACCCCGACAAGAACTACTGCATCCCGCCCGACAACCCGTACATCGCCCAAGGTGGACCCGAGGTGTACCACTACGGCCTGCGCAACCCCTGGCGCTGCTCGTTCGACCGCGAGACCGGCGACCTGTGGATCGGCGACGTAGGCCAGGGTGATCGCGAGGAAGTCGATCGACTCCCGGCGGGAGTGGTCGGTGCAAACCTGGGGTGGCGCTGCATGGAAGGCACCCGCTGCACCGGGCTCACGGGCTGCACCTGTAATGACGCCGCACTGACAATGCCCATCTATGAGTATGACCACACCGTGGGCTGCGCCATTTCCGGTGGATTCGTCTACCGCGGCTGCGCGATGCCCTGGCTGCGGGGGACGTATTTCTTCACCGACTATTGCGCGGCGAAGATCTGGTCATTCCGTCTCGTTGGCGGAGTCGTCACCGACTTCCGCGACCGCACCGCTGAGCTGGACCCGCCCGGCGCCATCTCCTTCGTTCGGCCGATCTCCTTCGGCGAAGACGACCTGGGAGAACTCTACATCGGCGATCTCAGCACCAGCCGAATGCTCAAGATCGTGCCCGCCGTCGCCGAGACCGACTGCAACGCCAACGGCCGCGCGGACACGTGCGATATCGCGTCCGGTACGAGCGCCGACCGCAACGGCGACGGGGTGCCCGACGAATGCCAGTTCATCTGCCCCGCGGACTTCAATCTCGATGGCGGCGTCGACGGCGCGGACGTTGAAGCATTCTACTTCGCCTGGGAGGCGGGCCGACCGGAAGCCGACGTGAGCGCCGACGGCGGCATCGACGGCAGCGACGTCGAAGTCTTCTTCACCGCATGGCAGGCGGGCGGGTGCTGAGCGTGCGATCCGTTCACACGGTGCCGTAGAGACGATCGCCCGCATCGCCGAGGCCGGGCACGATGTACCCCTTGTGATTGAGCCCCCGGTCCACCGCCGCCGCGTAGATCGTGATGTCCGGCTCGGCCTGCTTCAGCCGCGCCACGCCCTCGGGCGATGCGACGATGCAGAGGAATCGCAGATCCCTGGCGCCGGCGGCGCGGAGAATCTTCATCGCCTCAACGGCGGAACCACCGGTCGCAAGCATCGGATCAACCAGCAGCACCGGGCCGGCGTCGAGATCCTTGGGGAGCTTTTTGAGGTAGACGACGGGCTGCAGTGTTTCCTCGTCGCGTGCCAGCCCAAGATGCCCCTCGCGTGCCTCGGGCATCACCTCCAGCACCCCCTCGGCCATGCCCAATCCCGCCCGCAGCACCGGCACCACGGTGATCTTCGCCGCCAGGTGCTGGCCCCGCATCCGTTCCAGAGGCGTCTCGATCTCGATCTCCTGCACAGGGAACGAGCGGGTGGCCTCAAAGACCATGAGCCCGGCAATTTGAGCCACCAGCGCCCGGAACGGCCGGTGGCTGGTGCTCTTGTCCCGAAGGTGGGTCAGTTTGTGCTGGATCAGCGGGTGGTCGAAGATCACAACGCCGGGAAACTCGGGGTGGGGTTGGCCCATGCCCCCAGCGTAGCGTGGGGCCCGCTCGCTGGGCAACACACCCCGACCCGACCTACGCAGCCGCGGGTGAATCACGGGCGCTGGGCCGCGTCCGTCTCACCCCACGCCCACCCCGTGAAGGACCGACTCGGGGCTCATGCCCGCCATCGGGTAGTGCTTGCACATGGTCTCGCCCAGGTGCATCGGTTCGGCGATGACGAACTGGCACGCGTGTCCCAGCCGCCATCCGGCGAACTTGAGGGCACGGACCAGATGCTCCTGGGTGGTGCACGCGAGCAGATCGTCCTTGCTGATCTCCAGCGGAAGGATGCAGAACTGCCACGCCTGCCGACGCGAGATGGCCTCCAAGGCACGCGGGTTGATGTTGTACGACCGCGGGTCCACGTGGGGCGCGAACGCGGCGTACTGCTCCGCCCACGCACGCTCGACGGCGCTGGGGCTGACGCCGAACATCTCCTCCGCCACGGCGCCGAAGGCGCCGCCCCGCTCTCGCTGTGCTTCAAGCACTTCGTCACGCTGACCCTCGGTCAGCACCCCGTGTCGGACAAGCAGATCGCCAAGATGAAGACTTCGCATGTTCCACGCTTCCTCGCGGCGGAGAGTTCGCGGCTCCCCAGCGGCAGCATGAGGATCGGGCCGCCCCCACCGCCACGATACCGATCGCCCCCAAGTTCCACGGGAGCCGTGTGAAGCAGTCCCGGTCGCGCGCGGTGCAACGGGCGCACGGAATGAGATGCGCGGAACGCGGATAATTCCGCGCCGCGCTCTTGACGAACGCCGCAATGAAATGGATGCGGATCGGGCTTAGTCGGCGGGCTCGATCGTGACCGACAGATTCTTGGACGCGAACTGCTCCAGGTAGAGTTCGGCGCGTTCCTTGTGGGTCACCAGGAGCAGCGAGACGCCGGTCTGGTGGGCTTCCAGTGTCGCTTCGACCGCACGCTCGGCCCGCAGCGGCGTGAGTTCGATAATCGAGTCAACCACGAAATCCATCGAGTTCACGTCGTCGTTGTGCAACAGAACCCGGAACGGGGGCAGTTGATCCAACGCCGGCCGAGACGGCTTGGGGAGGGTCGCCGCGCCGGTGGCGCCACCATGACCGCCCGTCGAGGGGGTTTCCTTCGGTTCGGGTCCGGGGAGAGGCGGGGTGTTTTCCATGGCGGGAATGCTCATTGTCGATAATTGTTAGGCGGACGAATCATAGTCGGCAACAGGTTCTCACGGAACTCTCACCCATGAAGCATATCGAAAGCGACGCCCCGCTCATTGTCACCGGCTCTACGCCTGAGGCCGAGGCTTTCGATCGCCCCGCGGCGTATGCCCTGCGGGACCGCATGGAGGGCGCCACCGTGTGCTCCGACCTGTGGTTCCTCAACCGCCCCGAACTGCGCACCCGCCCCGTGATCAGCATCGGCGGCCCGGGGAACAACGCGCTCACCGCCTATCTCGCGGACAAGCTCCCGGGCGTGCTCGTGGTCGACGGGAAGATGGCCGTGCAGATGGGTGACGATCCGGTGCGGGCCTGTTGCTGGGGGGCCACCCCGGAACTGACCGCCAAAGCCGTTGCGCTGTTCGAGACGCAGTTCGCGGAAGAGTTCCTTTCTCGCGTTTGACGCACGACGCGGCAGCCGGCGGCGCTGAAAATCCTCGCAAAAATGAAACAGGCCCGACGCACCAGCGCCGGGCCTGTTGTTTCCTATTGAATCACGCTCACGGGATGCGCGAGATCGGGTTGATGAAGCCCACAGGGACGGGCGTCGTGGACCAACCGCCGCCCAGGAGAAGGTCGTAGTGGGTCAGCGTGATCACGAACGGATTGCCGCCGCCGTTGACGGTGCCGGAGGAAGCCTCGATCGCGAACCACGTCGGGCCCGGGCGGCTGAGGATGGCCTGCGACTCGTGCAGACGAACCTCACCGAACCGACGCGGCGGGACCGTGGTGGTGATCGTCGCCGGTGCCGAACCATCGAAGAAGCTGAGCTTGATGGTAATGGTGTTGATCTGGTCGGTCGGGTTGTAGATGTACAGCGTCTCCGTGTACTTGCTGCCGGCGAGGGCCGGATCGATGAAGGCATCGCCGAAGAGGTACCGGACGCCGGCGTAGCCGGTCGCGGTGCTGCTGTCGGCATCGCGGTTGCGGATCGCATCACCCGCGACGACGATGGGAAGGTTTGATGAATACCGCAGGCCGGCGGGCTGTTCGGCGATCAGGCCGAAGTCGGCGCTCGACAGAATCACCTGGCCGCCGGGCTTGATGTCGAAGGTGCGGCCGAACTCGGGCAGATTCGCACGCATGTAGGAGCCGATGACCGTCACGGTCGCCGGGCTGTCGCTGGGGTTGAAGAGAACTGCTTCGGAACTGCTGGTCTGGCCCTGGATCAGGTTGGTGACCGCGCCGGACTTGGAACCGCCGTCGGGGTCGCCGAGCACGCCGAACGCCGCGGAGCCGTCCGCCGTGTAGTGGCTGAGCGACGCGACGATGCCCTCGAACGAGGCCTGGTTGGTCGAACTCGTGGCTCTCGAGGTGAGCACGACGCTGAACACGCCCGTGGGCAGGTTCAGCATGTCGTTGAGGGCGAAGCCGCCGCGCCGCTGTCCGGCGACGGTCGTGGTGCTCGACACGGGGTCGGCGTCGGTCTGGTAGGCGGTGAGCGTGACGTCGACGCTGAACGCCGCGGGGTTGTAGAAGGTGATGAAGTCGAGAACCGCGCCCGGCTGGCGCTCGGCGCGGGCGAACGTCCAGGACTGGCTGAGCCGTTCGGTGAACGAATCGCCCACGGCGTTGCCGAAGTCGTAGTGGGCCAGCGTGGCGCCCAGCGGCTGATCGGCGGCGATCTCGACGGAGTACGGAACGTTCTTGCGCAGACCGGGCACCTGGAACGCGGTGCCGTCGACGACGGTGAGACCGCCGCGGGCGTTGGCTGCGACTGTCCCGCCGGGCACCACGGTCGCCGAACCACCGTCCTCGTACCGGAGGGTGACGGCGTAGTTAGCCGCGACGCCGGTGGGATTGACGATGGAGATGAACTCACGGATGGAATCGCTCGCGAAGCCCTCGGGGAAGTAGAGGTAGTTCGTGAACGACTGTGTGTTGACGCACAGGCGGTACGAGCCGATCGCGTCGCCCAGGCCGTCGATGACGACCCAGTACTGCTTGTTCGCCTCGCCGATGAACGACGTGGACGCCGTGACGCCGGGGATTCCGTCGGCGTCGAAGGCCACCTCGGAAGTAGTCTGCTCGTTCGGGTTGCGGAGCACCCGGATCGACGCGTCGAGCAGCGAGCCCTGCGGCGTGGTCAGCTGCACGAACACCCGGCCCGCGGCCGTGGTCGTGAACGTGTAGAGATCGCGGTCGCCGGGGACCTGGATCATGTCGTCCGCGCAGCCGTCGCCGGTGCGCGTGTTGGTTGTGAAGTGACTCGGGTTGTTGAAATCGATGTTGGAAGCCGTACCGCCACCATCCCCGCCGCCGCCGTTGGACGGCTCGGGACCTGTCATCTTGATGCGGTATTCGCCGGTGAAGGTGGCCCCGGGCACGCCGGTGGCCGCTTCAACCAGCACGTAGAACTTCGTGCCGATCGCGATGTTCGAGAGCGTGATCGACACTTCCTGGAGGGCCGAACTGGCCGCGGCGGTCTGCAACACCACGCCCGCGGCGTCCATGACCGTGACGCGGGGGGCCAGGCGGCCGTACGAGGTGTCGAAGGGAAGCACTGATACAACCTGCGTCCCCGCCAGGATCGTGGTGAAGGTGAAGAGGTCGGTATCGTTCGCCGGCTGGATCCTGGGGTTCGTGACGCCGTCGCCGACGAAATCGCCGCCGATCTGACCGGAGCCCGTGCTCGTGTTGATGTTGATCACCGCGTTGGAGTCGGCCAGAGCGAACTCGCCGATATTGGGGTAGTCGTCCAGCGGACGGGTATTGACGCTCACCGTGTAGCGGCCGAAGTTGACCGTCTGGGTGTTGGGTGTCATCGGGTCTTCGAAGCCCTCGACCACGACGTAGTAGGTCGTGTTGCTGACGGCGTCGAAGAAGAGGCTGGCCTGGAAGAACGTCGCGCTGTCGTCGCCGATGGATTGCGCGATGATGTTCGCGTTGCCGTCCAGCACGGTCACCTTCGGTCGGATCAGGCTGCCCGTGGGCCGCGAGACCAGCACGCCAGCCTCACCGGTGGTGGACGCGGTGAACTTGAAAAGGTCGCTGTCGGCCGAGGTCTCGATGTCGCCGGTGATGTTGCCCTGCCCGGTGCCCGTATCGATCACGATCGGGGCCGCGTACTGGTACTCGCCGGTGTCGTAGACGGCATCCGCGTTGGTGTCGCCGTCGGGGTAATCGTCGGTGGCGGTGAACGCCACGGTGACGCGGTACTGCCCCTGGTCACCATTGGGGTCAAGACCCGCGACCCGGATGTAGTAGTACGGGTACTCGCGGTTCTCGCCGGGCGGAGCGACCTGAATAATCCGGTCCGGAGTGACGGGGTTGCGCACCTGGATGGTGCGGACGCCCGCGGCGTTGTCGTTGGTCGCGACTCGGAGCACGATCGGGTTATTGACGTCGGCCAGGCCGCTGTCGCCCGTGATGTCCTCGCTGATCTCCCACACGCGGAGCGTCGGACGCATCGAGGCATCGATGCCCTGCACCGTGATGGTGTAGGTGCCGAACGTGCGCGGTTGGAAGCGGAAGATGTCCGAATCGCCCGGGTTCTCGATCGAAGCGTCGACCGAGCCGCTGCCCAGGAAGTCGAAGAGCTTGATGTCGGGCGCGTTCGACAGGATGTGGTCCGTGGGCGCGTCGTCCACGTACGGAGCTGTCTGAATGTCGATGCGGTAGGTGCCCTCGGTGCCGCTGAATCCCTGAGAGAGAACAAAGTACTGCTCGCCCGCACGCGCGGCGAACGATCCCGACACCGTCGCGCCCGGCTGGCCGTTGCCCGAGCCGTTGACGACGAGCAGCAACTGACCGGAGTTGGGATCAAACTTCCCGACCTGCAGATTCGCGATGAGTGTGCTGGATGTCGGCACGAGCGACACGGTGGTCACGCCCGATCCCGGCACGGCGAAGACCATCCAATCCGCGTCGTTGGGATTCGCGGGAGTGTTGTTGATCTCGCCCAGGATCGAGCCGCGCCCGTCGTCACCCACAGCGATCGGCGTCGCGACGTTCCCGTTGTTGAAATCGGGAGCGTTGTCGGTGTGGTCGTCCACCACTTCGCGCCCGTTCTCCACATCGCGCGCGTTGAGCGGCATGTCGTTGACGAGCAGTGCGTACGAGCCCGTGGCGTACCGGTAGTCGATCTCACGCGGGATGTTCGGCACTCGCTCCGCCGGATCGGCCGGCGCGCCGTTGCTGTACTTGACCGCGCTCTCGACCTGGATGTAATAGGTCTTCCCGGCCTCCACGTCGATCACCGCGCGGGGATCGCGCGAGAAGAACGAGGCGATGTTCGTGCCCGCGAAGTCGTTCTGGAACTCGCCGATGTTGGCCGGGTTGTTGTCGAAGTACCCGATCTGGATGAAGTCGTTGTTGAACACGCGGATGGCCGCGTCCAGGTAGCTGGAGACCGTCGCCGTCTGCACCGTGAAGTCGGGCAGGAGTTCGGCGAACACGTCGGCGATGAGGCTCGTGGAGATGCGGATCTCCGCGGCCCCGTCCGCCTCCGCGCGGAAGTAGTACATGTCCACGTCGTCGATCGTGGAGATGATACCGAAATCGCCGGCCTCGGTCCGGGCGTTGCCCGTTGAGGGGTGGACTCGCCCGGCGCGAGTCGAGTTGCCGTGAAGCGGCTGGTTCTCTGTGTTGACCTGGTTGGTGCCGTCGCCGGTGGTGAAGTTGGTGTTGATCTTCGTGGCGGTGGCGAACTGCCCGTTGCCACCCTCTTCGCCGTACGTGCTGTTGATGTCGAACACGGTGCCATCGTCGCCGAGCGTGGGCTGGACGTCGGCCCGCAGCGAGATGGTGTAGCGGCCGGTGCCGCCGGTGGGCGAGCTCACCTCGATGTAGTACACCGAGCCACCCCAGACACCCGGGATCACGAGCGCGTTGTTGATCAGCGGAGGGCCCGCCGTGGACTGGTCGATGCCGCCCGCCGGATCGGGGAAGGGCGGAGAGATCGTGTCGTTCGTATAAATGACGTTGAAGTTGGAGTCAAAGATCCGGACGAACGCGTTGATGAACGAGCCCGACGCGGGCGAAACGACGAGTTGCAGGCGCGTCGCCGGGCGGTCGTGACGGTCCCATTCGGCGGGATTTCCGTCGTCGAACGCAGAGAGAGCGAACACCGTCGCCGCGGGCGCCGGCGGCGGATCCACGACATAGTCAACGCCGTTGTTCATCGCCGCCCAGGTGAACGCGTCATCGCCGTTGAACGGCCCCGTGATGGCGGAGAACTGCGCGATGTGCGAAGCGGGGATCGGTCCGCCCGGCCCGGGGTTCTGAACGGTTGTGAAGTCACCGCCGACGTACAGCACCTCCTGCGGACTGCCGTTGTCGAGCGGATCGGTAACGCTGGGCTCCTGCGCGTCGGTCACCGCTTCGAGCGTCCAGACGATGCCGTTGGTGCCCGGACCGAAGAAGTTGTTGCTGTACGCACCGATTGCGCCCACGGGAGCGTTGTCATCGAGCGGGCCGTACTCGGCGATGTTGCCGACGGGGATGCCGCCCAGATCCGTGAAATCACCGCCGATGACCAGCACCGACGGGATCACGTTCGCGGAGTTGTTGATGTCCGGGGGATTCCAGACTTGCAGCGCATGGATCGGACCGTTGGTGTCCGACGGCGCGTTCTCGTCCAGGAACTCCCAGACCAGGATCGGGTTGTACTCGGGGACCGAGGGGTCCTGCGGGTTCGGCGTTGCACCCCCGCCGTCAGGATCCCACAGTTTGCGTCCGAACTTGGCGATGTTGCCCACGTTGTTCAGGTTGCCGATCTGCGTGAACTCGCCGGCCACCACCAGCACCTTCGCCGCTTCGCGACGGCCGGCGTCCCCGTCCGGATCCAAATCGTCAATCACTGCAAACGCGTACACCGGGCCGTTGGTGCTGCCCGCGGGCTGAGGACGGCTCGGCGAGCCGAACTCCAAGGCGCCGATCGCCAACCCGTCCCAGGTCGCGAGGTTGTTGCGTGCGCCAACGTTGGTCGTGGCGGTGAACTGGCCGCCGATGATGAGACTGATGGGCGCATCGGGGGCGTCGAGCACTTCGTCCAGCGCAGGCGGGTCGCCGCCCGGGCCCGGGGGCACCGCGGGACGCTGCGCACCCGCATCGGGCGGGTCCCAGGTGGTCAGCGCATAGACCGGGCCATCGACGCCCGCTCCGAGCGCGGACCAGCCAGCGTTTAAGTCCAATGCCGCCAGATGGTTCGCGGCCAGGCCGGGCGTGTACTGCCCGAATGCGTCGACCGCACCGGCCACATCCGTGAAATCGCCGCCGATGTACAGCTGCGGCCCCGAAGGATCGGGGCCCTGCGGAGCCGTTCCCGAACCATCAGGATCAAACGCCACCGGGTCATAGACCGTCGCCGCACGCACTGTGCCGTTGACCGAGCCGCCGTTGGCCCATTCCCAGCGCCCGCTCTGCTGGTTGTACAGCCAGAACGCAAGGTTGCGAATGAACTGCGGGCCGAACGGCGTGGGCACGATCAGGTCAAAATCGCCGCCGACGACCAGGATGTGCTGCAGCGGGTTCCCGCCGGCCTGGCCGGAGGGGTTCCAGTCGTACAGCACGTGGATCTCGGCGTTGTCCGTGCCGGCGGTGTCGGGGTTGTTGTTGAACCCGTACGTGACATTGAAGTTGGGGTCAAAGCTCTGGTTGCCGGTGTACCAGTAATCCGCGGCGTCCCACACCGCCAGCGTGCGGTTGGTTACGGGGAACGGCGTATTCGGGTCGGCCTGATTGAAAGAACCACCGATGTACAGCGAGGTTCCCTGATCGTCGTTGTTGCCCTGGTACGTGGTCAGCATGTCCACGGGCGGAACGAACTGGAACACGTCGGTGTCGCCCGCACCCCAGATGCGACCCTGGCCGGTGGCCGAGACCACCTGCCCGCGGTCGCGCAGCGGGTTGTTGTCCGGATCAAGCAGGAATGTCGCCTGCGTGAAACGCAGCACGGTCGATTCCTTGAACACGCGGCGAGCATTGGCCTGCTCCGCCGCCGTCGGCGGCTGGGTCAGCGGTGGCGTATTGACGTGATCATCAATCGGATCGGCCGGGTCGAACGTGTGGTTCGCCTCAATATCCAGCGTGAACTGCACCTGGCTGTTCACCTCGAACCCGTCGACGACGATGAAGTACCGATGCCCGCCGACCAGCGGCACCTGCAACTCGGCGCTGGCCCCGATGTAGTCGTCGTTCAGTTTGATAAGCCTGCCGGTGTCGTCAAACACCCGCACGGCCGGATCGGTCACCGGCGCCAGACCCGTGGGCTGCACCGTGATGAACGCCGTCTCGTCGCCCTGGGCGATGAACGTGTACGACGCTGTCTGGAACGTGGGAGGAGTCGGGGTGGGCGGCGGCGGGTTGTTGGCCGGCCCGAAGCCGATAAACGCGTCGGCCGTGCTGAACAGCCGCGTGACCGGGTTGAGCGGCGTCTCGGCGGCTTTGCCGTCAAGCACCAGGAAGAACAGACCGGTGGCCAGGTTCGCGTTCGCGTTTCGAATCTCGTCGCTGCGCACGCGGATATAGAAAGTCTGCCCGGGCTCGGCCTTGATCGTCGTGAACGCGTCCTGCAACCGGCCCGACACGCTGTCGGCCGCGATCTGGGCGCCGGTGGAGTCGTAGACCTCCAGGCGGGTGTCGAGGCGGCGCGTGAGATTGGTCTGTGTCGACTGCGCATCGATGGTCACGATGCTGTTGTACGTGTCGTCATTGGGAACCACGTACTTGTAAACGATGTCCTGCTGGCGGAGCCCCAGAACGCCGAAGATCGGCGTGATCGGCGGCATGCCGGTAGCAAGGTTGGGGACGGGGCTGCCCGCTTCGCGGCCAATCCCCACATCGGCGGGCGTCTCCTGCCCAATGTCGAAGGTAGTGCTGGTTGTCGCGACGCGCAGGGTGTACGTGCCCTGGGCCGCGGTCTCGGAACTCACCACTACGTAATACGTGTGGTTGGCCTCCGCCACAAAACCAACCCAACCGTCCCGGGCGACCCCGGAGGTGAGCGTGCCGTTCGTGGATCCCGTCGCGACGATGTCGGTCAGGTTGGCCGAGCCGTACACCGTGACCTTGGTGTTCAAGTTGCTGGCCGCGGCTTCGTTCGATGTGTCCGCCAACACCCGGACGAAGTCCGTGGTGAGGGGCGTGAACTGGAAGTAGTCGTTGTCCGTGGTCGGCGTCGCGGGATTAATGGTGCCCGTTCCGGTACCGTTGCCGGCGCCGTCAAGGTTCACCATGATCGCCGTCGCGAACGAGCCTTCCAGCATGGAACGCTCTTCCAACCCTTCGAGCGTCAGGCGCCGGTCAGCCCCGGGGGCTGTCAGCCCGAGTGCCCGCCCCACGCCCGCGAGCAGCGATGAGGCAGAGAACGACGGCACCGCTCCGCCGCGGCGATGCCGCGAGGCGAAACGGGACATGCTGGGGAGTTCGACCTTCGAGAGCAGAGAACGCAAGTTCCCTCGATCCATGACACGCTCCATATTGTGCGAAGCCGACGGCGCACCCCGACCAGATCAGGGCAATGCGATACCGGCTCATTCCCCGCGAACGGGAGGGTCAAGATTACCCCAGCCGTTGGCATCCGTCCTGCCCGGTCAGGCCCCCCACGGCCGGCCGAACGAACCCAACTTTGCTCTCAACCTTGACACCGCGTTCGCGGATTCACGACAGCATACCGAACATCCGGGCTTTTCGTCCAGTGCGTTTGAGCGCGCCCTGACCGTTTCCCGTCGGCCGATAGTATGGCAACCCGGTGCGCACCGGGAAACCAATAGGTGATTCGGACCTGAATTCCCGAAGGTTGCGTCCGCAACGTCACTTGGACGTTCGGATTCCACACCCCTTCGCGGCGAAGTGCAGGCCGCATCAAAATCCAGATGTTCGACACATTTTCGGGTACCCCATTCGCCCTCGACACCGGTTGAACCTCGCTTCACTCCCGCGAGTCCGGACATCGAAGGCCGACCACGACCACCCATCAGGACCGAACGGCCTGCTCCATGGTGCGGCGAACCGCAGCTTCCGCGACCAGATCGCTGGCGTCGTAGATGGGAAGAGGGCAGTTCTCCTTCGACACGAGCAAGGGGGCCTCGCTGCTGGCGAGGATCACCGCCTCGCAACCGGCCTGGGCCAACCTCCCGATCGTGTCGAGCACGATCGCCCGCGATTGCGGGTGGATCTGCCCGAAGATCAACTCGTTGAAGATAATGTGATCAATGGCTTTGGCGTCATCAGGCTTGGGGGCCAGCACATGGATGCCACGGATACCCAGGTGCATCTGGAATGTTGACGAGTTCATCACCAGCTCGGTGCCGATGATCCCCACCACCCGCCGACCGTCCCGCGAAACCGCCTGCCCTACCAGATCGGTCATCGTCAGCCACGGAATCGGCGAACCCACCTCTGCGAGTTGCACCGCATGCTGCACCGCGGCGTCGGGCGTCAGACAGAACTCGGCGCCGCAGCGCGCCAGCAACTCCGCGGACCTGCGAAGCAGCTTGCCCACCGTCATCCAATCGTCGCGACGAATCGCATCAATATACTGCGCCAACGGTTCGTTGTGCACCGACAGCCGCGGGTGCTCGCCCGGCGGACGCAGACGCGCCGACTGCCGCGTGATCGCCTGATAGAAGAGCGCTGCGCCTTCGGGGCTGACTGCGACGATACCGATGTGGCTGCTCACGGTGAAGTCTCCGAAAGACAAGTCTAACCCCGCTGGGTACGCGGCGTCCGCGGAAACAGTTCGCAACCTGATCGCAAACTGGTCGCATGCTCGAGAAAAATCCGCACGAGGCATCGATTTTCGCTTGCTTTTTCCGCACCTGCATGCCATGATGAGATTGCTCTTCCCGCGTTCGTGACAGGTCACGCGGGAATCCCGAGTCGCGTCCCCGCGAGGGGCCGCAGGAGCGACCGGCATGACGAGATCGCACGCGAGTTGAACATCGATCGACCGACACCAAGCGTCCTCCAAGACGCTCTTAGACGCGGCGAACACGACCGCGCTGATGCGTGAACATCGATAGCCCTTGGGCCGCTTGTCCACGCAAGCCCGTCGCTCTGGAATTGGTCCGACGGGCATTCAGAACTTCACCGAACTTCCGCCATCGTTTCCGCGCTGCGCGAACGCCTGCTTCGCAGGAGTGTTTATGTCACCCCGCGATGGCCGCCGTTGTCAGACGCTTCTTTGAATGATCCTGACCGATTCGGCGGCGCCCCGAAGGCGTGTATTGGCGAGTCGGCGGCCCCAACGCCGTACGCGATTGATTGGCGTACCTTTCCGCCCACGCGGAGTGGGTGCATGGCGACTCTTTACCTCATCGACGGTTACGCGGCGTTCTATCGGTGCTATCACGCGATCCGTACGCCCATGTCCAGCCCGGTCACCAAAGAGCCCACGAACATGACGTTCGGGTTCGTCGGGCTCATGCTCAAGCTCCTCAAAGCCGACGGCGCCAGCCTCATCAAGGCGGGACGCCCCGACTACATCGCCCTCGCGCTCGACGTCTCGGGCGACCGCGGCACATTCCGTTCGCAAATCTACCCCGAGTACAAGGCCCAGCGCCCCCCGCCGCCGCCCGACCTTGAACCGCAGGTGGACCGCTGCCTGGCGATGCTCCGCGAGATCGGCGTGCCCATCGTCGGCGCCGAAGGCTACGAGGCCGATGACGTCATCGCGACGCTCGTCACCAAACTCCGCCAGAATCACCCCGATCTGGCCATCCGGATGGTGTCCAAAGACAAGGACCTCAAGCAGTTGCTCGAAGGCGAGCAGGTCGAACTGTTCGACGTTCACACCGACAACCCCTTCTCCGAGCAAACTCTGTACGCCGAGACCGGCCTGCGGCCCAACCAAGTCGTCGACATGCTCACGCTCGTGGGAGACACGGTCGACAACGTCCCCGGCATCGACACCGTCGGCGACAAGGTCGCCGCCCAGTGGATCAAGGAGTATGGCTCTCTGGACAACCTCGTCGCCAACGCGCCGAAAGTCCCCGGCAAGCGGGGCGAAAAGCTCCGCGCGGCGCTCGACCAACTCCCTCTCGTCAAGCAGCTCATCTCCTTACGGCGAGATGTGCCCGTGGAACTGGAACTGACCGCGGCATCGGTCCCCAGCCTCAAGCTCGACCGCCTGCCGGCCATCTTCCGTGAGCTGGGATTCAACCGCTACCAGGACGAGATCAAGACGATCCTGAATGCAAACGCCTCGGGAAGAACCGAGTCCGACCGCCCAGCGCCAGCCGCCGCCGCGCCGGCCCGCCCGGCTCCGCCGCCGCGTGGCGGGCTGTTCGATACTCCCGCAACGGCCGCTTCCGCTCCGGTCAAGGCCCAGTCCGGCGACTACCACTGCATCACAACGCGCGACCAGCTCGCCGCCCTCGTCGCCGAACTTCGCTCCGCCCCGGTGATCGCCGTCGACACCGAGACCACCGCCCTCTCCCCGCACACAGCCAAGCTCTGCGGCGTGAGCATCTCAACCAAGGTCGGCACCGGCTGGTACATCCCGGTCAGGTCCCCCACTCCCGCGAGGCACCTCGACGAACAGACCGTGCTGGGCGTGCTCCGCCTTTTCCTCGAAGACGCCGACAAGGCCAAGACCGGCCACAACCTCAAGTTTGACATCAACATTTTCAGAGCCCACGGCGTGACGCTCCGGGGCCTCACAGCCCCCGGCGGCTGCGATTCGATGATCGCCAGTTACCTGATCGATCCCTCCCGTTCCTCACACTCGCTCGACGCCCTCTCGCTCGCGCTGCTCAACCGCACCAACATCTCAATCAAGGAACTCATCGGAACCGGGCCAGACCAGGGCACGTTCGACTCAGTTCCCATCGAGGACGCCACCCAGTACGCGGCCGAGGATGCGGATGTCGCGCTCCAGTTGCGTGCGAACATGATGCCGCAGCTGGAGTCGATGGGTCTTCTGCCCCTCGCACGCGACGTGGAACTGCCGCTCGTGGAAGTGCTGGCGGAACTGGAGTGGAACGGCATCAAAGTCGACGCGAACGAGCTCGACCGCCAACGGGCCCGCCTCAGCGGCCAGATCGATTCGCTGATGAAGCAGATCGCGGCCGAATCCCGCTCCCAGCTCGGCCGCGCGTTCGATCCGGACAGCCCCAAACAGCTCGCCGCCGCGCTGTTCAACGGGCCCGACGATGAGCCGCCGGGGCTGGGCATCAAGGGCGCCAAACGCACCAAGACCGGCTTCTCCACCGACGCCGAGGTGCTCGAGGAACTCGCCGACAACGACGCGATCACCACACAGATCCCGCGGCTGATCCTGGAGTACCGCCAACTCACCAAGCTCGTCTCAACATACCTGGTGGCGCTCAAGGAAGCCATCCACCCCAAGACCGGCCGCGTCCACTCCTCGTTCAACCAGACCGTCGCCGCCACGGGCCGCCTCGCCAGCCACGACCCAAACCTGCAGAACATTCCCATCCGCACCGATGTGGGCCGCGACATCCGCAAGGCGTTTGTCGCCCCGCCGGGACGAACGCTGATCACCGCCGACTACTCCCAGATCGAACTCCGCCTGCTCGCGCACCTTTCCCGAGACCCCGCGCTGATCCTGGCCTTCCAGGAAGGCCAGGACATCCACACCGCCGTCGCCGCGCAGATCCATGGAATCCCGCTGGACCAGGTCACCCGCGAGCAACGCAGCGGCGCGAAGATGGTCAACTTCGGCATCGTGTACGGCATCACGTCGTACGGGCTGGCGCGGCGGCTCAAGATCGAGCAGGCCAAGGCCGCGGAGATCATCGACGGGTACAAGCGCAAGTTCTCCGGCATCACCACCTTCTTGCAGGAATGTGTCGAGCACGCCCGCAGCAAGGGGTACGTCGAGACGATGCTCAAGCGTCGCCGCCCCATCGCCGAGACCGATTCTCCCAACCCCTCGCGCCGAGCGCTCGCAGAGCGGCTCGCGATCAACAGCGTGGTCCAGGGCTCCGCCGCGGACCTCATCAAGATCGCGATGGTCGATCTGCACCGCCGCATCATCGAAGCCCGCACGGACGCCAGGAACCCGCTGCACGGCACGCTGATGCTGCTTCAGATCCACGACGAACTGGTCTTCGAGGCCCCCACCGAATCCGCGGATGCGGTCAAGACCGTCGTCATCGAACGCATGGAGCAGGCCATGAGCATCAGCGTGCCCCTCAAGGTCGATGCGCACGCCGCGCCCAACTGGTACGAAGGCAAGTAACGCCCGCCCCCTCCCAGGACTCGGTTAGGGCACACACGCTCAGTCTCGCGGCGGCTCGGACGGAGTGCCGAGCTTCGGCCGTCCCAGCAGCCTTGTCGCGACGTCGGCCATGATCCGCCAATCAGAACCGATGGTAAAGTGAGACATCGCCTTCGCCAACGGGCGTGTCGGATCAACCCACACCGGACTCATCCCCACAGGGGCCGTGTTCCTCGCGCCCACCAGCCAGTCTCGGAGCGTGGCATAACAGAGCAGCTCGTACCGCCGGCCCGCGAAATCCGCGTCCAACGCGCTGAGGAAATCGCTCCCGGGCCGCAGATCTCTCGCCGCGGCGTCCGGACGCACGCGTCCCGCGATCTTCGCGCCACGATGCGGCGATGCGAGCGTCACGAGCCGCTGGATGCCCGGCAACTCGCCGCGGGCCGCCAGCCATCGTGCCATGATCCCGCCCATCGAGATTCCCAACACGTCGATTGAACGCCCCATCAGCCCCGCACGGTCCACGGACTTGAGAATCCGCTCCGCGGCGGCCTCCTTGGTGGTGCAGAACGGATACGAAACAACGATCGCGCCATGCTCCCCTGTCGCGGCGAATCGCCGCAGAGTCGCGAGCGCAATCCACCCCGGCGCGGCCGGCGAGTGGTACCCGCAGATGACCACCAATGGGTGAGGAAGAGCCCCCGGCGCATTTCGCATCGCCACGGTCGCCGCGCGGAACTCGGCGGAGTCTGCATCCAGGTCGGGATTTCGGATGATCCCCATGCGCTCATGGAGGTTACGCATCCCCACCGCCGCTCTGACGCCCGGCGAGACCGCGCGGCGTCAGTCGTGGCCGCATATTCTCTCCGCTTCCCCGGCGGCGTGGCGCTGCATTCTCTGGAGTTGCTCGCGTGAAACATGCTCAACTGCGGTCGCTCGTGCGCGGATTCTGTATGACAGCAGCGATGCTGCCCGCATTCGCCGCGATCGGTCAGGATTCTGCCGCCGAGCCGACCGCCAAGCCCGCGGAGAAGCACGATTCCGGCCTGCCGATCGATCCGCGGATCGATCCCGTCACCGGACGGCAGTTGGGCAACTGGGCGCCCGACCGCGACTTCGACCATCTTCACATGTCGCTGGATCTGGACTTCCCAGATATGCAGCAGGCCGAACTGATCGGGGTGATGCGTCTGCGTGCCGCGGCCATCGCCACTGCACGGTCCGAACTCACGCTCGACTGCAAGGGCCCTTCGGTTAAGAGCATCACCTGCGACGGCGCCGCCTGCAAGTTTGAATGCCGCGACGGCAAGCTCGTCATTCAGCTTCCCCGGGCCGCGGCACCCGGGGTGCCCGTTGAGTTCGTCGTGAAGTACATGCTGGACTTCTCCAAGAACCGCGGTGCTGGGCTCACCTATTCGTCCGGCAAGGCGGACGCGGAGAGCATCACCCGCCAGTTCCCGCAGATCCACGCCCAGGGCGAAGCACAGCTCAACAGCCTGTGGTTCCCGTGCCATGACTTCCCCAACGAAAAACTGACCACCGAGATATTCGTGACGGTCGAGGATGGGTATGAAGTCGTGAGCAACGGCCGCCTCGAAGAAAAGGCGAGCGCCGGGGTGGGCCCCGACGGCCTCAAACGCACACGCTGGCATTGGCTGCAGGACAAGCCCCACAGCGCGTACCTCGTCACCCTCGTGATCGGCAAGTTGGCACGCTTGGACCTCGGCGGCCCCGAATCCGGTCGCCCGGGCATGGACATCCCCGTGTTCACGCCCTTCGGAACAGAGGATTCGGTGCGCGACTTGTACTCCCAGACCCCGGAGATG